>NZ_MBPN01000080.1 GCF_001695625.1 Pseudomonas defluvii
TCGCCCAGAACGACGCCAGGGTCAGCAGTACACACAGCCACAGTCCGGCCAGCAAGCGCAGCCGGACCTGCCCGGGCCGGCGCGCAAACATGCCGTCCAGCGCGCCCACGAAGTAACCCAGGTAGTTGGCTGCCGCCACCACCCCGGCAGCACTGAGGCCCAACTGACCTTCGCTGATCAGGTGTGGCAGTTGTGGGGTCAGGGCAAAACGGCCAATGCCCATCGCCATCATCAAGGCGACGAAGCTGGCGAGCAGGCGCAGAGTCGGGGACATGACGGGTCTCCAATGCAAGGTTCGATGACCGTCAGGCTAGTGCGCATTGACTTTCAATAAAATTGAATAATTATGATGAACCTGTTCTTTTTTAGAGAATGACCATGGAGCTCAGTCAGCTGAGAATCTTTCAGGCGGTTGCCGAGACGGGTTCGGTTACCCGGGCTGCCGAGCAGTTGCATCGGGTGCCGTCCAACCTGTCGACGCGCCTGCGCCAACTTGAGGAGCAATTGGGCGTAGAGCTGTTTCGTCGCGAACGACAGCGTCTGCAGTTGTCACCGGCAGGAAAGGTGTTGCTGGATTACGCCGGACGCCTGCTGGCCTTGCACGATGAGGCCTTTGCCGCAGTGCAGGGCGGCCAACCGGCAGGGAATTTTGTGCTTGGCACCATGTACAGCACGGCTGCCATCCATTTACCGGCCTTGCTGGCGCGTTATCATCGGGCCTACCCCGCGGTCAATTTGCAGGTGCAGGCGGCGCCCAGTGGTGAACTGCTTGAGGGCTTGCTCAGTGGGCGCCTGGATGCTGCACTGGTCGATGGTCCGTTGAGCCTGGCGGGCCTGGATGGTGTGCCGCTGTGCGATGAAACCCTGGTGTTGATCACCGAGGCCGATCATCCCCCGGTGCGCAGTGCCCGTGATGTGGCAGGGCGTGCGGTATTCACCTTTCGTCAGGGCTGTTCGTACCGGATGCGTCTTGAAGCCTGGTATGCCCACGACCATGCGGCCATGGGCCGGGTGATGGAAATTGAGTCCTACCCCAGCATGTTGGCTTGCGTTATTGGCGGCGCCGGTGTCGCACTGATGTCGCAATCCATGCTGGAGAGCCTGCCGGGGCGTGAAAGCGTGGCGGTTCACCGTTTGCAGTCACCGCTCGACGAGGCCACCACCTGGTTGATGTGGCGCAAGGGCATGCTGGGGGCGAACCTCAGTGCCTGGGTGGCGTTGCAGCAGGAAGACCGGCTTGAGCCCGTGCAATGCCGTATGGTCAGCGCTTGATCGAGGTCAAGCCGTGTTTTCTTTGTCAGATTCAGCGGTGCGCAGAGAAGGACATCGGGCTATGATCTCTATGAAGCGCCGCAGGACTTCTTTGCCGCACCAGATAGCCCGTAAGGGGGATGTCATGAAAAATGCGCTGTATAACTGGCTACATGACCTGGCTGTTGCGCTTGGCCTGATTCCGCCACCGCTGCAACCGGTTCCGATTCCCAGTGATGAGGAGCAACGCAAACGCCAGCCGCGCAAGTAAACTGGCGCAGTATCGGCCTGAAAACCGTCGCATCATGGCGAATGCGACGGTATGTTCAGGTCAGATTCAGCTCAGGCCAGTTCTGCTGCTTTTACGGGTTGGCGTGACATCAGGCTGACCGCGATGAAGCTGATCAGGCCAATTGCCAGGCTGTAGTAGATGGGCGTATTGGCTTCCAGGCCATCCTTGAACATGAATACCAGTGCGGTACCAAAACCCAGCACCATGCTGGTGATTGCGCCTGCAGTGGTCGCGCGCTTCCAGTAGATCGCGCCGATCAGCGGAATCAGCATGCCACCGACCAGCAGGTTGTAAGCCAGGGTCAGCGCGCTGATCACGTCGTTCACCACCAGTGCAATGCCCAGCACCACGATACCGGTCAGGCAGGTAAACAGACGGTTCACTCCCAGGCTCGACTGCTTGCCGCCGCGCAGCCGTGGCAGCAGGTCTTCGGTCAGCGTGGTGGAGGCTGCCAGCAGGCCAGCACTGGCGGTGGACATCATGGCAGCCAGGGCAGCAGCCATCAGCAACCCGCGGATACCATCGGGCAGGGTGCCCTTGATTACGGCGGCGAAGGCGTTGTTGGGGTTGCTCAGGTCAGGCATCAGCACATGTGCTGCCATACCGATCAGAGCGCAGGCCAGACCATAGATCACACAGTAGACGCCAGCGGTCGTACCGGCATATTGAGCCACCTTTTCGTCGCGCGCGGTGAACACCCGTTGCCAGATGTCCTGACCGATCAGGATGCCGAAGAAGTAGATCAGGAAGTAGGTGATGATGGTGTCCCAGCCGATGGTTGTGAAGCTGAAACTGGCTTCTGGCAGTTTGTTCACCAACTCATCCCAACCCCCGACCTTGTACAGGCACACCGGTAGCAGGATGAACATCAGGCCGACGGTCTTGATCACGAACTGGACGATGTCTGTCAGGGTCAGTGACCACATGCCACCGATGGTTGAGTAGGTCACGACCACGCCACCGCCGAGCACAATGGCCAGCCAGAACGGCAGGTCGAGCAGCACTTCCAGAACGGTGCCGATGGCCAGGACAGAGGTCACCCCAATCATCAGTGCATAAGCCAGCATGATCGCGGCACTGGCTTGACGTGCCATGGGGTTATAGCGGCGCTCAAGTACCTGGGTGACCGTGAAGATACGCAGGCGCAACAGCGGTTTGGCCAGGAACAGGTTCAGGGCGATGATGCCCATGCCCAAGGCGGCGCAAAGCCAGAAACCCGAGATACCATGGACATAGCCAAGGCGTACAGAGCCAACGGTAGACGCGCCGCCCAGTACGGTCGTGGCCATGGTGCCCATGTACAGGGTCGGGCCGAGGTTGCGGCCAGCGACAAGGTAGTCTTCGTGAGTCTTGGCTCGGCGCATTCCATACCAGCCGAGCGTGAGCATGCCGGCGGCATAAATCAGTACAACGAAAATATCCAGGGCCATGGGGTGTCTCCGATTGTCTTTATTATGGCGAGATCGACCTCGCGGGCGGCCATGGCCGCCCGGGGCATTCTTCAGTACAGCGGGCCGGTCAGCGGCCGCACTGTCATGGCTTCCTGCCGTGGCGGTTGTCCTGGAGGTGTTGCTTTAACGGCGTGCCACGCCCGGCAATACGCACAGCATTTCGTAGAGCAGGTTGGCGCCGAGCAACGAGGTATTGCCGGTCGTGTCATAAGGCGGGGACACTTCCACCAGGTCGCAGCCGATCAGGTCCAGGCCCTGGCAGCCACGAATGATCTCCATGGCCTGTATGGTGGTCAGGCCACCGATTTCTGGCGTGCCGGTACCAGGCGCCCAGGCCGGGTCGATACCGTCGATGTCAAAGCTAAGGTAGACCGGGCCGCCACCGACTTTCTCGCGCACTTCAGCCATCAGTGGCTCTAGCGACTTGTGCCAGCACTCCTCGGCTTGAACCACCCTGAAGCCCTGCTTGCGGCTCCAGTTGAAATCCTCTGCGGTGTAGCCTTGGGCGCGCAAACCAATCTGTACCACCCGGTCGCAGTCCAGCAGGCCTTCTTCGACTGCGCGGCGGAAGGTGGTGCCGTGGGCGATTTTTTCGCCGAACATGTGGTCATTGACGTCGGCGTGGGCGTCGATATGCACCAGTCCGACCTTGCCGTGCTTTTTATGGAGGGCACGCAGGATCGGCAGGGTCACGGTGTGGTCGCCGCCCATGGTCAGTGGAATCACATCGTGTGCCAGGATCTGATCGTAGGCCTCTTCAATGATCCGCACCGCGTCGAGCAGATTGAACGTGTTGATTGCCACATCACCGATGTCGGCCACCGACAGTGAGTCGAAGGGGGCGGCACCGGTTGCCATGTTGTAAGGGCGGATCATCACCGACTCGGCGCGTATCTCCCGCGGGCCGAAGCGAGTACCTGAGCGTAGCGAGGTGCCGATGTCCAGCGGAATACCGACAAACGCGGCATCCAGGCCGGCTGCGCTTTGCAGGTGGGGGAGACGGAGCATGGTGGCGATACCGCCGAAGCGCGGCATTTCGTTGCCGCCCAGCGGTTGATGAAGAATCTTGTCCACGGTCTGGCCTCATCGATTCGATAGTTTTAGTGGTTGAAACCTGTCGGGCTGAAGCGGGAAAGCAACTGAAACACCGCGCACAGGCCGGGTTGTGGCGGAGTCTGCAAAACGTAGTGGTTGAAAAGAATCGCTACAGCTAAATACTTACTTCAGATTTTTATGAACTATGCGCCCGGTGCTGGTTAGACTTTGCAGACCATCCCCCACGGATCAACCGAACATGGCCAACGCATTGCCTGACCTGAAACTGCTGCGCATCTTCGTCAGCGTCGTGCGTCATCAAGGGTTCGCCAATGCCCAGCAAGAGTTGAACCTGTCGACCTCGGCCATCAGCACCTACATGAGCCAGTTGGAATCTGCGTTAGGGATCGTGCTGTGCCATCGGGGGCGCGGTGGCTTCAGCCTGACCAGCAAGGGCGAACTGTTTCATCAGGAAACGTTGCGCTTGCTGGCGGAAATGGAAGGTTTCGAGCAGTACGCTGCAGCGCTCAAAGGCGAGTTGCGTGGCACGCTTAATCTGGGCGTGATCGATTCAACGGTTGGTGACCGGGCCTTGCCGCTGGCCGAGGCCATTGGTGCATACAGTCAGGAGCACCCGGCGGTGCATTTGCACTTGTCGGTGTCCAGCCCTTACGAGTTGCAGTTGGGCGTGCAGGACAACCGCCTGGACCTGGCGATTGGCGCGTTTTCCACACGCATGAGTGGCTTGCTGTATCAGCCGCTGTACCGCGAGCAACATTGGTTGTACTGCAGCAATCGCCATCCGCTCTACCTGCAACGGCGTATTCCCGAGCAAGTGATTACCCAGCAGCGCATGGTCGGGCGCGGTTACTGGAGCCAGGCGGAACTTGCTCGGCATGGTTTCAAGCACAGCGCGGCAACGGTGGAGAGCATGGAGGCACAGCTGATCCTGGTGTTGTCCGGTGCCTACATTGGTTATTTGCCCGAGCACTATGCCCAGGCCTGGGTGGACAAGGGCGATTTGCGGGTGCTGTCCCCGGCGACTTTCGGTTACCAAGCGCCATTTTCCATGATCATCCGCCGCGGGCGCAGCCGCGAACCGTTGATCCAGACCTTTCGTGATTTGCTCAAGGCACAGCTCATGCCGGCCTGAACGGTATGTCTGGGAAATATTTTTCGAAAATCGGGAAATTTCTGGGTTTTTCGCCATCACGCCCGTAAAGGCTCTGCTAAACCTTCCTTTGCTTGATGATTTTCTATCATCTTCCTCCAAGCAGGGAACGCCCAGATGCGCATGAATTTGCCCGTAACTGAGCATGAAAGAACCTTTCCCAATGAACAGCGGCTTATCTCCACCACCGACCTGAATAGCCGCATTACCTACTGCAACGATGCCTTTATCTCGATCAGTGGTTTTACCAATGAGGAACTGGTAGGCCAGACGCACAACCTGGTACGTCATCCCGATATGCCGCCTGCGGTGTTTGCCCATATGTGGGAGACCATCAAGCAGGGAAAGCCCTGGATGGGCGTGGTCAAGAACAGGGCCAAGAACGGCGATTTTTACTGGGTAAGTGCCTACGTTACGGCGATTTATGAAAATGGCCGGATCAGCGGTTATGAGTCGGTACGTTCAGTGCCGAGCCGTGAGCAGATTCGCCGCGCCTCTGCATTGTATGGGCGCTTGCGCCAAGGGCGTTCGGCGCTACCGGTCGCTGCACGGCTGGGCACCCAGTTGGCTCATGGCTGGCCATTGCTGGTTGCAGGAGGCGTGTCGGCAGCAGGGTACCTGTGGTTGCCGCAATACGCGGCGCTGGGGGTGTTGGCGGCGAGCCTGCTTGCGGCTTGGTACCTGACCGAATCGCGACAGAACCGCGCCATCAAGCGCACTTTGGCGGAGCACCCCAAAGCCTTCACCAGCCCGCTGGTTGCACTGACCTACAGTGACAATGCGGGGTTGCTGGGGCAGTTGGAGCTGGCCATTATCAGTGAGGAGGCCCGGCTGCAGACCGCACTGACCCGGTTGGTTGACGCGGGCGTCGGGGTCAAGGCGCGGGCGGCGCAATCTTCCGATTTGTCGGGCTCCCAGGCGCAGATGCTCGATCGTCAACGCAATGAGACCGACCAGTCCGCCACGGCCATCGCGCAAATGGCCGCGACGATTCAGGAGGTGACCCACAATGTGCAGAACACGGCCATTGCCGCTTCCGATGCCGACAAGCTGACTCAGCAGGGCAGTGATCTGGCTCAGCAGAGTTTGCAAGCGATGAGCAGTATGAGCGAAGCGGTAAACAACATTGGCGTGGCGGTGCATGCCTTGGCTGACCAGACCCAGTCGATTGGCAGCGTCGTGGATGTGATCACCTCGATTGCCGAGCAGACCAACCTGCTGGCGCTGAACGCGGCCATTGAGGCCGCCAGGGCGGGGGAGCAGGGGCGGGGCTTTGCGGTCGTGGCCGATGAGGTTCGCTCGCTGGCCCAGCGTACCCGTACGTCCACCGAGGAAATCCACCAGATCATTGCCTCGCTGCGTTCCGGTGCCGAGCGCGCCGTGAGCACCGCGACCAAGGGCGAGCAGATTTCCCGTGACAGTGTGCAGCGCGTTGAGGCCGTGCAATCAGCATTGGTCGGTATTAGCCAGGCCGTGAGCCGCATTACGGGCATGAGCCAACAAATGGCCACGGCTTCCGAGCAACAAAGCCATGTGGCCGAGGACATCAATCAGCAGATTACCCGTATCGCCCAGCTCTGCGACCACAGCGCCGATCAGGCCAAGCAAGGCGCAGAGATCAGTCGGGACCTCGAACACATGGCTGATTACCTGTACAGCCTGGCAGAACGCTTCAACCGCTAGCCCCGGCTACCCACAGGGATGTGGGTAAGCTTTTCGAGCCTGTTGTGGCACACTTGTGCACTCAGGAGAAATCGATGTCCAGAATCAACTGCGAGCGCTGCCTGCGACCGCAAAACCACTGCCTTTGCCCCTTGATCCCCAGCCTTGAGAGCCGTACACGCGTCGTGCTTTTGCAGCACCCAAGTGAAGTCCGCCATGCGCTGAACACTGCTCGCCTGGCTGGCTTGGGCCTGCGCAATGCCGAGTTGCGGGTGGGCGAAGTGTTTGATGACCTGCCCGATCTGATCGCGACCCCCGGTTACCGGGTTGCCGTGCTGTTTCCTGGAGATGAAGCGCAAGCGCTTGGTCCCTACAGTAACGACCAGGACTCGCGTCCCTGGCTGCTGGTGGTGCCTGACGGAACCTGGCGCAAGGCACGCAAGTTGTTGCACCTGAACCCGTTGCTGGAGGGCTTGCCGAGGGTCAGCCTGGCAACCGTTCAGCCGTCGCGTTACCGGTTGCGCAAGGCGCCGGAACCAGGCGCTTTATCGACGCTGGAGGCGGTGGTGCAGGCATTGAACGTGCTCGAGGCGCCGGACGTGTTTGACGGGTTGCTAAAGCCATTCGACGCACTGATCGAAGGGCAGATTGCGGCGATGGGCAGTGAGACCTACGCGCGTAACCATGTGCGCTGAGTGTTTGTGCAAAGCGCGGCGGCTCCCGCCAACGGCATAGGCTGTCAACGTTTAACCAGGGTTTTCTGACGCAAGATGTAGACGCTGACCAACACCGCACTGGTCAGCATGAAACCACGCGCCCACGGCAAGGGTACCAAGTAGCAGGACAGGCTGATGCTTGCCCACATCAGGCCGATGGCGTAGACCTTGCCTTTGAGGGGAATGCCTTTGCCGTTGAGGTAGTCACGAATCCACGGGCCCAGTTGGGCGTGGTTGATCAGCCAGTCGTGAAAACGGGGCGAGCTGCGCGCAAAGCAGGCTGCTGCCAGCAGCAGAAACGGGGTGGTCGGCAGTACCGGCAGGAAGATGCCGATCACCCCCAGCGCAACGCTGAGCCAGCCGATGGCCAGCAGCAGGTAACGCATCGGTAAAAACTCAGTGGTGGCGGGGTTTGAGCAGCGCTGGCTTCTCGTCTGGCGCATGGCAGAGCAGATACAGCGCAGTCAGCGCCTCGGGGATCTGCACGATCATGTCGTCCATCAGGTTGGCATCGCTGGCGATGTCGGCAAATTCAGGCTGCTCGTCGAACAGGCCGGAACCGACCATGATCGGCAGCAGCATTTCGCTGACTTCTTCTTCCGCGGTCTCGAACCAGGCTTCTTCACGCAGGAATACGCCTTCCATGAAACCGATGCACCAGCCGCGCAACTCGGAGTCGTCCGGCTCGTCGCCAAGGTCCAGGTCGCATGGCAGCTCGAACTCCTCGTCGCTGGCCAGTTGGCGCGCGATGTGTTCCTTGAGCTTGATCAGCGTCGTTTCGATCTCGGTGCGCTGTGCGTCGTCCTTGTAATGCGGCTCTTCGGAGAACAGGGCGTCGATCCATTCACGCTCGGGCACGGCTTCGGCGCAGATCGACAGCGCGGTCAGGTAGCCATGAGCGGCAACGTAGTCCAGCGCTTCCTCATGCAACTCGTCGGCGTCGAGGAAGGCTTGCAGGCGGTTCAATTGCTCAGCGAAGGACATTACAGGGCTACCTTGGGAATAAACGATAATGAATTCTAGCACCTTGCGGTGCAAACGATGCAAAGGAAGACGCTCTATCGTAGAGGCACCTGCGCGGGCAGGTGCTCGGGTATAATGCCCGGCTTTTGTGTCGGGAGCCCTGCGTGGCGGTCCCGGGGTAAAAGCCGCTTACGCATTTTCGGATGAGGCGGATCGGTTTTTCATCCAGCCTGTGGCGAGGATGGTTCTGCGATTTTTGGAGTTTCTATGCTCGAACAGGCTCAGCGCGTCCTCAAGGATATCTTCGGCTACGACAGTTTCCGTGGTCGCCAGGGTGCGATCATCGAATGTGTGGCCAAGGGCGGGGACGCCTTGGTGCTGATGCCTACCGGTGGTGGCAAGTCGCTCTGCTATCAGGTGCCGGGGTTGTTGCGCAATGGTCTGGCGGTGATTGTCTCGCCCCTGATTGCCCTGATGGAAGACCAGGTTGCAACCCTCGATGAGCTGGGGGTGGCGGCTGCCTCGCTGAACTCGACCCTGAGTGCCGAGCAGCAGCGCGAGCTGGCCGGGAAGATCCGGCGCGGCGAAATCAAGATGCTCTACCTGGCGCCTGAGCGTCTGGTTCAGCCGCGTATGCTGGATTTCCTGCGCGACCTGGAGATTGCGCTGTTCGCGATTGACGAGGCGCACTGCGTATCGCAATGGGGCCACGATTTCCGTCCGGAGTACCTGCAACTGGGGCAGTTGGCCGAACTGTTTCCGCACGTGCCGCGTATTGCCCTGACGGCCACGGCCGACATGCGTACCCGCGAGGAAATCGTTACCCGTCTGCATTTGCAGAATGCCGAGCGCTTTCTGTCGAGTTTCGATCGGCCGAACATTTTCTATCGCATAGTGCCCAAGGAGCAGCCACGCAAGCAGTTGATGGCGTTCCTTGGCGAGCGCCGTGGCAACGCCGGTATTGTCTACTGCCTGTCGCGAAAGAAAGTCGACGATGTTGCAGCCTTCCTCTGTGATCAGGGCTTCCCGGCCTTGCCCTACCATGCCGGTCTTCCCGCTGAAACCCGTGCCAGCAACCAGCGGCGCTTCCTCAACGAGGAGGGCCTGATCATGGTCGCGACCATTGCGTTCGGCATGGGTATCGACAAGCCCAACGTGCGTTTTGTCGCTCACCTCGACTTGCCCAAGTCACTGGAGGCCTACTATCAGGAAACCGGTCGCGCCGGCCGTGACGGGCTGCCCGCCGATGCCTGGATGGCCTACGGCCTGCAGGACATGGTGATGCTCAAGCAGATGCTGCAAAACTCCGAGGGTGATGAGCGCCACAAGCGCATCGAGCAGCACAAGCTCGACGCCATGCTGGCCTTGTGCGAGGAAACCCGCTGTCGGCGTCAGATATTGCTGAACTACTTCGACGAAGAACTTCAGCAGCCGTGTGGTCATTGTGACAACTGCGTTGACAGCGTACAGACCTGGGACGCGACCGAGCCGGCACGCCAGGCCCTTTCGGCCATCTACCGTACGGGGCAGCGCTATGGTGTTGGCCATTTGATCGACGTATTGCTCGGTCGTGATAACGAAAAAGTGCGTAGTTTTGGCCATCAACAGTTGTCGGTGTTTGGCGTCGGCAAGGCGCGCCAGGAAGGGGAGTGGCGCTCGCTGTTCCGTCAACTGGTTGCCCGAGGCCTGGCTGATATCGACCTTGAAGGGTATGGCGGCCTGCGCCTTTCCGACAGTTGCCGCCCGTTACTGCGTGGCGAGGTCAACCTGGAGCTGCGTCGAGATCTCAAACCGCAGACCAGCAAAGGCACTGGCAGCTCCGGCAGCCCGGCGAGCCAGTTGGTGCGTGGTGAAGAGCGCGAGCAATGGGAGGCCCTTCGTGCGCTGCGGCGCAAGTTGGCCGAGGAGCATGGCGTGCCGCCTTACGTGATCTTCCCCGACTCGACGTTGCTCGAAATGCTGCGCAGCCAACCGAGCAGCCTGAGCGAAATGGCCCGGGTCAGTGGTGTCGGTGCGCGTAAGCTGGAGCGCTATGGTCAGGCCTTCCTTGAGGTGCTCGGTGGCGAGGCTGAAACGCCCAAGGTTGTGGTCGATCTGCGTCACGAGTTGGTGACCCTGGCCCGTGCCGGCATGACACCGATCCAGATCGCCGGCCAACTGCAATGCAGCGAAAAAAACGTCTACAGCCTGCTGGCCGAAGCCATTGGTCGTCAGGAGTTGTCATTGGAGCAGGCGCTGGATTTGCCGGAAGACCTGTTGCTCGAGCTTCAGGACGCGTTCCTTGATGGCGAGGGTGAGTTGCCGCCAGTTTCGGCGATTGCCGGGCAGTTCGGGGCACGAGTACCAGAAGGGGTGTTGTACTGCGTTCGGGCTGCCCTGGCCGCTGAATTTGAGATGTAAAACACCGCTAATGTCATCATTTATAACGATTGTTGGACAAAATGCCTGGTGTCAGAGCCTTGCCTAAGGGGCTCGGTCATGGTTAGCTGACTAATAATTGTTTTTGATGATGAGTGTGTTATGCCGTTGACCGATCACCACCGCTTTGGGATGCAACTGGCGCAGATGTCCCGTGGCTGGCGCGCCGAACTGGATCGCCGCCTGGCCGGATTGAACCTTTCGCAAGCGCGTTGGCTGGTGCTGCTGCACCTGGCCCGTTTCGAAGAGGCACCAACTCAACGCGAACTTGCGCAGAGTGTTGGCGTCGAGGGACCGACCCTGGCCCGTTTGCTCGATAGCCTGGAGGCCCAGGGCCTGGTGCGTCGTCAGGCAGTCCTGGAGGATCGCCGGGCGAAGAAAATTTTGCTCTGCCCTCCCGCCAAACCTCTGATCGAACAGATCGAAACCATCGCCAATGCCTTGCGTGCCGAGCTGTTCACGGGGGTCGATGAAGAGGAGTTGAGCATCTGCATGCGTGTGCATGCACGCATTCTGGCAAACCTGGAGAAGTCCTAGTCACCGGTCAGGAGACAGTACCCGCATGACCCTGCACAAGCCTGAAATCGTCATCACCTATTGCACTCAGTGCCAGTGGCTGCTTCGTGCTGCCTGGCTGGCTCAGGAACTGCTCAGTACCTTTAGCGATGACCTGTCGCGGGTGGCGCTTGAGCCGGCCACGGGAGGCGCCTTTCGTATTACCTGCGACGGTGTGCAGATCTGGGAGCGCAAGGCCGATGGCGGTTTCCCTGAGGCCAAAGTGCTCAAGCAGCGTGTACGCGACCAGATCGATCCGCTGCGCGACCTGGGGCACAACGACCGGCCTTGATCAGGCGAGCTCGGCGGCCTTGAGCTTCTTGCCTTGGCGGCCTGTGGCCATGCGACTGGATACGACAATAGCGAGAATGATCAGCACACCGCCCATGAGCATGCGCGGTGTGGGCGTCTCTGCGAAAATCATCCAGGCCATGGCAATGCCGTAGACCGGCTCCATGGCAAAGACCACCGCCGCAGTGCGAGCCTTGATGACCGCGAGGCTGGCGACGAACAGGCTGTGGGCAACGCCTGTGCAGAACACCCCGAGCAGACCAATCCACAACCAGTCCAGTGCAGGTACCGCGCTGATCTCCGGCGCCGCCAGGGGCAGCAGGCACAGGGCGACCACGGCGTTTTGGCAGAGGGCAGCCTGGACTGCAGGGACGCGTCCGGAGTTGGCGCGGTTGATCAGCGACAGCAATGAAAACAGCAGCCCGGAAAGTAACGCCCACAGCAGGCCGCCGGTGGCTTCGCTGGCAAGGTTGAAGTCGGGGGTGACCAGAATCAGGCCAAGGCTGACCAGCGCTACCAAAAGTACCTCGTTGCCACGGATGCGTTCGCGAAACAGCAGGCCTTCAAGGATGATGGTGAAGGCCGGAAAGCTGGCAAAGCCCAGGGTGGCGATCGCGACGCCGGCGACCTTTACGGCAATGAAGAAGCTGACCCAGTGCCCCGCCAGCAGTACTCCGCCGAGTGTGAGCCGTTGCCAGTCCTGATGCCGCAGGCGTATCCAGCCTTGCCCGGCGAGGGCTGCGAACGCAGCCAGTGCCGCTACCGCGAACACCGCTCGGCCAAAGACGATGATCGACGGTGCGGCGCTGGCAAGCTTGCCAAACACGCCAGTCAGGCCGAAAAACAGCGCGCCAATATGCAAGGCGCCCAGGGCGGTGCGGTGATTCATGGAGCTCCTTGTTGTTTGAGTGAGGCAGCCTGCTCAGTGTAAAAGTCGGTTGTGCTGCCTGTCTGTCGCGATCCTCGCGTCCTTCGGCTTTGAAGTCCAGGCGGCCGCGCAGATCGAACACCCGTTGTGGGTGCTCATGGCTGTGGGTAATCAGGTCATGATTGTAGTGACGCGGCGTAAATATCGAGTCTGCCGTGAACACCGGGCTAGAAGGTGATCTTGCCACGCAGCATGTCGCGGTACATCGCGAAATCGCCAATCAAGCTGTAGAGCGGGTGGCTGAACGTGGCTGGACGGTTTTTTTCAAAAAAGAAATGCCCGACCCAAGCGAATCCGTAGCCTGCAACAGGTAGCGTCAGCAGCAGCGCCCAGTTGCCAGTGGCCACCGTGTAGGCAGCCAGCGCGATGACCAGGCTGGTGCCGACAAAGTGCAGGCGGCGACAGACGGTGTTGCTATGCTCCCCCAGATAGTAGGGGTAGAACTCGGCAAAACTGCTGAAATGCTGAGGGCTGTTCACGATAACGCTTCCTTGGTTTATCGGATATGGCCACGATACACGACGTGGAGCCTGAATCGAGTCTAGAGTCATTAGCTACATCAGCCAGTGACAATGGGCGCCGTTTTAGTATCCTTCTGGTTCACCGCATCGCGGTATGTGAACTTAAAAGAAGCCAGCCATGAGCGTAAGAACCACTTCAGCAAGCTGGGCAACGGGAATCGTCAAGGCACTTGAGTTGGAAGGGCTCGATTGTCGTGCCATGTTTGCCCAGCTCGGGCTGGATTTTGCGGCATTGGATGACCCCGATGCACGCTTTCCACAGGACTCCATGACCCGCCTTTGGCAGTTGGCAGTGGAGCTGTCCGGCAATCAGGCGATTGGCCTGAACCTGGCCCGTGTGGTGCGCCCGGCTTCCTTTCACGTCGTCGGCTATGCGTTGATGTCCAGTCGAACCCTGGCGGAAGGATTCGAGCGTCTGGTGCGTTATCAACGAATCATTGCTGAAAGCTCCGATCTGGCGTTTCGCCTGGAGCCTGAGGGTTATGCATTGGTGCTGACGGTGCATGGCGATCACCTGCCGCCGACCCGGCATAGCGCCGAAGCCTCGTTGGCGTGTGCCTTGTCGCTGTCCAGTTGGCTCAGCGGTCGTCCTATCCAGTTGCGGCGGGTGTTGATCCATGGGCCGGAGCCTGTCGATCAGGAGCCCTATCGCCAGGCCTTCCAAGCCCCGCTGGTGTTTGGTGCCGAGCACAATGCGTTGATTTTCGAGCGCAAAGACATGGAAGCGCCATTGCCCACCGCCAACGAGGCCATGGCTGCCTTGCATGATCGTTTCGCGGGTGAGTACCTGGCGCGGTTTTCCGAGAGCCGCGTAACGCATCGGGCCCGTCAGGTGCTATGCCGGATGTTGCCTCAGGGCGAGCCGAAACGGGAGTTGGTTGCCCAGGCGCTTCACCTGTCTCAGCGCACCTTGCAGCGACGATTGCAGGAAGAAGGCACCAGCTTCCAGGCCTTGCTCGATGACACCCGCCGTGAGTTGGCTGAGCAGTACCTCGCCCAGCCGGGCATGACGTTGCTAGAGGCGGCCTATCTGCTGGGGTTTGCTGACCCGAGCAACTTTTTTCGGGCTTTCCGCCGCTGGTTTGATGAGACGCCCGGAGAATACCGGGCCCGCCTGAGTGGGTGTGTGCCGAGCGCTTAGCGGGTCAATGACGCCAGAACGCTGGCATGCACAGCACCAGCACCGTGATGATTTCCAGACGGCCGAGCAGCATGCCGCCCGCCAGAATCCATTTCGCAGCATCCGGAAGGCTGGAGAAGTTGCCGGAAGGGCCGATGGTCTCGCCCAGTCCCGGCCCAACGCCTGAAACGGTGGCTGCTGCACCGGTCAGAGCGGTCATCCACTCTACGCCCAGCAACGACAAGGCCAAGGCAATGACACAGATCGTGGTGGCGAAGAAGAACGAAAAGGTCAGAATCGAGCGCACGATCTCTTCGTCGAGACGATGCCCGTTGTACTTCTGTTTGATCACCGCGCGGGGGTGGATCAGTTGATTCAGGTTGGCCTTGAGCAGGGTATAGGCGACCTGAAAGCGGAAGATCTTGATCCCGCCAGCGGTCGAACCTGAGCAGCCGCCGATAAAGCCGAGGTAGAAAAACAGCATTAGCGAGAAGTTGCCCCAGAGGCTGTAGTCGCCCAAGGCAAAACCGGTGGTGGTCACCACGGATGTCACGTTCAGCGCTACATGGCGCAGGGCTTCGAGCCAGTGGAGACTGGTCGTGGCCCAGTACCAGGTGCCCAGTACCGCCCAGGTGACCAGCAACAAGCCGAGCAACCCGCGAACCTGATGATCTCTGAACAGTGCCTTGCGGTTACCGCGCAGCGTTGCGACATACAGGGTGAAGGGCAGGCTGCCGAGTATCATCACCACCACGGCAACCCAATGCACGGCGGGCATGTCCCACTTGGCAAGAGACTGGTCGGAGGTGGAAAAACCCCCGGTGGAAATGGCCGACATGGCGTGGTTGATGGCGTCGAACGGGTTCATGCCAGCGAGCCAGAACGCCAGAGCGCCGAGGGTGGTGAAACCGACGTAAACCATGACAATCGACTTGGCGACCATGTGTGAGCGCGGCATGACCTTTTCCGAGCGGTCCGAAGACTCGGTCTGGAACAGGCGCATACCACCGATACGCAGCAACGGGAGAATCGCCACAGCCATTGCGATGAAGCCGATACCGCCAAGCCAGTGCAACAGCGAGCGCCAGATCAAAATGCCTGGCGACATGGTGTCCAGGCCGCTGAGTACGGTGGCTCCGGTGGCAGTGATACCCGACATGCTTTCGAAAAATGCGTCGGTGTAGCTGATGTGCTGGGTCAGCAGAAAGGGCAATGCAGCAAAGATACACACCACCAGCCAACTGCTGACGGTGAGCAGGTACATGTCCCGTGGGCGCAGGTGCACGTGCTCCGGGCGTCCGGGAACGACCAGTGCCAGGCCGGCCAGAAAGGTGATCAGGCTGGACCAGAGGAATGAGGTCAGGTCGCCAGTGCGGTCGAAAACCACCAGGGTGGCCATGGGCACGACCATGCTGATTGCCAGGGTAATCAGGAAGATGCCGATAATGAAACCAATGATCCTTAAGGTCGGCAACGCCATGTGATCTGCTCTGACTCGATGCGGAAAGGCGCCATTCTACCTATGGACCTTTTTATGTAAACGCTAGAATAGCCTCACATTTAATTACAGGGGGTAGCCGATGGAGGCTCTCGACGCATTGCTCAACCGTGTTTCCGTTCCACGCCTGGTGGAGCCGGCACCGAATGCTGCACAGCGTGAGGCGCTGTTTCAGGCAGCCTTGCGGGCACCTGATCACGGTCAGCTGCGGCCATGGCGATTTCTCACCGTTGAAGGCGCAGCACGCGAACAACTGGGGCAGTTGCTGGTCGAGGCGACCGAGCTCAAGGGGGATGCGACCCAGGCGACGCTGGACAAAGCCCGTGCCATGCCGTTGCGGGCGCCACTGTTGATCGTGGTCATTGCCCGTTTGCAGGACCACTTCAAGGTGCCCAAGTCGGAGCAACGCCTGGCCGCAGGATGCGCGGCGCACGGTATTCTGTTGGCGGCTTATGCCCAGGGGATCGGCGCGGTGTGGCGTACCGGTGATCTGTCCTACAGCGCCCATGTGGCCAAGGGGCTGGGTTTGGCCGAGGGCGAGGAGGTTATTGGCTTTCTGTACCTGGGCACGCCTCAGAACGAACCTCGTACAGCGCCGATACTGGCCACCGAGGACTTTGTCAGCGCCTGGTCGATGCCGAGCTAAGTCGTTCTGTGCTGCCAGTAACCCGATGAGGTTACTGTGCAGCACCTTGCGACGGTAACGTCAGGGTTGCTACAAAGCCGCCTTGCGGATGATTGCCCAGTGTGAGGCTGCCGCCATGACGTTCCACTGCTCGCCGTGCAATGGCCAGCCCCAGGCCATGACCTGCTGCGCTTTGCCCGGGGGCTCGGAAGAATGGTTTACCCAGTCGCTCGAGATGTTCGCCGGCTACACCAGGGCCATGGTCACGCACGCTGATGACGATCCGTTCACTGTCACCAGTGGCCTTGAGCTCAATAGGCTGCCCTGGCGGGTTGAAGCGTTGGGCATTGCGCAACAGATTGTCCAGCGCACGCTCCAGCAGTGTCGGCCAGCCTTGAAGGGCCATCCCGGGCTCACTGTCCAAGTGTATGTCCTGCTCTGGTGCATTGAGCAGTGCATCCTTCTGTACGTTCAGCAGCAGCGCCGAGAGGTCAATCGGCTCGGCTTTGGCCTGTTCGGCATCGACACGGGCCAATGCCAGGATTTCACTGATCAGGGCTTCCAGTCGGTCGCATTCACGGGTCAGTCGCGGCCATAGCGCTTCGCGTTGTTCCGGCCCGGCGCGCTCTGCAAGGGCCAGAGCGATGCGCAGGCGTGCTAGTGGCGAGCGCAGCTCGTGCGACACATCACGCAGCAGTTGGCGCTGGCTGCCTATCAGGCTTTGCAGGCGTGCGCCCATGCGGTTGAAGTCGTTGGCCAGTACGCCAAACTCGTCACGTCGGCTGGCCAGCCGAGCCAGGCTGTTCTGTTGGTAGGTGGTTTGCCCCAGGTCATGCACTGCGCCGCGCAGCCTGCCCAGTGGGCGAGTGATCGACAGGGTCACCAACAGGCTGAACAGGGTCAGCACGACCAGTGCAATGCCCAATGCGCTCAATGGCCAGAGCAGGCTTTCGCGGTGCCAGGCGTCGAGTTCCGGGTGTGGGATGCGATAGATCAGCAGGTAGGTGTCGCCCGTGTCGGGGCTGGTGTACTCCTCTGTGAGGCGACGCCAGGGGAGTTGCCGTTCATCATTGTGGCGGCGAGCCTCAAAGGCGGCGGCGCGGCGCGGGAAGGTCCCGGGGACGACAGCATCTCCACCGTCGTTCAGCACCTGGACGTCGATGTGATATTGCCGTTTTCGCTGTTCCAGCAGGTCCTGAGCGACTTCCGGGCCGTCCCGTTCATAGCGTTCGGTCCAGTTTTTGGCCAGTGTGTTCAGCCCAGGATGACGGCTGAGAATCCAGGCGTCCTGGTTCAGCATGTGGCCCAACAGGATCGACAGGCCGGCAACCAGCGTGATGGCTAGCCAAAAACTGGCAAGGATGCGCCAGAACAATGAACGCAAAGGAGGCACCTCTAACGGAAAATGCCCGGTGTGCGGTGGCAGACCGGGCAGTTGTGGCACAGCTTACTGGGCCTTGGTGGCTTTTTCAGCTTTCCAGGCTTTGAACTCGTTCCACTCGGCGCGGCGCTCAGCCTCTTTCTTCTTCATTTCGTCGAACTGCTTTTGCTGGTCGGGTTTGAGCAGTGCACGAATGTCAGCCTGGGTTTTGTCTTCCTTGGCCTTCAACTCGTCTTTCATGGCTTTTTGATCGGCTGCCGGGAGTTTCTCCAGGTAGCGCTGGGTGATTTCGTGACGCTCTTTCATTTGTTCGCCCATCAGCTTGCGGACCTGTTGGCGTTGCTCGTGGGTCAGGTCCAGTTGGGCAAAGGGCGCGCCGCCGCGGTGGTGTTCGCCTTGGTGCGGGCCGCCCTCGGGCATGGCCATGGCGACCGTTGGCAGGGTCGCAGCGAGCATCAGGGCGATCAGGGTCTTGCGCATGGTGAGTCTCCTTGTCTGAAGCCGGTAGTGGCCGGATGTGCTCAGTGTAGGGAGATCAAGGTCAGCGGCGGTCAGGCAAGCGTAAAGCTTGGGTAAAGAGTCGTTGGCGTCGGCCTGACATTAGAGGCTGTAGTAATAGCCACGGCTACGCAGTGCGACAATTCGCGGGCGGCCATCCGGGTGTGGGCCCAGCTTTTTGCGCAGGTTGCTGACGTGCATGTCCAGGCTGCGGTCGTAGAGCGTAAGTTTTCGTCCGAGGGCGATCTGTGCAAGCTCCTGTTTTTCCAGCGGCTCGCCGGGCTGACGCAGCAGGGCTTCGAGAATGCGGCTTTCGGAGAGGGTCAGGGTTTGCTCATGTTCGTCGATGCTGATGACACCACGGGCCGGGCTGAAGCTCAGGTCACCGATTTCCAGCTGGCTGGGTGGCGCTGCCGGGTGGCTGCGTCGCAGCACGGCGCGCAGGCGCGCAGTCAGTTCTCGAGGGTCACAGGGTTTGGCGAGGTAGTCGTCGGCGCCCAGCTCCAGGCCGAGAATGCGGTCGAGTGGCTCGCCGCGAGCTGACAGCATCACCACAGGCAGCTCGGCATGTTCGCTGCGCAGTTGCTTGAGCACTTCAAGGCCACTGCCGTCGGGCAGCATCACGTCCAGTACCACTGCGGCTGGCGCGTACTCGGCCAAGGCCTTGCGCGCACTCTGGCCATCGTGGCAGGCACGCACCTGAAAGCCTTCCTGGGTCAGCCAACTGCTCAGCAGTTCGCAGAGTTCCTCGTCATCATCGATCAGTAACAGCTCGCTCATGTCTCACTCAATTCAACCATTGCCGGCGCCGTCTGTAGCTGCCGCTGGCAAAGATACCGCAGAGTGCTGCCAAGAGGGCAACTCCACCGCCAATCACGAACCATTGCTGTTGATCGGTCAACAGTTTTATCGGGCTGTTGGTTTGCAGCGCCTTGACCTGAGCCTTCAAACGCTGGTTTTCCTGGCGAAGTTCACTCAGCTGAGTGCTTTCGCGTGTGTTGTCGAGCGTTTGCAGTTGTTGGGTCAGCGCCTGGCGCTGTGCTTCGCTTTCCTTCAAACGCTGTTGCAGCTCGGTGATCTGGCTGCCGGCACTGAGTGACAGCGGGGTGCTGGCAACGGCCTCTTCGGCCTGAGCAAGCGGGCTCAACAGCAACAGGGACAGCAGCAGGGACAACGGACCTTGACGCATCGGAACTCCTGATTCCACTTGAGTGTTCCAGAGGTTGTCGGCCGTTTAACGAGAATGATGAGCGATTGGCGCTAGAAAGGCAGGCTGGCAGGCGGTGCGCTGTTGTGCGCACCGCCTCTGGCATTACGGCAGGACTTGCTTGAACGGCTTGACGATAACCTTGTCATAAACCCCGGCGGCAACGTACGGGTCGGCGTCAGCCCAGGCTTGAGCGGCGCTCAGCGACTCGAACTCAGCGACGATCAGGCTGCCGCTGAAACCCGCTGCACCAGGATCGTTGCTGTCGATGGCCGGGTGCGGGCCTGCCAGTACGATGCGGCCTTCAGCCTTGAGTTGCTGCAGGCGCTCCAGGTGGGCAGGTCGCGCAGCCAGGCGGTTTTCCAGCGAGTTGGCAACGTCACTGGCGATGATGGCGTAGAGCATGTCAGTCCTCGGTTTTCGGTGTGGTGGTGTCGCTGTCGTGCAGGTGGCGGGACAGGTACACGCCCTGGCCGACCAGGAAGAGTACGGTCATGCCCAGGCTGCCAAACACCTTGAAGTCGACCCAGAAGCTCTGGAACGTGAATGCGACGAAGAGGTTGGCGGCGCCACAGAACAGGAAGAAGAGGATCCAGGCGACGTTCAGGCGGTTCCAGATCGGTGCCGGCAGCGTCAGGGCGTGCCCCATGATACGTTTGATCAGCACGCGATCGCCGACGAAGTGGCTACCGGCAAAGGCCAGCGCAAACAGCCAGTTCACCACCGGCGCTTTCCATTTCAGGAAGGTCTCGCTGTGGAAGGCCAGTGTCAGGCCGCCAAATACCAGGCAGGCGACCAGGGTCAGCCATTGGCCTTTTTCCAGCTTGCGCTGACGGATGAGCAACGCGCCATAGACCACCAGTGAGCTGATGATCAGCATCGCTGTAGCACTATAGATACCGCCCAGCTCGAAGGCGTGGCCGGCAATTTCGACGGCACGGGGTTCAAGTTTGTAGACGATGAAGAACAGGATCAGCGGGATGAAATCGATGAATTGTTTCACAGTGGCAGCCAGAAGCAGGATGTGACGGCATAATAACAAACATCAATGACAGCGAAAGCGCCACCTATGAATGTTGATCTGCACTGCCACAGTACGGCCTCCGATGGCGCCTTGTCGCCCACGGCTCTGGTCGCCCGGGCTCATGAACACGGCGTGCGGACATTGGCCCTGACCGACCACGACACCCTTGAAGGGCAAATTGAGGCGCGTACCGCCACGCGTGCGCTGGGCATGCAGTGGGTCAGTGGCGTAGAGCTGTCCTGTACCTGGGGCGGTGCCACCATTCATGTGCTGGGCTATGGGTTTCCACTCGATGCCGCACCGCTGAATGCCGCAGTTGATGCGTTGCATCAGGGGCGCTGGTTGCGTGCCGAGGAAATCGACCGACGGTTGGCGGCGAAAGGCATGACCGGGGCGCTTGACGGTGCACGGGACATTCAGAAGGAGCTCGGCGACAGCGGCAATGCCCCGGCCCGACCGCATTTTGCCGAATTTCTGGTGCGTGCCGGCTACGTCAAGGATCGTGGAGAGGCGTTTCGCAAATGGCTCGGGGCTGGCAAGCTGGGCGACGTCAAGCAGCACTGGCCGAGCCTGGAGGACACCGTTGAAACCTTGCGTCAGTCGGACGCCTGGGTGAGTTTGGCGCACCCGCTGCACTATGAATTTACGCGCAGCAAGCGCCGTCGGCTGATTGCCGACTATATTCAAGCAGGCGGGCAAGCGCTGGAAGTGGTGAATGGGATGATGCCAGCTGAACAGGTCGGCACTATGTCCATCCTGGCCCGTGAATTCGGTCTGCTGGCCAGTGCCGGCAGTGATTTCCATGGTCCGGGCGCCTGGTCGGAGATCGGTGTCTACCGGCCATTGCCCGAGGATCTGCCGCCTCTATGGCGCCGATTCAAGCATGAGCAGCCTATCGACGCGGTCTGAACAGGTAGAAAACGTGAGTCAATTTTTCCAGATTCATCCGGAGAATCCGCAGCCGCGCCTGATCAAGCAGGCCGTGGAGATTATCCGAAAGGGGGGGGTGGTGATCTACCCCACCGATTCGGCCTATGCAATGGGTTGCCAGATCGGCGACAAAAATGCCATTGAACGGGTTCGGCATTTGCGCAAGCTGGACAAAAACCACAACTTCACACTGCTGTGTTGTGACATGTCGCAGTTGGGGCTGTATGCCAAGATCGATACCGGTACCTTTCGCTTGCTCAAAGCCCATGTGCCGGGGCCATACACCTTTATCCTCAATGCTACCCGTGAAGTGCCACGGTTATTGATGCATGAAAAGCGCCGTACCATCGGCCTCAGGGTGCCGGATCATCCGATCATGCTGGCGCTGCTTGAAGAGTTGGGTGAGCCCTTGATGAGCGTGAGTCTGATCTTGCCGGGTGATGACGAACCCATGACTGACCCATATGAAATGCGCCAGCGCCTGGAGCACCATGTCGACCTGATCATCGACGGTGGTTTTGGCGGCCTCAAGGCGTCCACAGTCATCAATCTGGCTGAAGGCGAGCCGGAAGTGGTGCGCGTGGGCTGCGGCGACCCTGCCCCCTTTCTGGTCGAAGCGTGAGCCAGGCCGTCATCACCGAGTCGCTGGTCGATCCACAGGCAGGGGCGCAGCAAGAGTTGCCGCTGGTGCTGGTCTATGGCCAGGCCCTGACCGAAATGCCGGTGGACCTGTACATCCCGCCGGATGCGCTTGAGGTCTTTCTTGAGGCCTTTGAAGGGCCTCTGGACCTGTTGCTCTATCTGATTCGCAAGCAGAACATCGACATTCTCGACATCCCTGTGGCCGAAATTACACGCCAGTACATGGGTTACGTCGAGTTGATGAAGAGCGTGCGCCTGGAGTTGGCTGCCGAGTATCTGGTCATGGCGGCGATGCTGGCCGAGATCAAGTCGCGCATGCTGCTACCGCGCTCGGCCGAGATCGAGGCCGAGGAAGACGACCCGCGTGCCGAGTTGATTCGCCGCTTGCAGGAGTACGAACGCTTCAAGGCCGCCGCCGAAGGCATTGACGCGCTTAGTCGCGTGGGGCGTGATGTGATCGTGCCCAGGCTTGAGGCGCCTCAAGCCAAGGTGCGCAAGTTGCTGCCTGATGTCAGCCTTGAAGAGCTGCTGGTCTCCATGGCCGAGGTCCTGCGCCGTGGCGATCTGTTCGAGAGCCACCAGGTCAGTCGCGAGGCGCTGTCCACCCGTGAACGCATGAGCGAGGTGCTTGAACGTCTCAAGGGCGGCGGTTTCGTGCCATTTGTCGAGCTGTTTACGGCAGAAGAAGGCAAGCTGGGCGTTGTAGTGACCTTTATGGCGATCCTTGAGCTGGTCAAGGAATCCTTGATCGAACTGGTGCAAAATGAGCCCTTTGCCGCGATCCATGTCCGGGCGCGTGCCGAGTAACCCCTACAAGCAACGAGCATGGCAATGAACCTGAACGACCCGCGGGACCTGGCGCCCCTGCTTGAGGCCTTTCTGTTGGCGTCGGGCAAGCCGCAATCGCTGGAGCGGCTCTTTGAGCTGTTCGAGGAAGCCGAGCGCCCGGAGCCTGCGGTCTTCAAAAAGGCTTTGGAAGTGCTGCGCAAGTCCTGCAATGGCCGTGCGTTCGAACTCAAGGAGGTGGCCTCCGGCTACCGTCTGCAGATTCGCGAAGACTATGCCCCCTGGGTCGGGCGGCTTTGGGAAGAGCGTCCGCAGCGCTATTCACGTGCGCTGCTGGAGACCATGGCCCTGATCGCCTATCGCCAGCCCATCACCCGTGGCGAGATCGAAGACGTGCGCGGTGTGGCGGTCAACAGCAACATCACCAAGACCCTGTTGGAGCGCGAGTGGATTCGTGTCGTTGGCTACCGGGAAGTGCCGGGTAGGCCCGCAATGTTCGCTACCACCAAGGCCTTTCTCGATCATTTCAACCTCAAGAGCCTCGACCAGCTTCCGCCACTGGCCGAACTGAGGGAAATGGAACCCGAGCCGCTGCTTGATCCGGACGATGCTCCCGTACCTGCTCATTTGCAGGCGCTGGCGGATGCCAGTGCCGAGCCCGAAGCCGAGCGCGAGGAAACCAGTTTTCACAGCCTGCTGGTTGAGCTCGACTCGATGGAGGAGGGGCTCAAGACCGACTTCGAGGACCTGCTCGATGAACCCTCGCCGCCAGCTGAAGAAGCGGAATCTGTCGAAGATTTGCCTCGCGACTGAGCTCACCTTCGAGCGGAAAATGCCCGTTGGCCGGCGATTTTCAATGCGTCTGTGATGCGCCGCGTCTGCGTTCGGCGTATCATTCGCGCCCGTTTGGGCATCAGTGTGCCCACACCATGATTTTCAGTACACCGGGAGGTGCCCAGATGAGTGAACAAGACCTGCAAGAACCCCAACCCCGTCCAGCCGGCGAGAAACTGCAAAAAGTGCTCGCACGTATTGGCGTAGGCTCGCGTCGTGACGTGGAAGCCTGGATCGGTGAAGGTCGCATCAAGGTCAATGGCGTTGCAGCCACCCTTGGCCAGCGCGTCGACCTGCATGACGCCATCTCGGTCGATGGCCGCCTGATCAAACGTGAAGAGGCGTCCGAAACCGTGCGCCGCGTGATCATGTACAACAAGCCTGATGGTGAGATCTGTACCCGTGACGACCCGGAAGGCCGTCCGACCGTGTTTGACCGCCTGCCTCGCCCGAAAGAAGGCCGCTGGATCAACATCGGTCGTCTCGACATCAACACCACGGGTCTGTTGATGTTCACCACTGACGGTGAACTGGCCAACCGCCTGATGCACCCGTCCTACGAAATGGACCGCGAGTATGCGGTGCGTGTGCGTGGTGAGGTCGACGAAGACATGCTGACCCGTTTGAAAAACGGCGTCATGCTTGAAGACGGCCCGGCACGTTTCACCGACATCCAGGAAGCGCCTGGCGGTGAAGGCTTCAACCATTGGTACCACTGCGTGGTGATGGAAGGGCGCAACCGTGAGGTTCGTCGCCTGTGGGAATCCCAGGGGCTGGTGGTCAGCCGCCTGAAGCGCGTGCGTTTCGGCCCGGTGTTCCTCAACTCCGATCTGCCGATGGGCCGCTGGCGCGAAATGAGCCAGGGCGAAGTGGATATCCTGGCTGCCGAAGTGGGCCTGACCCCAGTCGCCATGCCGGCCATGAAAGCCAAGGTCAAGGACAAGCTTGAGCGGATGCAGCGTAAATCGTCCAAGCCAGTTGGCCGTGGTGAACGTGTGCGTACGCTGCGTCCAGCCAAAGACGGTGCGACCGAGCGTCCAGCACGTCAGCCACGCGAGGAGGCGCCACGCAAGGGGCGTTCTACTGTCGCAGAGCGTCCTAGCGAGATGAACAAGCGCAAGCCTGCGCCGAAGCGTCCAGGCAGCAGCCGTGGCAAGCCGCCACGCGCTGAGTAAGCGTTGCTGACAAACCCCCGCTTTTTAGCGGGGGTTTGTTTTTTAAGGCAAAGGCCTCGCGCACAGGCTTTCACCTCGCTGACTCTGTCGCTGTAGGAGCGGGTCTGAACTGGTCAAGTAAAAGTGGACACCGCTTTAGGTTTCACGCCGCCAGTTTCTCCATGGCTACAGGCGACCGATA
>NZ_MBPN01000081.1 GCF_001695625.1 Pseudomonas defluvii
CAAGCGGAACCCCATGATCATGAACAATACGCTCGGGTCGAGCAGGCCCTGTGCGGCCTGAGCCAGGTACTTGATGAAGCGCCCGCTCATGATGATAACCAGCAGCACGGCGCTGACGGCACTCAAGGTCAGCATGACCTCGCGAGACAGATAACGAAAGACGATCAAACCAGACACTCCTGGGTTGTCAGGCTCAAACAGCCGAACAAGGGAAACGTAGCAGTCGCACCGGATGCACGCTGCAGACGTGAAACCGGCAAAAAAGTTGGCGCATTATCCTGTGATTAGCCGTGCCTGTCACTTGGCGTACGCAAAGCGTCATCTCGGGGTTGTCAGGCTGGGCGCAGCAGGCTCAAACTGGCGGCTTTATCACTGGCACGCAGATGCGCCGCCAGGCCGCTCCAAGCGCCTGCACAGACAGCGCACAGACCGATCATTGGGGACCCTGACATGGAATTGGTTGTAAAAAGTGTAGCCGCAGCATCGTTGAAGACCGCAACCCTGGTACTGGCTGTCGGTGAAGGCCGCAAACTCGGCACCACCGCCAAAGGCATCGACGACGCGACCGACGGCGCCCTGAGCGCACTGCTCAAGCGCGGCGACCTGGCCGGCAAGGTGGGCCAGACGCTGCTGCTGCAAAGCCTGCCTGGCCTGAAGGCCGAGCGCCTGTTGCTGGTCGGCACCGGCAAAGACGCCGAACTGGGTGATCGCAGCTGGCGCAAAGTCGTTTCCAGCGTACTGAACGTGCTCAAGGGCCTGGGCGGCAGCGATGCCGTGCTGGCGCTGGACGATGTAGCGGTCACCGGCCGTGATGCCCCTTACGAAAAAACCCGCCTGCTGGCCGAAACCCTGCTCGACGGCGAATATGTCTTCGACCGTTTCAAGAGCAAGAAAGCCGAGCCTCGTGCGCTGAAGAAAATCACCCTGCTCACCGACAAGACCACCCAGGCCGAGACCGAGCGCGCGGTCAAGCACGCCAGTGCGATTGCCAGTGGCATGAGCTATACCCGTGACCTTGGCAACCTGCCACCCAACCTGTGCCACCCAAGCTTTCTGGCGGACGAAGCCAAGGCACTGGGCAAGGCTCACAAGAACCTCAAGGTCGAAATCCACGACGAGAAGAAGCTCAAGGAACTGGGCATGGGGGCCTTTGTCGCCGTGGGCCAGGGCAGCGACCAGCCACCGCGACTGATCGTGCTCAACTACCAGGGCGGCAAGAAAAGCGAGAAGCCGTTCGTGCTGGTGGGCAAGGGCATCACCTTCGACACCGGTGGTATCAGCCTCAAGCCTGGCGCCGGCATGGATGAAATGAAGTACGACATGTGCGGTGCTGCCAGCGTCTTTGGCACCCTGCATGCCGTGCTCGAACTGCAACTGCCCATCAACCTGGTCTGCCTGCTGGCCTGCGCCGAGAACATGCCAAGCGGCGGCGCCACCCGTCCAGGCGACATTGTCACGACCATGAGCGGGCAAACCGTCGAGATCCTCAACACCGACGCCGAAGGCCGCCTGGTGCTGTGCGACACCCTGACCTACGCCGAGCGTTTCAAGCCGCAGGCAGTGATCGATATCGCCACCCTGACCGGCGCCTGCATCGTTGCCCTGGGTAGCCATACCTCGGGCCTGATGGGCAACAATGACGCCCTGGTAGCGCAACTGCTCGAAGCAGGCAAACGCGCCGACGACCGTGCCTGGCAGTTGCCACTGTTCGACGAGTACCAGGAACAGCTCGACAGCCCGTTCGCCGACATCGCCAACATTGGCGGACCAAAGGCCGGCACCATCACGGCGGGCTGCTTCCTGTCGCGCTTTGCCAAGGCCTATGAGTGGGCGCACCTGGATATCGCCGGTACCGCCTGGGTCAGTGGCGGCAAGGACAAGGGCGCTACAGGTCGCCCGGTTCCATTGCTGACCCAGTACCTGCTCGATCGCGCCAACGGCTGAGGCCGCCCTGCCCGGCTGCGCCGCTTACGCGCAGCCGGCGGGCACTGCACACCATGAGCCAAGTCGACTTCTACATCCTCCCAAGCCCGGCCCTTTCGGCGCGGCTGGTGTTCGCCTGCAAATTGTGCGAGAAAGCCTGGCGCCTCGGCCACCAGGTCTACCTCAACTGCAGCGACAGCACCCAGCGCGACGAACTGGATGAACTGCTCTGGCGCTTCAAGGGCGAGGCATTCGTACCGCACAGCAATGCCGAAGACGACCCCGAGGCCACTGTGGTATTGGGCCTGGGCGACACGCCCGGCAGCCATCAGGACCTGCTGATCAACCTCGACCTGAAGGTGCCAGGCTTCGCTGACCGTTTTGCCCGCATCGCTGAAATCGTGGTCGAAGACCCCGCGATTCGCCAGGCGACACGGGAGAGTTTCCGTTTCTACCGACAACAGGGCTATGCTCTGCAAGATCACCGCTTACAGCGACTCTGACGACGATGGACAAACCCACGCCCCACTCCAAGTCCGCGCACTTGCTGGATGACCTTGAGTCGATCCGCCAACTGCTCGGCGACGATACCCTGCAACCACCCTTGCTGACCGAAACCGTGGACCACAACGAGCAGATTCCACTGCTGCTTGAAGAGGCCATCGAACCGGTTGTGCCAACGCTTGAAGCTGAAGTGCCAAGCGCTCAGCCACCGGCACAGGAAGCACCTGACCCTCAGGCCAGGCGACAGGATACCCTCCTGCACCTGGACGTTGAGTTGCGTGCTGCCGCACAGCTGATCATGCAGGACGTGATCGATGACTTCGCTCCGCACATCGAAACCGAGATCAAGCGTCGGCTGGATGCGCGTCTCGAGCGTTTGCTGAACCAGTTGCCAGAGTAAATCCGCGGGCCGTTGGCCCGCATTGCTCTGCGATCGCCATACCGGTCGTGCCCGCAATGGGTGAAACGACGTTTTCTGCCTCCTGCCATCACCTCAGGCTACGCCCCAGCGCCTATTCCCCGTTATACTTCTCGGCTTTCCCGAATAAACGCCATAGGGTCCCGCCGCGCATGGATAAGACCTACCAGCCGCACGCTATTGAAACTTCCTGGTACCAGACCTGGGAGTCCGAGAATTACTTCGCCCCGCAAGGTGCGGGCGAGCCGTACACCATCATGATTCCGCCGCCGAATGTCACCGGCAGCCTGCACATGGGTCACGGCTTCAACAACGCGATCATGGACGCCCTGATCCGTTTCCGCCGCATGCAGGGCCGCGACACCCTGTGGCAGCCAGGCACCGACCATGCCGGTATCGCTACGCAGATGCTGGTGGAGCGTCAACTGGAAGCCAAGGGCCAGAGCCGCCACGACCTGGGCCGGGAAAAGTTCCTGGAAAAGGTCTGGGAATGGAAAGACCAGTCCGGTGGCAACATCAGCCGCCAGATCCGCCGCCTGGGCTCCTCGGTAGACTGGAGCCGCGAGCGCTTCACCATGGACGACGGCCTGTCCGAAGCGGTCAAGGAAGCCTTCGTGCGCCTGCACGAAGACGGCCTGATCTACCGCGGCAAGCGCTTGGTCAACTGGGACACCAAGCTGCACACCGCGATCTCCGACCTTGAAGTGGAAAACCACGACGAGAAAGGCCACCTGTGGAACCTGCGCTACCCGCTGGCCGACGGCGCGAAAACCGCTGAAGGCAAGGATTACCTGGTCGTTGCCACTACCCGTCCGGAAACCATGCTGGGCGACGCCGCCGTAGCCGTTAACCCGAACGATGAGCGCTACCAGGCCCTGATCGGCAAGTTCGTCGAGCTGCCACTGGTTGGCCGCCGCATTCCGATCATCGCCGATGACTACTGCGACCCGGAATTCGGCACCGGCTGTGTGAAGATCACCCCGGCCCACGACTTCAACGACTATGAAGTCGGCAAGCGTCACAACCTGCCACTGCTGAACATCTTCGACAAGAACGCCATGGTGCTGCCGGCAGCCCAGGTATTCAACCTCGACGGCAGCGTCAACGAATCCATCGATGCCACCCTGCCTGCCCGCTACGCCAACCTCGACCGTTTCGTCGCGCGCAAGCAGATCGTCGCCGATTTTGAAGCCGCAGGCCTGCTGGTCAGCGTTGACGACCACGCCCTGAAAGTACCGAAGGGCGACCGCTCCGGCACCGTCATCGAGCCGTGGCTGACCGACCAGTGGTACGTGTCGACCAAGCCCCTGGCCGAGCCGGCCATTGCCGCCGTCGAAGATGGCCGTATCCAGTTCGTACCGAAGCAGTACGAAAACATGTACTTCTCCTGGATGCGTGACATTCAGGACTGGTGCATCAGCCGCCAGCTGTGGTGGGGCCACCGCATTCCAGCCTGGTACGACGAAGCCGGCAAGGTCTATGTCGGGCGCAGCGAAGAGGAAGTGCGCAGCAAGCACAACCTGGGCGCCGAGGTTGTCCTGAACCAGGACAACGACGTACTCGACACCTGGTTCAGCTCGGGCCTGTGGACCTTCTCGACCCTCGGCTGGCCAGAGCAGACCGAATTCCTGAAGAAGTTCCACTCCACCGACGTGCTGGTCACCGGTTTCGACATCATTTTCTTCTGGGTTGCCCGGATGATCATGCTGACCATGCACCTGGTGAAGAACGAGGATGGCACCCCGCAGGTACCGTTCAAGACCGTTTACGTCCACGGCCTGGTGCGCGATGGCCAGGGCCAGAAGATGTCCAAGTCCAAGGGCAACGTCCTTGACCCGCTGGACATCGTCGACGGCATCACCCTCGATGCCCTGCTGGAAAAACGCACCAGCGGCATGATGCAGCCAAAACTGGCCGAGAAGATCGCCAAGCAGACCCGTGCCGAGTTCCCGGAAGGTATTGCCAGCTACGGTACCGATGCCCTGCGCTTTACCTTCTGCTCGCTGGCGTCCACTGGCCGCGACATCAAGTTCGACATGGGCCGCGTCGAAGGCTACCGCAACTTCTGCAACAAGATCTGGAACGCCGCCCGCTACGTGCTGGACAAGGGCGAAGACTGCGGCCAGAACGGCGAAGCCTACGAACTGTCACTGGCTGATCGCTGGATCATCTCGCAGCTGCAGCGCACCGAAGCCGAAGTGACCCGTCAGTTGGAGCAGTTCCGTTTCGACCTGGCAGCTCAAGCGCTGTACGAGTTCATCTGGAACCAGTACTGCGACTGGTACCTGGAGTTGTCCAAGCCTGTGTTGTGGGACGAAAACGCGCCTGTCGAACGCGCGCGCGGCACCCGTCGCACCCTGGTACGGGTACTGGAAGTCGCGCTGCGCCTGGCTCACCCATTCATGCCATTCATCACCGAGGAAATCTGGCAGCGCCTGGCGCCGCTGGTTGGTGCTGAAGGCAAGACGATCATGCTGCAGCCTTGGCCAGTGGCCAACGACAGCCGCATCGATACGGCTGCCGAAGGCGACATCGAGTGGCTGAAGGAACTGATGCTCGGCGTGCGTAACATCCGTGGCGAAATGAACATCGGCCCGGGCAAACCACTGCAACTGTTCCTGAAGAACGCCAGCAGCGAAGACCAGCGCCGCCTGCAGGAAAACGAAGCGCTGCTCAAGAAGCTGGCGAAGATCGAATCCTTCACCGTGCTGGGCGAGCAGGACGAGGCACCACTGAGCGCTACCGCACTGGTAGGCGATCTGCAGGTACTGGTTCCTATGGCAGGCCTGATCGACAAGGATGCCGAGCTGGCGCGCCTGAACAAGGAAATCCAGCGCCTGCAAGGCGAAGTCCAGCGCGTGGGCGGCAAGCTGTCCAACGCAGCGTTCGTTGACAAGGCGCCACCTGCCGTCATCGACAAGGAACGCGCCAAGCTGGCTGAAGCCGAGCAGGCCTTGGCCAACTTCACCGAGCAGCATGCGCGGATTGCCAGCCTGTAACCGCTAGTACGCCGCCGTAATGCCATCGCGGGCAAGCCCGCTTCTACAGGTTGACAACCAACCGTGTGGGAGCGAGCTTGCCCGCGATGCGTTCCACAGGACACCCTCATGAGCACACCCAACAAACCGACCCTGCACCCGCGCAATCGCCATCAGGGCCGCTATGACTTTCCCCAACTGATCAAAAGCAGCCCGGAACTGGGCCGTTTCCTGATCACGAACCCGTACGGCAAACCCAGCATTGATTTTGCCGACCCCGAGGCCGTAAGGGTCTTCAACCGGGCCCTGCTCAAGGCCCAGTACGGCATCCAGCACTGGGACATACCGGCAGACTACCTGTGCCCGCCCATCCCCGGACGCGCCGACTACCTGCACGCACTGGCCGACCTGTTGGCCGACGACAACGCCGGCGAAATTCCTCGCGGGGCGAAAATCCAGGCGCTGGACATCGGTGTGGGCGCCAACTGCATCTACCCGCTGCTCGGCTATAGCGATTACCGCTGGCGCTTCGTAGGCTCGGACATCGATACCGTCGCACTGGCCTCGGCCAAGGCCATCGTCCAGGCCAATGGGCTGGGCAAGGCCATTGGCCTTCGCCTGCAGAGCAACCGCAAACACATCCTGCTCGGCCTGCTCAGCGCTGAAGACCGCTTTGACCTGACCCTGTGCAACCCGCCCTTCCATGCCTCGCGCGACGAAGCCACCCGTGGCAGCCAGCGCAAATGGCGGGCGCTGGGCAAGGCCGACCCCAAGCGCAAACTGCCTGTGCTCAACTTTGGCGGGCAAAACAATGAACTGTGGTGCGAGGGTGGCGAGATACGTTTCGTCAGCCAACTGGTGGCCGAAAGCGCGGCGATGGGTCAACAGGTGCTGTGGTTCACCAGCCTGGTCTCCAAAGCCTCCAACCTGCCTGGCATTCAGGCGGCCCTGAACAAGGCGGGCGCTCTCGAGCATCGCGTCGTCGAGATGGGGCAAGGGCAGAAGCAAAGCCGTCTGGTGGCCTGGACCTTCAAGGACGCAGCCGCCCGGCAACAATGGCGCCAGCAACGCTGGGCCGAACGGCAGGCATGAAAAAGCCGCGCCAGACAAACATCAGGCGCGGCTTCAGGAACAGCTTACGACTTACTTGTTGACAGCGTCGGTCAGCACTTTGGCTGGAACGAACTTGACAACTTTCTTGGCCGCGATTTCGATGGCAGCGCCAGTCGATGGGTTACGGCCGGTACGGGCAGGACGCTCGGTGATTTTCAGTTTGCCAATACCTGGCAGAGTGATTTCGCTGCCATTTTCCAGTTGATCAGCAACGATCTGGCCCAGTTGCTCCAGAGCGTTACGCGCGGTGGTTTTTGGCGCGTCGATAGCTTCAGCGATATCGGCGATCAGTTGGTCTTTGGTCAATGCCATGGTGGTGTTCCTTCCCTATCAAATTCAGTTGGTTTGCAGAGTGCCGCGTCAGCTATCGGGCCAGGCCTGCAAATGCCCGGCGGCTCGGTGTTACAGCCACACCAATCGCGTATGTAGATACGCAAAATGACGTTTGGTTCGATGTGACACGAGCGGTCTGCCAGCGATGCGCCACATAGGGGGGCGCAAGACGGGGGCAAAGCTACCACAGAGGCGAATAAATATCCGCCTCAAGCAAGGCAAATGTTCAGGTTTTTCGGGGGGTTGCGCCAAAAAACGCAAAAAATCGAACAAAAAATGAACAAAGGCCATTTCACAATACATCCAGACACGGCGCAGCCCCAGGTCTGGGTTACACTGGGCGACTTTGCAATATGGCAGCGCCCTGCCCTTTTTCAGCCGAGAATCCCATGCCGATCCGTCATTGCATCGTCCACCTGATCGACAAAAAGCCCGATGGCAGCCCGGCCGTGCTGCATGCCCGCGACTCTGAACTGAGCGAGTCGACCGCCATCGAAAACCTGCTGGCCGACCTCAACGACAGCTACAACGCCAAACAGGGCAAGGCCTGGGGTTTCTTCCATGCCGAATCCGGGGCGCACCCGTTCAGTGGCTGGCTCAAGGAGTACCTGGACAACGGTACGACCTTCACGGCCTTCAGCCGTGTCGCCGTCGAACACCTGCAGAAGCTGATGGAAGAGTCCAACCTCTCGGTGGGTGGCCACGTGCTGTTTGCCCACTACCAGCAAGGCATGACCGATTACCTGGCCATCGCCCTGCTGCACCACAGCGAAGGCGTGGCGGTTAACGCCGAGCTCGACGTCACCCCGTCGCGCCATCTGGACCTGGGTCAGCTTCACCTGGCTGCACGCATCAACATTTCCGAGTGGCAAAACAACCAGAACTCGAAACAGTACATTTCCTTCATCAAGGGCAAGAACGGCAAGAAAGTCTCGGAATACTTCCGCGACTTCATTGGCTGTCAGGAAGGCGTGGACGGCCCCGGCGAAACCCGCACCCTGCTCAAGGCCTTCAGTGACTTCGTCGAAAGCGAAGACCTGCCCGAGGAAGCCGCCCGAGAGAAAACCCAGACCCTGGTCGATTACGCCACCAGCCAGACCAAAGCCGGTGAGCCGGTAACCCTGGAAGAACTCTCCAGCCTGATCGATGAGGACCGCCCAAAGGCCTTCTACGACCACATCCGCAACAAGGACTATGGCCTGTCGCCGGAAATTCCTGCCGACAAGCGCACCTTGAATCAGTTCCGCCGCTTCACCGGTCGAGCCGAAGGCTTGTCGATCAGCTTCGAAGCGCACTTGCTTGGCTCGAAGATCGAATATGACGAGGAAGCCGGAACACTGATCATCAAAGGCTTGCCGACACAGCTGACCGATCAGCTCAAGCGTCGCAAGGACTGACCGCGAGATAGGAGGCGACCAACGCCTCCTTGGCACTTTTGCGCAGCTTCTTCACCAGCCGCTCCTGGCGCAGGGCTTCAGCCTTGTCCGGCCACACCTCTACATACACCAGCGCGACCGCCGGGCTGGTGCTGAAATAGCGAGCGCCCCGCCCCTTCTGATGAGCCTCGAAACGTCGTTGCGGGTTATCACTGATACCGCAGTACAGTGAGCCGTTGGCGGCGCGCACCAGGTAGACGTACCAAGGTTTGCTGGTGGGTTCACAGAGGCTATCGGTCACGGCATATTCGTAAAGAAGACGACAAGGCTCACAGCTTACCGCCTCAGCGGGCAGCCTGAAACGTCCGCAAGCCCTTCAACGCCTGCGCCCTCACCTTACCCTGCAGCCATGGCGTCCACCCCAGCAGCAAACCTTTCATGCCTAACGCCTGGCGCGCCCATTGCCACATTTCGAAACTGTCATGGTGCTCACAGATCTTGCCGTCGCGAAACACGAAGCGCGCCTGTATGTCGTTGATCACGACCCGGCCGGTCTGGTTGAACAGATAGGTGGCCACCCAGTGAGCGCCACCGCTGCGCTCATCGGCGCGTACATTGTCGAACGTCAGGGAGAAATCCTTGGCGCGAGTCGTCAGCATGCGCCACATATCACCTGCATCCTTGCCCTGCAAAATGCCGAAGGCCGGGTCACTGAAAAGCACATCGTCGCTGTAGCAGGCCACCATGGCCTCGGCATCCAGCCGCTGAAAGGCCTGATAGAAGCGGGTGATCAGGGCACTGTGGGCATCGCTCATGGGCAGATCCATTACCGAGAAGAGAGTCTGGAACGATAGTCCGGGCCGAGGCCAAAAAGCTACGGACATTTGCGCAGCGAATAGCGCGCACCACCTGAAATCAATCGCTGACCGCCAGCGCGGATCAGACCCGCTCGCTGGTCGCGTTCACATACAGGGCGCGCCCGGCCTTGAGGCCGAAGACTATGGCGCTGACACCGAGCACCGCGAAAATCCACCCCACAGCCTTCCACCCACCCGTCAGGTCATGCACCACACCCACGGCGAAAGGCCCAAGGGACGCCAGGGTGTAACCCACGCCTTGCGCCATGCTCGACAGGTTGGCCGCGACATGGGCATCCCGGGAGCGCAGCACGATCAGGGTCAATGCCAGCGCAAACGCTCCGCCCTGCCCCAAGCCCAAGACCACCGCCCAACCCCAGAGGCCGTTCAGCGGCGCATAAAGACAACCGAACAACCCGGCCAACGTCATCAGCATGGCCAACACAATGGCCAAGCGCTGGTCCTCGCCCCGGGTGGCCAGCCAAGGCGCGGTCAACGAACTGAGCAGTTGAACAATGACCGAACCGGACAACACCAGGCCTGCCTCGGTCGGGCTGAGGCCTCGCCCGATCAGCACCGACGGGAGCCAACCGAAGACGATGTAGGCCAACGACGACTGCAGCCCCATGTACAAGGTCACCTGCCAGGCCAGCGGATCACGCCACACGCCGCGCACCCGGTAGGCGACGCTATGGGCCGCATGGCCCTGACGTGCCTGAGGCAGCCAGAACAGCGCCGCAACGACCGCTGGCAGCAACCAGAAACCCAGCCCCATCGACCAGCTGTCATCAAAGTAACGGCCAAGCGGCACGGTGGCACCAGCAGCAACTGCAGCGCCGAGGCACAGGGCCATGGTGTAGACGCCGGTGAGCGTACCGGCATGCTTGGCAAAATCACGCTTGACGATACCCGGCAACAAAACGCCGATCACGCCGATGCTGGCGCCGGCCAGTATGCTGCCGACAAACACCCCGAAACTGCCCAGGACGCTGCGCAGGAAAATACCGGCCGCCAGGCACAAGAGTACACCCAGCACGACCCGCTCACTGCCGAAACGCCGCGCCAGCACTGGCGCCAACGGTGCAAACAGGCCCAGGCACAGCACGGGCAAGGTGGTCAGCAAGCCCGCTTGGGAAGCACTCAGCCCAAGGCTCTCAGAGACCTGCCCGAGCACCGGCGCCATGCTCGACAACGCCGGGCGCAGGTTCAGGGCCACCAGCACCAGCCCCAGAAGCAGCAACCAAGGGCGTTGCAATACCACGGGCTGTTGTTGAACCTGCTCATCGTCAGCTTCAGCGTCGATCAGCAATTCGTCGAGCTCCGCTCCACGCGCTTCGCGATCACGGGCAGCAGCGTGTTCAGGGTTCATCCATCGGGCTCCAGCAAAGGGGTTAGACTGCGGTACAAATGCAATCGCCGGCCAGACCAGCTCCAGTGCAATACACGTGCGCAAGAGCCAGTCTGGCCGGCGAGAGGGCCCAGCCGATATCAGTTCAACGCGTCGAGCAACGCTTGATTCTGCTCCGGGGTACCGATGGTGATCCGCAGGAACTGCGCAATACGCGCTTGTTTGAAGTGCCGCACAATCACGCCCTGTTCACGCAGACGCGCAGCCAGGCCGGCAGCATCCTGCTCAGGATGACGGGCAAAGATAAAGTTCGCCGCCGACGGCAACACTTCAAAACCGCGCGCGGTGAGCTCGGCCACCAAATGTTCGCGACTGTCGATGACCTTGCGGCAGGTCTCGTCAAAGTAAGCCTTGTCCTGGAACGCCGCCGCAGCCCCGACAATGGCCATACGGTCGAGCGGGTAGGAGTTGAAGCTGTTCTTGATCCGCTCCAGCGCCTCGATCAGGTCTGGATGACCAACCGCCAGGCCCACACGCAAGCCGGCCAGCGAACGCGACTTGGACAGGGTCTGGGTGACCAGCAGGTTCGGATAACGGTCAACCAGGCTGATCGCCGTCTGCCCACCGAAGTCGATGTAAGCCTCGTCGACCACCACCACGGAATCCGGGTTGGCCTTGAGCAACTGCTCAATGGCGTCCAGGGCCAGCAGGCAGCCAGTTGGCGCATTAGGGTTCGGGAAGATGATCCCGGCATTCGCTCGTTGATAATCCTCGACGCGAATCTGGAACTGCTCATCCAGCGCTACCGCCTCGTACGGAATACCGTAAAGGCCGCAGTAAACCGGATAGAAGCTGTAGCTGATGTCCGGGAACAACAGCGGCGCGTCATGCTGGAACAGGCCGTGGAAGATGTGCGCCAGCACTTCATCGGAACCGTTACCCAGGAACACCTGGTTACCCTGCACGCCGTAGTACTCGGCCACGGCCTGCTTGAGCAGATCGCTGTTCGGGTCAGGGTACAGACGCAGGTTGTCATTCAACTCGGCGCGCATGGCCTCAAGGGCTTTCGGCGAGGGCCCATACGGATTCTCGTTGGTATTGAGCTTCACCAGTTTGGCCAGTTTCGGCTGCTCACCCGGCACGTAAGGCACCAGGTCCTTGACGAAGGGGCTCCAGAATTTACTCATGTTCAGTTCCCCTCGTTGTCGGCAATGATGCGGTATTCGGCGCTGCGCGCGTGAGCACTGAGCGATTCGCCACGGGCCAGGACCGAAGCGGTCTTGCCCAGTTCGGAAGCGCCTTGTTCGGAGCAGAAGATGATCGAGGAACGCTTCTGGAAGTCATACACCCCCAGAGGCGAGGAAAAGCGCGCCGTGCCGGAAGTCGGCAAGACGTGATTCGGCCCGGCGCAGTAGTCGCCTAGCGCCTCGCTGGTGTGACGGCCCATGAAGATGGCCCCGGCGTGACGAATCTGCGGCAGCCAGGCCTGCGGGTCGGCAACCGACAGCTCCAGGTGCTCGGGGGCAATACGGTTGGCCACCTCGATAGCCTGCTGCATGTCGCGCACCTGGATCAGGGCGCCACGGCCATTGATCGAGGTCTTGATGATCTCGGCACGGTCCATGGTCGGCAACAGCTTGTCGATGCTCGCAGCGACGCGATCAAGGAAGGCCGCGTCCGGGCTTACCAGAATGGCCTGGGCATCTTCGTCATGCTCGGCCTGGGAGAACAGGTCCATCGCGATCCAGTCCGGATCGGTCAGGCCATCACACACCACCAGGATTTCAGAAGGACCGGCAATCATGTCGATCCCCACCTGGCCGAACACATGGCGCTTGGCGGTTGCGACGTAGATGTTGCCCGGCCCTACCACCTTGTCGACCTGCGGCACGCTTTCGGTACCATAGGCCAGCGCTGCAACGGCCTGGGCGCCACCAATAGTGAAGACGCGATCAACGCCAGCGATGCAGGCAGCAGCCAGTACCAGTTCATTGACCTCGCCACGCGGAGTCGGCACGACCATTACCACCTCGGCAACACCAGCGACCTTGGCCGGAATGGCGTTCATCAGCACTGAAGACGGGTAGGAGGCTTTGCCGCCGGGTACGTACAAGCCCGCACGGTCCAACGGCGTGACTTTCTGACCCAACACGGTGCCATCGGCCTCGGTGTAGGTCCAGGAGTCCTGCTTCTGTTTTTCGTGGTAGCTGCGAACCCGCGCAGCAGCCTTTTCCAGTGCTTCGCGCTGGGCGACAGTGATTCGGCTCAGGGCCAGTTCCAGGCGCTCGCGACCGAGAATCAGGTCGCTCATCGAGGTGGCTTCAACCCCATCAAAACGCTGGGTGAACTCCACCAGTGCGGCGTCACCGCGCTCGCGCACGGCCTTGATGATGTCCAGCACGCGCTGATTGACCGTGTCGTCGGACACACTTTCCCAGCTCAGCAGATGATCCAGATGTCGGGCGAAATCCGGGTCAGCGGCATTGAGTCGGGCAATAGCAGTGGACGTGGTCATAGCGAGGGCCTCAATAATTGGCGGATGCTCAGGCGCCCTTAACGTAGCAGCCGATCCGCGAGGGCACCTGAAAAAGTTGGCTATGACGCGGATAGACGGGCGCGACAGCGAAGGTCGCGCGCAGGTATCAACCGCGGTGTCGCGACTCTACGGCCTGACGCAGGGTATCGATCAGGCTTTGAATACGCGCATGCTGCATTTTCATGGACGCTTTGTTGACCACCAGGCGGGAGCTGATGGTCGCGATCAGTTCCTGGGGCTCCAGGCCGTTTGCCCGCAGGGTATTACCGGTATCGACGACGTCGATGATCTTGTCAGCCAGGCCAATCAAAGGCGCCAGCTCCATCGAGCCATAGAGCTTGATGATATCGACCTGACGGCCCTGCTCGGCATAGTAGCGCTTGGCAACGTTGACGAACTTGGTCGCCACCCGCAGACGGCCTTTGGGTTCGGCAGCACCGACTGCGCCGGCGGTCATCAGCTTGCACTTGGCAATCTGCAAATCCAGCGGCTCGTAAAGGCCCTGACCACCGTACTCCATCAACACGTCCTTGCCGGCCACACCCAGATCGGCGGCACCATGCTCGACATACGTCGGCACGTCGGTGGCCCGCACGATCAGCAGGCGTACATCGGCCTGGGTCGTCGGGATGATCAGTTTGCGGCTCTTGTCCGGATTCTCGGTCGGGACAATGCCCGCCTCTGCCAGCAACGGCAGGGTATCGTCAAGAATACGGCCCTTGGACAGCGCGATGGTCAACATGAAACGTCGGTCCTTATGCGGCATGTGCCCGTCGAGCCGCACAGCAGGCTCGACAGCATTCAATTCGGTCCAGCAATGTGTGGCGCGTCCTTGCGCCGCAGGCAGACTAGCCCGGTACGCGACGGATCTTCGCGCCCAGCATCTGCAGTTTTTCCTCGATGCACTCATAACCACGGTCGATGTGGTAGATGCGGTCGATCAGGGTATCACCTTCGGCAACCAGCGCCGACAGCACCAGGCTGGCCGAAGCCCGCAGGTCAGTCGCCATCACTGGCGCGCCTTTGAGGGTCTTGGTCCCGGTAACGATGGCCGTGTTGCCTTCGACCTGGATCAAGGCGCCCATGCGGTGCATCTCGTACACGTGCATGAAACGGTTCTCAAAGATCGTCTCGATCACTGCGCCAGTGCCTTCGGCGATGGCGTTGAGGGAGATGAACTGCGCCTGCATGTCCGTCGGGAACGCCGGGTATGGGGCGGTACGCAGGTTCACGGCTTTAGGCCGCTTGCCGTGCATGTCCAGCTCGATCCAGTCTTCACCCGTGGTGATTTCGGCACCGGCTTCCTTGAGTTTCTCAAGAACCGCTTCGAGGATGGTTGGATCGGTGTCCTTGACCTTGACGCGGCCACCGGTAATGGCGGCAGCCACCAGGTAGGTACCGGTCTCGATACGGTCAGGCATGACACGGTAGGTCGCCGAACCCAGGCGCTCGACGCCATCGATGGTGATGGTATCGGTGCCAGCGCCCTGAACCTTGCCGCCCATGGCGTTGATGAAGTTGGCCAGGTCGACCACTTCCGGCTCACGCGCGGCGTTTTGCAGTACGCTGCGGCCTTTGGCCAGCGCCGCCGCCATCATGATGTTCTCGGTACCGGTCACACTGACGGTGTCGAAGAAGAAGTGCGCACCACGCAAGCCACCTTCAGGTGCCTTGGCCTTGATGTAACCACCCTCGACTTCGATCTTCGCACCCATGGCTTCAAGGCCACGAATGTGCAGGTCGACAGGACGCGAACCGATGGCGCAACCGCCAGGCAGGGCCACTTCAGCCTCGCCAAAGCGCGCGACCATCGGGCCGAGTACCAGGATCGAGGCGCGCATGGTTTTCACCAGCTCGTAAGGCGCGATCAGCGTCTTGATGCTACGCGGGTCAATTTCCACCGAAAGCTTTTCATCGATGACAGGCTCAATGCCCATACGCCCGAACAGCTCGATCATGGTGGTGATGTCGTGCAGGTGTGGCAGGTTGCCAACCGTCACAGGGCCGTCAGCCAACAAGGTGGCAGCCAGAATCGGCAGGGCAGCGTTCTTCGCCCCGGAAATGCGGATTTCGCCATCAAGACGAGAACCGCCAGTAATAATCAGTTTATCCATTTGAGTCTCGCGCCAATTGGCTCAGGTGCGCTCAGCCCAGGCTGCGCTGCTGAAAAATTTCATGGTTACCGCATGGATGCTGCCATCGGCGATCCACGGGTTCAGGTGAGCATAGATCGCTTGCTGACGTTTGACCGGGCTCAGGGCCGCCAACTCGTCGCTGATCAGATTCAACTGGAAGTTGCAGCCTTCGCCTTCAACTTCGACCCGGGTTCCCGGCAACTTTTCTTCAAGGAAGCTCTTAACTTCTACGGCCTGCATGCTCAACCTCAATCGGCGCCCTGTGCGCGCGGGTCGGCCATCATACAAAAAAGCCCCTCGCCTGCGAACCCCGTAAACGAGGACTCTGACCGAGGGGCCGCTAGACGGGGGCCGATTATCGGCCCGCCAACAGTTCGGCGAGGCCATAGACCTCGGCGATTTCGCGCATGTCCTGGGGCATTGCGCGCACTTCGACGGTTTTCCCGCTTGCACTGGCATCACGCATGAAGGCCAGTAACAGTGAGAGGCCTACACTGCTCGATTTCTCTACCGCAGAGCAGTCGAGCACCAGCGCGGGCGCCTTCTCGGAAGCAATCAGCACCTGACCTTCCTTGCGCAAGGTCGGGCCCGTGCGGTAATCCAGAACCCCCGAAAGGTTCAGGACACCGGCCTCACCCCACTGAACAGAGGCACTGCTCATTGCGTTTGCTTCTCGGTGGACTGCTCCGCCGTTTCCTTGGCCTTGGCGACTTCGCCAGCCCAACCATCGATGGTCTTGTCCAGGTTGTTACCGTTGCGCTGCATGGCATCGGCAAACTGGTCACGGAACAACTTGCCGATGTTGATGCCATTGACGATCACATTGCGCACTTTCCAGACGCCATCGATCTTCTCCAGCGTGTAGGAAACAGGATAGATCGCGCCGTTGTTACCCGTGACCTTCATGTCAACGCTGGTCCGATCGCCGCTTTCATCCTTGGCCGGGCTGACCGTAATACCCTGGTTGTTGTACTCCAGCAGGGCGTTACCGTAGAACTGCATCAAGCTGCGCTTGAAGTTCTCCTGAAAGCGCGCCATCTGCTCAGGCGTGGCTTTGCGCGAATACTTAACGGTCATGATGCTGCGCGAGATGCCATCGGCATCCACCACAGGCCCTAGGATACGGTTGAGGGCGTCGTAGAAGGCGCTCGGGTTGGCCTTGTACTGCTCTTTGTTCGACTTCAGGTCGGACAGCAGTTGATTGGTCGTGCCCTGTATAAGGTCATGAGCCGACGGGGCCACTGCCGCGCCCGCAAACATTGGCAGTGCCGCCAGCAACACCAGCAGGCCGCGTCGCAGAATAGAGATCATAGAAACTCCTTATTTGGCTTCTTTGCCAACACTGTTGAGCAGGAACTTGCCGATCAGGTCCTCAAGCACCAATGACGACTGGGTGTCATGGATGACACCGCCATCCTTCAACACCGTCTCATCGCCACCGACACTGATACCTACGTACTTTTCACCCAGCAACCCCGCGGTCAGGATCGACGCCGTGGAGTCCGAAGGCAGATTGTCTAGGCGTTTTTCCAGCTCCATGGTCACGCGACCGGTGAAGCTGTCGCGGTCAAGGTCGATGGCCGTGACCCGACCGATGGTGACACCGGCCATGGTCACTTTGGATCTGACCGTCAAACCGGCGATATTGTCGAAGTTGGCATAAAGTTTATAGGTATCGCTGCTCGGGCTGGCAGACAGGCCGCTGACACGCAGTGCCAGCAGAAGCAGCGCCAGGATCCCGGCCAGGAGGAACAGGCCGACACCGATTTCCAGGGTGCGGTTTTGCATCAGAAATCTCCAAACATCAAGGCGGTCAGAATAAAGTCCAGACCCAGGACTGCCAACGAGGCATAGACCACGGTCTTGGTAGTGGCACGGCTGATCCCCTCTGAGGTGGGCTCGCAGTCATAGCCTTGGAATACGGCGATCCAGGTAACGACAAAGGCAAAAACCAGGCTCTTGATGATCCCGTTAAGCACATCATCGGTGAAGGACACACTGTTTTGCATGTTGGACCAGAAAGAGCCTTCATAGACCCCCAGCCAGTCAACCGCGACCCAGGACCCACCCCAGATACCCACCACACTGAAAATCATTGCCAGCAGCGGCAGGGAAATGAAGCCTGCCCACAGGCGTGGGGCAACAATGTACTTGAGCGGATCGACACCGATCATCTCAAGACTGGACAGTTGCTCGGTGGACTTCATGTTGCCGATTTCAGCGGTCAATGCAGAGCCCGCCCGCCCAGCAAACAGCAGCGCGGTCACCACCGGGCCAAGCTCACGCAGCAGGGTCAGGGCAATCATCTGCCCTACTGCCTGTTCCGAGCCATAGCTGCTCAGGATATTGAAGCCCTGCAACGACAGCACCATGCCGATGAAAATACCGGAAACCACGATGATCGCCAGCGACAACACACCGACCGAGTAGAGCTGCTTGATCAGCAACTGAAAGCTGCCACCAATACCGCCACGCCCAATCAACGCATGCAGCAGGAACAGCCAGGATCGGCCCAGCACAGCGAGCACATCAATGGCCGAGCGACCGAAAAGACGAATACGCTCAAGTAACGATTTTCTGCGCATCTAACGCTTCCCCAGCAAATCGGCGCGGTAGTCAGGCGCAGGAAAATGGAAAGGCACCGGGCCGTCCGGATCGCCCTTCATGAACTGACGAATACGGGGGTTATCGGAGCTCATCAGCTCCTGCGGCGTGCCTTGCCCCAATACCTGCCCATCACCCACCACATAGAGGTAGTCGGCAATACTGGCGGTTTCCGCCAGGTCATGCGAAACGACGATACTGGTGATACCCAGGGCATCGTTGAGCAGGCGAATCAAGCGCACCAACACGCCCATTGCGATCGGATCCTGACCAACGAAGGGTTCGTCGTACATGAGGATTTGCGGGTCCAGGGCAATTGCACGGGCCAACGCCACACGGCGCTTCATGCCGCCTGACAGCTCGTCGGGCATCAACTCGAAGGCGCCGCGCAAGCCCACCGCCTGCAACTTCATCAGCACGATGTCGCGAATCATCTCATCAGACAACTGCGTATGAACGCGCAGGGGGAAGGCGACGTTCTCGAACACGTCGAGATCCGTGAACAAGGCGCCACTCTGGAACAGCACGCCCATCTGCTTGCGCGCATCGAACAGGTCGCTTCGTGACAGGGTCGGCAAATTCTGCCCCGCCACCCAGACTTCGCCGCTGGCCGGTCGCAGCTGCGCACCAATCAGCCGCAGCAGCGTGGTCTTGCCACACCCGGATGGCCCCATGATGCCGGTGACCTTGCCTCGGGGAATGCGTATATCGACATTATTGAAGATACTGCGCGAACCGCGCTTGAAGGTTACGCCCTTCAACTCGACCGCGTAGGCGTTATCAACGCTCATCTAAACTCCTTGCGATGCAGCCTTCTCACTCAGACGTCCACCTCCTTCATGGAGGCACGCACGCCCTGAGCGGGCCGAACTGGCGGCGAACTATAGCACCGCAGACAGGGCCGCCCCAAGGCCATCGCAGCGCTTGCGCAGACTTCCTTGAGCCAAAAATGAACGACTGACACGCCACTGACAGCGATTCGCAGGTGAGGCTTTCGCGCATTCCCGCTATAATCGCCGCCTTTTCATCAGGCAATCCGATTTTCCACATGAGCCAATCCAGCGACCTGATCCAATCCGCACAACGCACCATCCGCCTCGAACTTGAAGCGGTAGAAGGCCTGCTTGCCCATATCGACGCTGATTTCGTCAAGGCCTGCGAGCTGATCCAGGCCAGCAAAGGCCGGGTCGTGGTAGTCGGCATGGGCAAGTCGGGGCACATCGGCAACAAGATCGCCGCAACCCTGGCCAGTACCGGCACACCGGCGTTCTTTGTCCACCCTGCCGAAGCCAGCCATGGCGACATGGGCATGATCACCCGTGACGATATCATCCTGGCGTTGTCGAACTCCGGTTCAACCGCTGAAATCGTGACCCTGCTGCCGCTGATCAAACGCCTGGGCATTCAACTCATCAGCCTCACCGGCAACCCGGATTCGCCACTGGCCAAAGCCGCCGAAGTCAACCTTGACGCCCGTGTGCAACAGGAAGCCTGCCCGCTTAACCTGGCGCCAACCTCCTCGACCACCGCAGCCCTGGTGCTGGGCGATGCACTGGCCATTGCCCTGCTGGAAGCGCGAGGCTTCACCGCAGAGGACTTCGCGTTCTCGCACCCCGGTGGCGCACTGGGCCGACGCCTGCTGCTGAAAGTCGAAAACGTCATGCACGCCGGCGCCGAGCTGCCCCAGGTTGCCCGCGGCACCCTGCTCAAGGATGCCCTGATGGAAATGACCCGCAAGGGCCTGGGCATGACCGTGGTACTGGAAGCCGACGGCCGTCTGGCCGGGATCTTCACTGACGGCGACCTGCGCCGCACGCTCGACCGCAACATCGACCTGCACAAGGCGCGAATCGAAGACGTGATGACACCGCACGGCAAAACCGCCCGCGCCGAAATGCTCGCCGCCGAGGCCTTGAAAATCATGGAAGACCACAAGATCAACGCCCTGGTCGTCGTAGACACGGACGATCACCCGGTAGGCGCACTGAACATGCACGACCTGCTGCGTGCGGGAGTAATGTAATGCAAACCGATCTGCTGCAGCGCGGCAAGGCCATCAAACTGGCCGTTTTTGATGTTGATGGCGTCCTCACCGACGGTCGCCTGTATTTCCTCGAAGATGGCAGCGAGTTCAAGACCTTCAACACCCTGGACGGTCAAGGCATCAAAATGCTCATGGCCTCGGGTGTGACCACCGCGATCATCAGCGGTCGCAAGACACCGGTGGTCGAACGCCGAGCGAAAAACCTCGGCATCCCGCACCTGTACCAAGGGCGTGAAGATAAATTGGTCGTACTGGACGAACTTCTCGGCCAGCTCGGCCTAGACTATGAACAGGTTGCCTACCTGGGCGACGATCTACCGGACCTGCCCGTCATCCGCCGGGTTGGCTTGGGAATGGCCGTGGCCAACGCCGCGGCCTTCGTACGCGAACACGCTGATGGCGTTACCCTCGCACGCGGTGGCGAAGGTGCCGCTCGCGAATTCTGCGAGTTGATCCTGCGAGCCCAAGGCAACCTCGATGCGGCAAACGCCAACTATCTGTAGGGCGACACATGTTCAGCAATAAAATCCGCAACATTGCGCTGCTCGGGGCGATCGCCGTCCTGCTGGCGGCGGTTGGCTACTGGAAGGTCGGCCCCGATACTTTCCTCGAGAAACCGGTGGCCACTGTCGACAAAGGCGCCATCGACTATTACGCCACCAATGCCCACAGCGTTCAGTTTCTACCTGACGGCAAGCTGCAATACGACATGACGGCAGACAAGGTCGAGCACCTGCAGGCCAGCGAGATCACCCTGCTGACCACGCCCGACCTGCACATGTACCGCGGCACCGCCTACCCTTGGCACGTTCAGAGCGAACGCGGCGAGGTCAACCCGGACGGTACCGAAGTCGAGCTGATTGACTCGGTACGGGTTGCCCGCACCGATGAACAGAACCGCGAAACCATTATTACCACGACCCGCATGACGGTATTCCCACAGAAGCAATATGCTCAAACCGATCAAGCCGTTAGAATCGACGGCGCCGGTGGAACCACTACGGGCAAGGGAATGAAAGCGTATTTGAAAGACGGCAGGATGGACCTGCTGTCCAACGTAAGAGGACAGTATGAGGCTCGTTAAAACCCTCCCCTTTTTGCTCAGCCTGAGCGCAGCACTGGGAAGCGCGAGCGCCTTGGCCCTGCCGAACGACCGCGACCAGCCAATCCGCATCCAGGCCGATAACGCCCAACTGGACGACAAGAAAGGCATTGCCACCTACACCGGCGACGTGATCATCACCCAAGGCTCGATGATGATCAAAGGCAACACCGTGACCATCACCCGCTCCGCTTCCGGCGATATCGACGTGGTCACTTCGGTGGGCAACCTGGCGTATTTCGAGCAGCAACAAAGCGCTGCAAAGCCGGACAAGATGCAAGGCTATGCCGTGCAGATCCAATACCAGGCATTGAAAGACCTGGTGGTTCTGACTGACCGGGCCAAGGTGATCAACGAAGGCAACACCACCGAAGGCGAGAAAATCGTCTACAACACCAAGTCTCAGGTCGCCACCGCCGGCCGCGGCAGCAACATTACCGCACCGCGCCCACGCATCGACATGGTGATCCAGCCGAAGAAGAAGGCCGAGTAATGGCAACCCTCAAAGCCCAGCACCTGGCCAAGAGCTACAAGAGTCGACAAGTCGTACGTGACGTCAGCCTGTCAATCGACAGCGGCCAGATCGTCGGCCTGCTCGGCCCTAACGGCGCCGGCAAGACAACGTGCTTCTACATGATTGTCGGCCTGGTACAGGCCGACCAGGGCCGCGTGCTCATCGACGACCTGGATGTCAGCCACCAGCCGATGCACGGTCGTGCACGCGCTGGGATTGGCTACCTGCCCCAGGAAGCCTCGATCTTCCGCAAGTTGTCGGTGGCCGACAACATCATGGCGATCCTGGAAACACGCAAGGAGCTGGACGCCGCAGGGCGTCGCAAGGAACTGGAAAGCCTGCTGCAGGAGTTTCACATCAGCCACATCCGCGACAACCTCGGCATGAGCCTTTCCGGTGGTGAACGTCGCCGTGTGGAGATCGCCCGCGCACTGGCGACTGCACCGAAATTCATCCTGCTCGACGAACCGTTTGCCGGTGTCGACCCGATCTCGGTCGGCGACATCAAGCAGATCATCCACCACCTGAAAGCCAAAGGCATTGGCGTTCTGATCACCGACCACAACGTCCGTGAAACACTGGATATCTGCGAAACCGCTTACATCGTCAACGATGGTCGCCTAATCGCCGAAGGTGATGCAGAAACCATCCTGGCCAACGAACTGGTGAAAGAGGTTTACCTCGGCCACGAGTTCCGCCTGTAAGCCCGAGGTGCGAGGCACCGCCAGAGCGCTGACGATCCGCCCAAATACCGGCTTATTTGTTACAGCGCTCTAGGCAAACACCTCGGTTTCAGGCATATAATTTGCTTAAAGAAGGCGCTTCGGCGCCCTTGTAGTGGATGGCGCATGTGCGCCGGCGAATAAGGTGTTAAGCCCCTGCCATGAAACCATCGCTCGTCCTAAGAATGGGCCAGCAACTGACGATGACACCGCAGTTGCAACAGGCCATCCGTCTGCTCCAGCTTTCCACACTGGACCTGCAGCAGGAAATCCAGGAAGCCCTGGAATCCAACCCGATGCTCGAACGCCAGGAAGATGGCGACGACTTCGATAACAGCGACCCGATGGCGGATAACGCCGAATCCAAGCCGACCTCGGAATCCCAGGAAACCAGCTTCCAGGAAACCGCCACTCCCGTGGAAAGCCTTGAGGAAGGTGAGTGGAACGAGCGTATTCCCAATGAGCTGCCGGTAGACACCGCCTGGGAAGATATCTATCAAACCAGCGCCAGCAGCCTTCCCAGCAACGATGACGACGAGTGGGACTTCACCACCCGCACCTCGGCCGGTGAAAGCCTGCAGAGCCACCTGCTGTGGCAGTTGAACCTGGCGCCAATGTCGGATACCGACCGACTGATTGCCGTCACCCTGATCGACTGCATCAACAACCAGGGCTATCTCGACGAAACCCTGGAAGAGGTCTGTGAGTCCTTCGACCCGGAACTCGATATCGAGCTGGACGAAGTGGAAGCCGTCCTGCACCGCATCCAGCAATTCGAGCCTGCCGGTATAGGCGCCCGCAACCTGAGCGAATGCCTGTTGTTGCAGTTGCGTCAGATGCCGGCACAAACACCCTGGATGACTGAAGCGCAACGACTGGTCAGCGACTACATCGACCTGCTCGGCAGCCGCGACTACAGCCAGCTGATGCGCCGCATGAAGCTCAAGGAAGACGAGCTGCGCCAGGTGATCGAACTGGTACAAAGCCTGAACCCACGCCCCGGCTCACAGATCGAGTCCAGTGAACCCGAATACGTGGTGCCTGACGTGATCGTGCGCAAGGACAGCGATCGCTGGCTGGTTGAACTGAACCAGGAAGCCGTCCCACGCCTGCGCGTCAATCCACAATACGCAGGCTTTGTACGCCGCGCCGATACCAGCGCAGACAACACCTTCATGCGCAATCAGCTTCAGGAAGCCCGCTGGTTCATCAAGAGCCTGCAAAGCCGCAACGAAACGCTGATGAAGGTTGCCACCCAGATCGTCGAACACCAGCGTGGATTCCTCGACCACGGTGACGAGGCCATGAAGCCGCTGGTGCTGCACGACATCGCCGAAGCGGTGGGCATGCACGAATCGACCATATCCCGGGTGACCACGCAAAAGTACATGCATACCCCGCGTGGAATTTACGAACTGAAGTACTTTTTCTCCAGCCATGTCAGCACCTCCGAAGGCGGAGAATGCTCGTCCACGGCGATTCGCGCGATCATCAAAAAACTGGTTGCAGCGGAAAATCAGAAAAAGCCATTGAGTGACAGCAAGATCGCTGGTTTACTGGAGGCACAAGGCATCCAGGTAGCACGACGCACCGTCGCCAAGTACCGCGAGTCGCTCGGCATTGCACCGTCGAGTGAACGCAAGCGACTGATGTAACGCACCTGAGGTGTGCCACCGCAATTCAAGTGGCAGGCGCAATACCTGCCTCTTTATGCACCGGCAACAAAAGGAGAAGCTGTATGCAAGTCAACATCAGTGGACACCAAGTAGAAGTCACCGAAGCGCTGCGCACTTATATCGGGGAAAAACTCGAGCGTGTTGAGCGTCACTTCGACAAGATCACCAATGTGCAGGTCATTCTGGAGGTCGAGAAGCTGAAACAGAAAATCGAGGCCACCCTGCGCATCCCAGGCGGCGAAGTCGTCGCCAATGCCGAGCATGAAGACATGTATGCCGCGATCGACCTGCTTGCCGACAAGCTCGACCGCCAACTGAAAAAACACAAGGAAAAACAGCAGGCCTTGCTGCAAGGTGCAGCCGCTCG
>NZ_MBPN01000082.1 GCF_001695625.1 Pseudomonas defluvii
ACCCATTGGTAGCCGAAGCCACGGCGCGAGCCAAACCGCGCAAATAGTCAAGGCGCTACCGGCAGCAGCAGGCGAGCGCTCACAGGGAGGTGGTCGGAGATTTCCAGGGTGTCCTGCTGCAGCACCTGTGCGCTTACACGCGTGAGCTTGGGGCTGTGGAACAGGTAGTCGAGGGTTCGGTCCGGAGCGCTCACATTGGGGTCGTTGGGATAATGGGTAAGCCAGCGGGCGCGATCTGCACCGCTGGCCTCGGCATTGCTGGGGATCATGGGGTACGTGTCCCAGAGCAGGTGCAGGTCGCTGTCAGCCGCGTACAACCCGCGTTGCTGGGGCGTGAGGCGCCGGTACTGTCCGAGTGGCAGCATGTTGAAATCCCCTCCAATCAACCATGCCGCGCCTTGGCGTTCCAGGCTGCCAAGTTGTTTAACCAGCGCCTGAACCTGTTGGCGCTGAACATCATTCTGCGTTTCATAGTGCGCCAGGCGGGTGTTGAGCACCGCCAATTGGCCGCCGTCACGCAGTGGCAGGTAACTGGCCAGCACCGCGTGCTGGGGCTGGAGCAGGCGACTCAGTGCATTGCTCGCGGTTGTCGGCAGTTGCAGGCGTTGAGCCTTGCTGATCGGGTAACGGCTCAGGGTTGCCAGGCTGCGGCCAACACTGCCGAAAACATGCCAGTCCGGGACAAACTCCGCTTTCCAGTCGTAGGCCTGTACCGCACACGGATAGAGGTCGACCAGGCGTTCACGCAACAACGCCAGTTGATCGTGATAGCCCGTGGCCTTGGCATTGTTGTCCAGTTCCTGGAGCAGAACGATATCGGGTTGTTCGGCACGAATCACGCGGGCTACCTCGTCGAGGTTATGCGCGAGGTCTTCAGCGGTGGGCCGTGTATCGCTGCCGCGTCCTTCGTCGTACCAGAAGACGTAGCGCTTGCCGGCCAGGTACTGCACGTTCCAGGTCATGACCTTGAGTGCCTGACCAGGCACCAGCGGCGTGCTGCTGGCCGTGCAACTGACGGGCAGGTCTTCGCGGGGGGCAGGTTGCCAGCTCAGGTGTGAGGCCAGCGTCCAGAGCAGGGCAATGGTCAGTAACAGCGTCAGCAGGGTATTGCGCAGTAATCGGATCATCGGCGCGGCTTGGCGGGTTCCGGGTGATGCCTGAGCATACCCTAGCTACGGGGTCTCTACCGTTGGTCAGAAAGAAATACCGTGCGGTGAAGCGAACGTGGAGTAGATTCTTTAGTCCATATCGCATCCCCGAGGGCCATTGACCTGAAAAAAGTTTCATCCTACAGGTGCATTGAATCACTGGCCGCGGCCCCTATTTTCAGTGAGTCTGTTTCTCCAGTTATCCAACGAGGTTGTTCATGAACAGCGAAGAGCAAGCCCTGATCGATGGCCTGTTTGCCAAGCTCAAGCAGGCTGAGGCCACGTCTGCGCCACGAGACGCCCAGGCTCAAGCGCGGATCGCCGAGCACCTGCAACAGCAGAGTGCGGCCCCGTACTACATGACTCAGGCAATTCTGGTTCAGGAGGCTGCCATCAAGCGCCTCGACGAACAGAACAAGCAACTGCAAGCTGAACTCACCCAGGCGAAGGCTCAAGTCGCGGCGACGACCCAAAGCAGCGGTGGGTTTCTGTCCGGCATCTTTGGCAGCGGCACCCGACAGCCTCAACCTCAACCGGTTGCCAGTCAGCCAGTCTCGCCTCCGCCCACCAGCACTGGCGGTTGGCGCGAGCCGGCTCCGGCCAGTTCGTTCAACGCGCCAGGTGTCGCGCCGCAGCCGCAAGCGTATGCACAGCCTGCTGCTGCGCCAGCCCGTGGCGGTGCCAGCAGTTTCCTGGGTGGTGCCTTGCAAACCGCCGCTGGCGTAGCCGGTGGGGTGATGCTCGCACAAGGCATCAGCAGCCTGTTCAATCATCACTCGCAGCCTGAAACCGTTACCGAGGTGATCAAGGAGGAACCGGCACCGGCTAGCGACAGCGGCTGGGGAAGCAATGATGAGCAGCGCTTGACCGCCGACAATAGCGGTTACGGCAATGATCAGGGCGGCTTCATGGGCACCGACTACAACGACGATAGCGGCTTCTTCAGCGACGACGACTCCTACGTCTGAGCCGCGAGTACCCGCATTCGCCCTGGGGCTGGCATACTGTGCGCCGAAACGGCTGACACAGGTGGCCGGTCCCTGGGCGTAATGAGGAAGTACGGTGAAGAAAATCGCAGTGTTCGCCGATGTGCAGAACCTCTACTACACCGTGCGCCAGGCCTATGGCTGTCACTTCAACTATGCCGCGTTCTGGGCTGATGTCTGCCAACACGGGCAGATCGTCGAGGCCGTTGCCTATGCCATCGACCGTGGTGACAGCAAGCAACAGCAGTTTCAGCAGATCCTGCGCAACCTCGGTTTTACGGTCAAACTCAAGCCTTACATCCAGCGCAGCGATGGCTCGGCCAAGGGCGATTGGGATGTGGGCATCACCCTGGATGTGATGGATGCCGCCGCACGGGTTGATGAAGTGGTACTCGCCTCGGGCGATGGTGACTTCGACCTGCTGCTTGAACGCATTATCAGCCGTCATGGGGTCGAAGCGGTCGCTTATGGCGTGCCGGGGCTCACCGCCAATTCACTGATCCGCGCCGCCAGTCGCTACGTGCCCATCGAAGGCGAGTTGCTGCTCAAGCATTGAGTTCAAACCAGAGGTTCTTGTGGAACGTATCGCTGTCATCGACTTTGAAACCACCGGTATTTCCCCGGGCCCCGGTTGCCGCGCCACCGAGGTAGCCGTGGTCATGCTTGAAGACGGGCGTATTGTCGAGCGTTACCAGAGCCTGATGAATGCCGGGCTTGCGGTGCCTGCCTTTGTCGCCGGGCTGACCGGTATCACCACTGCCATGCTGCGCAGTGCGCCGCCGGTCGCCAAGGTCATGAACGAGGTCGCTGAGTTTGTGGGCGACACGCCATTGCTGGCGCACAACGCGGCCTTCGACCAGAAGTTCTGGGATTACGAGCTGGCACAGATCAACCGTCAACGTACCCAGCACTTTGCCTGCTCGATGTTGCTGTCCCGACGCCTGTTGCCAGCCGCGCCGAACCATAAACTGGGCACCCTGACCCGCTGGGCTGGCTTGCCGGACACCGGCACCGCTCACCGGGCCATGGCCGACGCCGAGATGGCTGCCAACCTGGCTCAGCACCTGGCCGATGAGTTGCGTTTGCGCCACGGCGTGAGTGCAGTCTCGCACCCATTGTTCTGCAGTTTGCAAAAAGTACCCGCGGCGAAAATCGCCGAAACGCTCAAGCGCTATCGCTAGGCTTTTTTCGCCGGGTTATCCAACTGCCCCAAGGGCACGCGCCGTTCGACCGCACTCGAGAGAATGATCGAGGTCTTGCTGAAGCCGAACTGGGCAACCCGGTTGATCAGCTCTTCCAGTTCCGGCATCGAGCCGACCGCCGCCTGCATGATCACGCAGGGGTCGCCCGTGACCCGGTGGCACTCGGTGAGCTGAGGGATCTGCGTCAGCGCCTCGTAGGCCTGTTGATTGCCATGGCTGGCCAGGCGCAGTTCGATCACGCACTGGATAGGCAGGCCTATCTTGCTCATGTCGACCTTGGCTTGATAGCCGGTTATTACCCCGCTGGCTTCCAGTTTGGCCACCCGTTCGGCGACCGCCGGTGCCGACAGGTTAACCTTGCGGGCCAATTGAGCGAACGACGCGCGGCCATTTTCCAGCAGCGCGGCGAGGAGCATCCGATCGTATTTATCCATGGTGCGAGAGATCTTTTGAAAAGAAGGTGATGGGCCTGAACAACCTTTGTTTGGAAACTGTTACGGCACTATAAACAGGTTTTGTAGCTTAAGTTTAGTGGGGCTGCTTTCTAAACTAATCCCCCTTACTTACTCGATTTCGAGCCTGCCATGCCTGCCACTCGTCGCTTTCCACTGTTATTGATCGGTGCCTTCCTCGCGTTGTATCTGGTCTGGGGCTCGACGTACCTGGTGATTCGCATCGGTGTGGAGTCCTGGCCGCCGTTGTTGATGGCCGGCGTGCGTTTCATGATTGCCGGTACACTGCTTTATGCGTTCCTGCGCTGGCGTGGGGTGCCCGCACCGACCTGGCCGCAATGGCGCGCGGCGGGAGTGATCGGCGTATTGCTGCTCAGTTGCGGTAACGGCGGCGTAACGGTCGCCGAGCATGCCGGGGTCGCCTCCGGGGTTGCGGCCTTGGCGGTTGCGACCGTGCCATTGTTCACACTGTTGTTTGGCCTGTTGTGGGGGCAGCGCAACACGCGTCTGGAGTGGGCAGGGATTCTTCTCGGGTTGTTAGGTATCGGTTTGCTTAACCTGGGTTCTAACCTTCAGGCGAGCCCGCTGGGTGCGGCCCTGATTCTGTTTGCGGCAGCCTCCTGGGCATTTGGTTCAGTGTGGAGCAAAAGCCTGCCACTGCCTCAGGGGCCGATGGCCAGTGCGGCGGAAATGCTGGTGGGTGGCTTGGTGTTGTTGCTGGGTAGCGCACTCAGCGGTGAGCGCATGACGCAGATGCCGACCGCTGCGGGTTGGGGTGCATTGGCCTATCTGGTGTTTTTCGGCTCGATCCTGGCCTTTAGCGCGTACATGTACTTGCTCAAGCATGTGCGCCCGGCAGCGGCCACCAGCTACGCCTACGTCAACCCGGCAGTGGCGGTGCTGCTGGGCATTGTCTTCGCGGGCGAGCAGATTGGCTTCGAGGAGTGTCTGGCCATGGCGGTGATCATTGGTGCCGTCGTGCTGATTGGTGTTCCACAGTGGCGTAAGCCGAGTGCCGCCAGCGTTCCGGCTGTCGAGGTGGGCAAGGAAGCGTTTTCCAAGTAAAGGGGGCGTTGTGGCAGTTTTGACAACGGCGTGCTGCATGACGGGGCGTCGAACAAGGTAAACTGCCGCCATTGCTGAATTCCCCTGACGGTATTGCCATGACATTCGCCAAACTTGGCCTGATTGAACCTTTGCTGCGCGCGCTTGAGCGCCTCGACTACCACTCGCCGACGCCGATTCAGGCGCAAGCCATTCCGGCAGTGCTGGCCGGGCGTGACCTGATGGCGGCCGCCCAGACCGGTACCGGCAAAACGGCCGGGTTTGCCTTGCCGCTGCTGCAGCGCCTGACGATGGAAGGTGCCAAGGTTGCCAGCAACTCGGTGCGTGCGCTGGTGCTGGTGCCGACGCGTGAACTGGCCGAGCAGGTTCACCGCAATATCCAGGACTATGCCGAACACCTGCCGCTCAGCACCTATGCGGTGTACGGCGGGGTGAGCATCAACCCGCAGATGATGAAGCTGCGCAAGGGCGTCGACCTGCTGGTTGCAACGCCTGGGCGCCTGTTGGACCTGTTTCGGCAGAATGCACTGAAGTTCAATCAGCTTCAGGCGCTGGTGCTGGATGAGGCCGATCGCATGCTTGATCTGGGCTTCTCCGAGGAGCTGCGGGCGATTTATGCCGTGTTGCCTAACCGTCGCCAGACCCTACTGTTCTCGGCCACCTTCTCCGACGAGATTCGCCTGCTGGGCGGGCAGATGCTCAATGAACCGCTGAGCATCGAAGTCAGTCCGCGTAACGTTGCGGCAAGCACGGTCAAACAGTGGATTGTCCCTGTGGACAAGAAGCGCAAGCCAGAGTTGTTCAGCCACCTGATGCGCAAGCAGCGCTGGAAGCAGGTGCTGGTGTTTGCCAAGACCCGCAATGGTGTCGATCAACTGGTGGAGCGCCTGCGCGGTCAAGGTGTGAATGCCGACGGTATTCACGGCGACCGTCCACAGGCGACACGCCAGCGGGCACTGGACAGCTTCAAGGCCAACGAAATCCAGATCCTGGTGGCGACGGATGTGGCCGCCCGTGGCCTGGATATCGACGACCTGCCGCTGGTGGTGAACTTCGACCTGCCGATCGTGGCTGAGGACTACATTCACCGCATTGGCCGTACCGGTCGTGCTGGCAACACCGGTGAAGCGATCTCGCTGGTGTGTGCTGATGAAGTGCAACTGCTCTCGGCCATTGAAACCCTGACCCGCAAGACCCTGCCGCGTCACGAAGAGCCGGATTTTGCGCCAGAGCACCGGGTACCGGTGACCGACGCCAGTGGGCAGATCCTGAAAAAGCCGAAGAAACCGAAAAAGCCGAAGGAGGGTGGTGCCAAACGCAGCCTTGGTCGTTGGCTGGACAGCGGTGAAACGCCTGCAGCCGCACCACAGGCCAAGCCTGTACGTAAGGTGCCGACCTTCAACACCGGCCCGCGCAAGCGCAAGCCGTAATCGCTCGGTCATCGTGTGCGTCGGCGTTGCCGACGCCTACACGTGTGGCTTATGGGTGCTTCAACCACTCCAGCATACCCAGCCCGGCCCGACGCCCACTGGCAAAGCAGGCGGTGAGCAGATAGCCACCGGTGGGCGCTTCCCAGTCCAGCATTTCCCCCGCGCAGAACACCCCAGGTAACTGGCGCAGCATCAAGTGTTCGTCCAGCGCTTCGAAGGTCACCCCACCGGCACTGCTGATGGCTTCGTCCAGTGGGCGAGGGCGCACCAGCGTGACCGGCAGCGCTTTGATCGCGCGAGCCAGTAGCAGCGGGTCGGCAAAGGTCGTTTGGTCGGTCAGCTCGCGCAACAGGGCGGCCTTGACCCCGTCCAGGCCCAACTGGCTGTGAAGGTGTTTGGCCATTGAGCGCGATCCACGGGGCTTGGCCAGTGCGGCGGCAATGTTATCCACAGGCTTGTTGGGCAACAGATCCAGTAGCAGCGTGGCATGGCCGTCGCGGTTGATGGTCTCGCGGATCTGCGCCGACAAGGCATAGACCAGGCTGCCCTCGAGGCCGAGTTCAGTGACCACGCACTCGCCCAGGCGCGGCGCTTGGCCTGGCAGGCTCATGGCGATGTTTTTCAGTGGCGCACCAGCAAACTTCTCTTTCAACAGCGCGCTCCAGGCCTCGACCTCGAAGCCGCTGTTGGCCGCCTGTAGCGGCGCCGTTTCGATGCCGCGCGCTTTCAGCAAGGGCAACCAGGCGCCGTCTGATCCAAGCCGTGCCCAACTGCCGCCACCGAGAGCCAGCAACACCGCATCCGGTTTGAGCGATAGCTCACCCTGTGGGTAACTCATGCGTAAGCTGCCTTCGCTCGTCCAGCCGAGCCAGCGGTGACGGGTGTGGATAACCACACCGCTGTCGCGTAAGCGCTTGAGCCAGGCGCGTAGCAGGGGCGCGGCTTTCATGTCGCGGGGGAACACCCGGCCGGAGCTGCCGATGAAGGTCTCGATGCCCAGGCCGTGAATCCACTGGCGCAGGGCGTCTGCGTCAAAGTCGTCGAGCAGCGCCTTGATCTCGTCGGCACGCTCGGCGTAGCGCGAGACAAAGGCCGGGTAGGGTTCTGAATGGGTAATGTTCATGCCGCCGACGCCGGCCAGCAGGAACTTGCGGCCCACCGAGGGCATGGCGTCGTAAAGGTCGACTGCAATCCCGGCCTGGCCGAGCACTTCGGCGGCCATCAGCCCAGCCGGGCCGCCCCCGATGATAGCGACGTGTGGGCGGTGCGGGTGAGAGGTCTCAGTCATGGTGGGCTGCAAGCGATTGAAAAGAGCCGGCATTCTACCTGAGGCGGGGGCCGGGAAACACTGTACAAAAAATGATCGGCATTCTGCAGGCCACGCCGATCAAGGGCTGGGCTGGCTTTCACTCAGGTTATCCACAGGCGGCTCCACAGTCATTGTGGGTAAAGTACCCGGTGTGCGCTGTGGTGCAGAATGCCGTGGCGCCGTGCCAGGGCCTGGCGATCCTTGCTGTAGCCGCCGCCAATCAGGCCAACCACCGGGATATCACGCCCCAGGCAATGGCGCAGTACGCATTCATCGCGGGCGGCAACCCCCGCGTCGGTCAGTTGCAGGTAGCCCAGGGCATCGTCCTTGTGGACATCGACCCCCGCGTCGTAAAGCACCAGGTCAGGCTGGTAGAGGGGCAGCAGGTAGTTCAGTGCGTCCTCGACCACCCTCAGGTAGTCGGCATCGCCCATGCCCCGAGGTAGCGGAATGTCCCAGTCACTCTGGGCCTTGCGCGCCGGGAAATTCTGCTCGCAGTGCAGTGAAACGGTGATGGCGTCCGGTGTGTCGTGAAGGATGCGTGCGGTGCCGTCGCCCTGGTGAACATCGCAATCGAAGATCAGGACGCGATGCACGCGGCCGGCTTCCAGCAGGTAACGGCTGATCACGGCCAGGTCGTTGAAAATGCAGAATCCGGCAGGATGGTCATAATGAGCATGATGGGTCCCTCCCGCCAGGTGGCAGGCGATACCGTGCTTAAGTGCCTGTTCGGCGGCCAGCAATGAGCCGCCGACCGCCCGTACGGTTCGACGTGCGAGTGCTTCGCTCCACGGCAAGCCAAGGCGGCGCTGGTCCTCTCGGGAAAGTGCGCCGTCCATGTAGCGCGCGATGTAGTCGCGATCATGGGCCAGCGCGAGAATCTCGTTTGGGCACAGCTCGGGGCGCAGCAGTGCCTGATCGGTAGTCAGCCCACTGTCGATCAGGTGGTCGCGCAACAGACGGAACTTGTCCATCGGAAAACGGTGCTCGGCGGGAAAGTCCGGGCTGTAGTCGTCATGGTAAATCAGGGGAAGGGGCATGGCAGCTTCGCGACGAGATCAAGCCTTGATCTTGCCAGTTGTGGGGGCTGCGGTGCCAGCGTTGTACAGGCATAGCGGTAGAGAGAGGAACAGACCATGACCCCCATACTGGAGCTGGAAAGCGCGCGGCTGGTGTTGCGCCAATGGCAGGATGACGACTTGCGCGAGTTTGCTGCGATGTGTGCCGACCCCCAGGTAATGCGCTACTTCCCGGCGCCACTGACGCGTCTGGAAAGCGCCGCGCTGATTGGGCGCCTGCGTGGTCATTTTGCGGAATACGGTTTTGGTTTGTGGGCGCTGGAGCGCAAGGACAGTGGTGCGTTTATCGGCATGACCGGCCTGCTCAACGTCAACTTCAATGCGGGCTTCGCTCCTGCGGTGGAAATCGGTTGGCGCTTGGCGCGGCGTCACTGGGGGCTAGGCTTTGCCAGTGAGGCGGCCTGGACCTGCCTACGCTGCGCGTTCGCACAGTTGGGGCTGGAGCAGGTGGTGTCATTTACCAGCGAAAGCAACCTGCCGTCGCAGAAAGTCATGCAGGCCATCGGCATGCAGGCTGACCCAGACAGCAACTTCGAGCACCCGAGAATTCCACCGGGGCATCCACTGCGCCCGCATGTTCTGTACCGGATCAATCGGACGCAATGGCAAACGACCCTGCGCGGGTGAATCACCGAACATAACGGCCAGCAATGACAAACCCTGTATCATTTGACCACTGGGCATTGCTTTGGAGAATCTCGAATGAGCCACGTGTTGGACGATCTGGTCGACCTGCTGAGTCTGGAAGCGATCGAGGAAAACCTGTTTCGTGGGCGTAGCCAAGACCTCGGCTTTCGTCAGTTGTATGGTGGCCAGGTACTCGGCCAGTCGCTTTCCGCCGCCACCCAGACCGTAGAAGAAGCACGCCATGTGCATTCGCTGCACGGTTACTTTCTGCGTCCAGGCGATGCGTCGATGCCGGTGGTGTACTCCGTGGACCGTGTACGTGATGGCGGCAGTTTCAGCACCCGGCGGGTAACGGCGATCCAGAAAGGGCAGCCCATCTTTACCTGCAGCGCTTCATTCCAGTACGACGAAGAAGGGTTCGAGCATCAGGCGCAGATGCCGGACGTGGTCGGCCCGGAAAACCTCCCGTCGGAAGTGGAAATTGCCGAACGTATGGCCGAGCACATACCGGAGCAACTGCGCGAAAAGCTGCTCTGCGCCAAGCCGATCGAAGTGCGCCCGGTGACCGAGAAAGACCCGTTCAACCCGCAGCCGGGTGACCCGATCAAGTACGCCTGGTTCCGTGCCGACGGCAACCTGGCTGACTCGCCGGCATTGCACAAATACATCCTCGCCTATGCGTCGGATTTTGGCCTGCTGACCACCTCGTTGATGCCGCATGGCAAATCGGTCTGGCACAAGGACATGCAACTGGCCAGCCTTGATCACGCCTTGTGGTTTCACGGCAACCTGCGCGCCGATGACTGGTTGCTGTACGCGATGGACAGCCCTTGGGCGGGCAATGCCCGTGGTTTCTCGCGCGGCAATATCTTCAACCGGGCTGGGCAACTGGTGGCATCGTCGTGCCAGGAAGGGCTGATTCGCCATCGCAAGGACTGGGCATGAACCTGCACCACATTCGTCATTGGGTGTTTGACATGGACGGCACCCTGACGGTTGCCGTGCACGATTTTGCCGCCATCCGCGAAGCGCTGGACATTCCCGCCGAAGACGACATCTTGACCCATCTGGCGGCCCTTCCAGCAGAGGAAGCCGCCGCCAAGCATGCCTGGTTGCTGGAACATGAGCGTGACCTGGCTATCGCATCGCGCCCGGCGACGGGTGCGGTTGAGCTGGTGCGTGAACTGGTCGCGCGCGACTGCCAGCTAGGCATCCTCACCCGTAATGCCCGTGAACTGGCGCATGTCACGCTGGAGGCCATTGGCCTTGCGGACTGTTTCCCCGTGCAGAGCATTTTGGGCCGCGACGAAGCACCCCCAAAGCCGCATCCGGGAGGGTTGCTCAAGCTGGCCGAGGCCTGGGATGTCTCGCCGAACGAGATGGTCATGGTGGGGGACTACCGCTTTGACCTCGACTGCGGTCGTGCGGCAGGTACACGCACCATTCTGGTCAACCTGCCGGACAATCCCTGGCCAGCGCTCACCGACTGGCATGCGGCGGATTGCCGGGCATTGCATGCGCTGTTGCGTACTGGCTTGTAGGTACAGCGCATCCGTTGTATCGGCAAAAAGCGATCTGATTTCCTGAGTTTTCCCCTCGCTCCTGCAGCGCTCGTTTCGCCCGGCATATGTCGGGCGAAACGAGCTGCCCCTCAATGAAACCTCTCTATATCAAGTGTTACAGGCCGTGTCTGTGCATCGCGTTTCGCCTTATGTGGGGGTTATTTCAAACACCTTGTGTGATATTTTGCGCGCCGCTCTAGAAATCAAGACACAGAAGTCGTCTCACAAAGGCGAGTTCTGTGACGCACCAATTCAGGTGCATCCCGTATCAAATACGTAGTGAGTGTGATTGATCATGAGTACATCCCCTAACGTTGCCGCACGAGGCGCGGACCACGCCGAGGCGACTGAGTCCTCAGGCCTGGAGGTCAAACGGCTGACCTTCGTCGAGGCTGTGGCAATGATCGTGGGTACCAACATTGGTGCCGGTGTGTTGTCCATGGCCTATGCCAGTCGCAAGGCCGGCTACATGCCGCTGCTGCTGTGGTTGGCCGTGGCGGGCATATTCACCACCATCTCCATGTTGTATGTCTCGGAAACGGCGCTGCGTACCCGTAGCCATCACCAGCTCAGCGGCCTGGCTCAACGCTATGTCGGCTCGTTCGGTGCCTGGGCAATCTTTCTGTCGGTAGCGGTCAACAGTATTGGCGCATTGATCGCTTACATGAGTGGCAGCGGCAAGATTCTCAGCCAGTTCTTCGGTATCAGCCCTGCGCTGGGCAGCCTGTTGTTCTTCGCCCCTGCGGCGCTGGTGCTGTACTTGGGCTTGAAAGCCATTGGCAAGGGTGAAAAGTTCATCAGTATCGGTATGGTCTCGATGACCCTGGTGCTGGTCGTTGCAACGCTTGTTCATGAGAACACGAACTTCGCCAACCTGCTCGAAGGCGACTGGGTCTACATGATTCCGGTGTTCAACATTGCCGTGTTCTGCTTCTCGGCCCAGTACGTAGTGCCGGAAATGGCCCGTGGTTTCAGCCATGCGCCCAAGCGTCTGCCGGTGGCTGTCATTACTGGCATGGTGATCACCTTCGTGCTGCTGGCCATTGTGCCGATGTCGGTCATCTCGCTGAACGGTCTGGAAAACCAGACGGAAGTTGCGACCCTGGCCTGGGGGCAAGCGTTGGGCCAGTGGGCGTTCTACACCGCCAACACCTTTGCCCTGTGCGCGATGATGACCTCCTATTGGGGCCTGGGCGGTAGCTTCCTGACCAACATCTTCGACAAGTTCCCGAAGCTGGGCGCCGAGAGCCATCCAAAGAGCCGCCTGATGGTATTGGCCATCGTTTGCGTACCGCCATTCCTGCTGGCCTATAGCGGTATGGTGGGTTTCGTCAGTGCGTTGTACTTTGCCGGCGTATTCAGTGGTGTGATTCTGTCGATCATGCCGATCCTGATGCTGCGTTCGGCACGCAAATACGGTGACATCGAGCCTGCCTGGAAGTGCGGCTGGATCGCCCATCCTGCGCTGCAGTGCATGGTGGTGGTGCTGTACCTGTGCAGCATGCTGTATGCGATTTCCAGCGCGTTGGGTTGGTTGCCATCCGGCTGGTAAACACCTACGCAAACAACAAAGCCCGCTTCGTGCGGGCTTTGTTGTTTCTGGCCTCAAGGGCTGCAGGGTGTTGGTGAAAGGTTTCATCACCTGGCATTGAGCGTGACATGATTTTTGCCTCGACGGACATTCGACCAAAGCATCGAAGCGGCTGTCTGGCCTTCCGGTTGCTGGGTAAGCGCTGCTTGAGTCGTTGCGGGTGGCACGTAAAAAGCCCCGGGCAGCGTGGCCTGCAAGGCATCAGGCGTGGATTGACATGCCTTGTGGCGCTTAAAAAAATTCAGACGAACGGTCTATCCTGCGGGTTATAGCCGCCCTGGATGGTTTTCTCGGGGTTAAGCAGCAAAGCTTCTGGCCGATAGTCAGGTCACTACTTTTTCAATGTGCACCTGCATTTCTGCCTGGAGTCTTTATGTTCGGCTGGATCAGCAACATCCGTGTCAGCGCCAAATTGGGTTGGGGTTTTGGCCTGGTGTTGGGGCTTACGTTGTTACTGGCTATCACAGGGTGGTATGCGCTCAACACCCTTACCGAGCGTGGCGAGAAGGTCGAGAAGATTGCACTGGTCAGCGACTACACCAAAGACCTGCGTATTCAGCGTCTGCGTATGGGGAGCAACCTTCAAGCTGAAGGCTTGAGCCCTTTACAGCAGATTCTGGATAAATTGGCGGCCCACCTGGAAAACATCGAACATCATTTCGAAGCGCCCGCCGACCTGGACTTGATCCGCCAGCAGCGCCAGTCGGTCGATGAGTACCGGCAGATCCTGCAGGCGTTGAGCCAGCCCAACGCGGATACCGCGTCCTTGTTCAAACACATGGCGCAGTTGGGCGATGTGCTCATCAACACCACGCAGCAACTGATCCAGTCGCAAAATGCCAAGCGTGACAGCGATGCAGCGTCTGCCAAGGCCACGCTGAGTATCGTCACGGTACTGGCTATGCTGTTCGGTGTCCTGTCGGCCTGGGTCATTACCCGGCAGATCGTCAACCCGTTGCAGCATACCCTCCAGGTGGTGGAGCGCATTGCTCATGGCGATCTGAGCCAGGACGTGCACGTCAATCGACGCGACGAGTTGGGCCAACTGCAGTCCCGGCTCGACCAGATGACCGTCAGCCTGCGTGAGTTGATCGATGGCATTCGCACCAGTGTGATCCGGGCGACCAGCGCAGCTGAAGAACTGTCAGCAGTGACCGAGCAAACCAGTGCCGGCGTGAACAGCCAGAAGGCCGAGACCGACCATGTCGCCACCGCCATGAACGAAATGACCGCGACCGTGCAGGATGTAGCACGCAACGCCGAAGAAGCCTCTGAAGCGGCCTCCATGGCCGACCAGCAAGCCAGCGAAGGTGAACGCGTCGTGGCCGAGGCCATTGAACAGATCGAGCGCCTTGCCCAGGAAGTGGGGCACTCGGCAGATGCCGTGGGCCATCTGAAGGAACAAAGCGACAAGATTGGCGGCGTGCTGGACGTGATCAAAGCAGTGGCCCAGCAGACCAACCTGCTGGCCCTGAACGCAGCGATCGAAGCCGCCCGTGCTGGTGAGGCCGGGCGTGGTTTTGCCGTCGTGGCTGATGAAGTCCGCCACCTGGCTTTGCGCACCCAGCAATCCACTGAGGAAATCGAATCCCTGGTCGCCGGCGTACAAAGCAGTACCCAAGCGGTTGCCGTGAGCATGGACAGCAGCCGGCAGATGAGCGAAAGCAGTGTGGAATCCACCCGGCGTGCAGTCACCGCGCTGGAGAACATCACCCGCACAGTCTCCACCATCCAACTGATGAACCAGCAGATTGCCACCGCGTCGGAACAGCAAAGTGCTGTGGCGGAGGAGATCAACCGCAGTGTGATCAACGTGCGCGACATCTCCGACCAGACGGCAAGCGCCTGCGAAGAGACCGCCTCGTCAAGCATCGAACTGGCACGGCTCGGTCATGAGCTGGAAGTGTTGGTGGGGCGTTTCAAGGTCTGAGCTGAGATAAACGCCGTCCCTGTCGACACAAAAAGGCACCCAGGCCTATCGCAATTTGTTCGGTAAGCTGCCCAGTAGCACCGTTAGGGGCGTCAGGTGAGGGATTTGCTTGCGGTTTTGGGGCGGTAGCGGAGGGGGCTAATGGTAAGGTAAGGAGTTGGCCTTGTCGTGAGTTGGTGATCGTTAAGCTAACGAGTACGACTAAGGCTCAACTACCCATCTCCCGCGCAACATTCCTTTAAGCTCATCAACGCTTAGAGTCATATCCCGCTTTCGATGGACCACTGTGTGACAGTTGGCGCACAACGTTACGAGGTCAGTCTCAGGATTAACGGCTTTCTCCCCACCAAAGTCCGAAATCGGTACTACATGATGAACGTGAATGAAGCCTTTCGCGTGCTCGCCATAAGCTTGTTCGAAATCAAACCCACATGCCTTGCAGTTAAGCCCGTGGATAGCGATAGCCTTCATCCTCAGATCTTTCCGGCGCTCGTAACGGGTTCCAAAGTAACTTGTCTTGCTGCCTTCATTAGCCGATTCAAAGGTCCATGGATCGTCTTCGGTATTCGGCACAACCGCGTCAGCCTGCGAAGGCAGGGGCTTCGCATGGTTGAGGATGGCATCGTAATCGGATTGGGAAATGGGCCGAACCCCGTCACGCCAATAGTTATTCATGCGGGTGGCGGGGATAGTCTCCAGGTACGCTCCGTCAATTTTTGAGGGAACAGCACCTTCAAACGGCGTGAAGTTTTCGATCAGTGCAAACAGGTCGCCCTTATCACTCCTCCGGTCTGCATAGACCTTGCCGATGCGTGCCATACCAAAATAATGCGGATCGGCGCTGAGGCGGACGGAAGCAAAGTTTTTGTCCTTGATGCGCCCTTTGTAGTAGATCACTTCGGTTCCCTGAGCGAGCCAGGTTTGATATCGCTTGGGGAAGTGATAGACAGCACCTGTTTCGTCTTGCCACTTCGATGTGTCGTTTTCAACGATGACGACGGGCATTTCATTTCCTCTCGACTGATATCAAAAGCCTACCAAAAAAGAGGAAATTTCCTACAGGATCTTTGACTGATGTGCATCAGTGCTTAACGTCAGCTCTGCGTCAGATCTGCGGGTTGCCGCGGCGCCATCGCTTTAGAATGGCCCCTTTCAGATGTCCCTTTTTGCGTGGCTTTGGCCGAAGGGTGTCGTGAAGAGGTGTCGCCGCTGTAGTTTCATGACCGGCCATGAGAAGTTATCGTCGGAAGTGTTGGATAACGAAACCAAGAGCCGGGCGTTTGCGCTGGTGATTTTGAAGATTCTCAAGACCGCTGCTGCCCACGATGAGAGCCTCGTGAGCGGCGCCTAAAGCGGCCGGGGAGATTAGGGAGTAACAGTGGCAATTCCGGATTTTCAAAGCGTGATGCGGCCTGTGCTGGCCAATGTACAGAACGGTGCGCCGCTGCCGCTCAATGAGTTGCGCGAGCGGGTGTCCGATCAGTTCCAGCTGACCGAGGACGAGCGTAAGGAGCGCCTGCCCTCCGGCCATCAGACGGTGATCAACAACCGTGTTGGCTGGGCGCGTACCTACCTGAATAAGGCCGGGCTGCTGTGCATTCCCGCCAAGGGCATGGTGCAGATCACTGCGCGCGGGCTTGATACCTTGGCCAATGGCCCGGAGCGCATCACGGTGGGCTGGTTGAAGCAGTTCCCCGAGTTCGCGGACTTCCATACCGCCAAACCGCAAGAGCCTGACGCACCTGCCTTGCTGGATGTTGATATTGCCGAAACCACGCCCGACGAGCGGTTGGTAGAGGCGCATCAAGCATTGGTGCAGTCACTCGCAGACGAGCTGTTAGTGCAAGTCCGGGCAGCTACACCCAGTTTCTTTGAACAGTTGGTGGTCGATCTTATGATCGCTATGGGCTACGGCGGCTCGCGCAAGGAAGCCGGCAAGGCGACCCAGGCGACCAATGATGATGGGGTCGATGGGATTATCAAAGAAGACAAACTCGGCCTCGACGTAATCTATCTGCAGGCCAAGCGCTGGACCAACACAGTGCACCGCCCGGAAATCGACAAGTTTATCGGTGCTTTGACACGCCAGCGTGCCCGCAAAGGCGTGTTTATCACCACGTCGGAGTTCTCCGATGGTGCCCGTACCGCAGCGCTGGGGCTGGACATCAAAGTGGTGCTGATCGACGGTGTTGAGCTGGCACGACTGATGGTGGAGAACAACCTGGGTGTGAGTATTAAGCGGGTGTATGAAGTGAAGCAGCTGGACAGCGATTATTTCGCAGGGGAGTGACTTGCAACACTGGTGGCCGGCTCAGCCAAGTAGGTATGAAGTCGGATAACCCCAGATGCGGCATGGGCTGGTGAGGCTAAAGTCGGCATTACCCAGCCAAAACAACCCAGCGTGCACAAAAAAGGCACTTGCGAGGTTCGCTAAGTGCCTTTTCTGTTTTGCGTATTTGGTGGCCGGGGTAATCTGAAATGATTGGCTAAGTGACTATTTTGGTTGAAAAACCTCTGTTTTAAAGGTGGTTCTGGAATACCAATTGGAATACCGAAATCCCGATTTCACGAGGCGCGGACTCATCTAAGACTGTGACGGTGACAGTTCACTCTGAGGCTTTGAGTCTCAGAGACTGTGCCACCAAAAGCTGACGGTCAGGATCAGAGCAGTTGGTGCCTAGTGCTGAGTACTGGTGAAGACGCAGTCACACACTGAGAAATTCGCATGAGCTGCCTCGACCTCAGCGAACCCATTCCTGCCGCACGACGTAACCCACCTGCAATAGACACGCTACGTGAGGATCGAGTAGTGTCGCAGGCGAATTTGCACCCACGTGTGGTTGAGCAAACGAGGCTGTCTATCCATGGTGTATATCTCCCTTATACGCTCATCGGTACGCTGAAAACCTCAGCCTAGACACGGATAGCAAAAGGAACAAGGAATGTTCTACACAACGCCCGTTCGGGGAGTTATGCATCACCTTGTGTTTATTTATAGTTTTATGCTCCGAGGAAACCAGCTCCGTGAAAATATTAACGATGTGCATGGAATGCCAAAAAGAACTGGGGTGTCCATCTTTCGAACCAATAATTGCTGACTATTACGAAGAGGCTCTAGCATATATAGAGTGTTCTAAAGGTCACAAATCAGCAATTTTGCTTCAAAGTCAGAAATTTGAAGTTTTACTTGAGTCGGCAGCGAACGCTCTAATTGAAGGCTATACGCTCGAAGCTGCCTCCAGTCTTTCGTCAGCATACGAGCGCTTTTTTGAGTTCGCGATAAATGTATATTGTAAGAAAAATAATACTTCCAAAGAGGCACTGAACGAAACATTCAAGCAGGTCTCAAAGCAATCAGAGCGCCAAGTTGGTGGTTTTTTATTCCTCCACCTGCTTACGTTCGGGACTCACTATACACTCAACAAAAAAATTCCAGAACTCAGAAATAAAGTCATACATCAAGGCTACATCCCAACGCCTGATGAAGTAGCAAGCCTTGGCGGTCTAATATATAAAGAAATATCCACAATCACCGCCTTGATCAAATTAAACCTATCAAACGAAATGCAGCAAGTCGTAATGGATACGGTGCAAAGGCGGAACGAAAAAATACCCCAAGATATACCTCGCGCAACCACTACAGGCACGATGTTCTTCAGTCTGGCCATGTCGGAGCAAAAAAATAGTTTCCAAGAAGCTCTTATTAGCTACAAGGAAGCAAGAGAAAAAGTTAACGGGTCAGTGCCGTTTTTGCGCGCTTTTAGCAAAGCAGTTGCACTCTTTTCCAAACCTCATATTCCCGTATAACAATGCGCTCAAATCGCTCAAATCGCTCAAATCGCTCAAATCGTTCGCTGGGACGTAAGCGCTCCATGAACCACACATTCGAAGCGCTTAACTGATCCCCGATGCTGTGCTCCCGATTTCTTTCTGGAGCCCGCACGTCATGAGGCGTCCCGACGCCAAAGTCGAAAAAGTCTACCTTTACCCCAGGCCTGTCGACTTCCGAAAGTCTATTGACGGTCTGGCCGCCTTGGTCGAACTGGACATCAAGGTGGCGGTGTTCGACCCCGTGCTCTTCGTGCTCTTCGTGTTCCTCGGCTTAATGCCGGTTTGCATTTTTAGCCTGGAATACCAACTGGAATACTGTGACACCTATTCCTACCCTGCCAACAAACAACAGTGATGACTGTAAGTCGACCTGCGCCCAAATCGCGGCCGACCTGGTCGAAGCGTCAGCCTGCTTCGACTGACCTGCGCGAGCTCCTGCTCCGATCGTCGGCCCGGCTCGACACCGACGCGGCGCATCGAACTGAAGGCATAGCCCGTCATCAGCCTGCACTGCAACTTGCCTGAGGTTTTTCACCACGATGAGATGCACCTAGAGGGCTGCTCTCAGGCCAAGCGGGTAGATGTGGAAAATCGCTTCGCTTCAGGACGCCGAATCTAGGGGTTGAGCTTTCAGCTTTACGACAGTTATGGCTCAAGCTAAGGTGCTGGCATAAGGACATGATTCTCCAGCATTTGTCCACGGAAGGTTCTAGGGTGCACGTGGTGCGCCCGCCCACTCCGAGTTTGTGGCGCCCCCGAAGCGCGCGCTTGGCAAGGTGCTGTCATTGATCCAACTGGATTGGTCTTTGACGCATCATCGCCTGTAATGCGGTCATGCTGAACATCAAGAATGCTTAATTGAAGGCGGAAAGTATGGATTTTTCGACGTTGTTGCACCTATGGGGTGCAGCAAGCTCTGAGCAGCTGATCGCACCCAAAATGGTTGTAGGTCTCGTTTTCATTCTTTGCGCTTGGTATTTTGTCCGTTACTTCTGTAGGTCATTCAAGCTTAGTGCCCAGCTGAAACGTTTGACTGTTAGCTTGCAGAGCGTGAAAACTCTCGCTCCACCTCTTCGGCGCGCTGAACTTGAACGTCTGTTCAGTGGCGGCAGACTGGATCATTCCTGGCGCGAGTATGCTGAAACGCTGCACGATCAGTTCGAGCTCAAGGAGGGCGAACAGGTCCTTGTCCGATCGCGAGCCACCGCCGGAGCTGCACACTTCTTCTCGCCGCAAAGTGTGATTGATACCCCGCTGGGGACCGAATTCTATAAGCACCTGCCTGGTATCTTGACTGGTATCGGTATTGTCGGAACCTTCTTCGGTTTGATGCTAGGTCTTCAGCACTTTGATCCGAGCACACCTGAGCAGGTTAACGCCAGCGTCGACAAACTGTTGAAAGACGTGCTGTTCGCTTTCATAGGCTCCTTCATTTCGATCATGGCCTCCATCGCCGTCACGCTCACTGAAAAGTGGCGGCTGGGGCGCTGCTACAAGCTGCTTGAGGCATTCAACGAAACAATCGACGGGCTTTTTGACAGCGGAGTCGGTGAGGAATACCTGGCTGAGCTGGTGCGCTCCAGTGCTGAAAGCTCGGTGCAAACCCGTCAGCTGAAGGACAGCCTGGTTACTGATCTGCGGGAAATGTTACAGAACCTCGTTGATACCCAGGTCCGTGAAAGCCTCAAATTGGCAGATACCTTGTCAACGACGTACCGTGACTCTGGGCAACTGTTGGCCGACCAGGTGAGCGGTGCGATCGAGAACAGCCTCAAGTCGCCGCTTGAAGCCATCGCGGGTGCAGTGCAGGCCGCCAGTGGCGATCAGTCCGGGCAGGTACAGAACCTGCTTCAGGATGTTCTGGTTGCTTTCATGAGCAAGCTGGAAGGTACGTTCGGCCAACAGTTCAATGGCCTACACGAGTTGATGGGCCAGTCAGTTGCTGCCATGCAGTCGATGCAGCAGGGTTTCTCGACGCTGATTCAGGATATGCGTTCGGCTAGCGAGTCCTCGAATCAAAGTAGTTCGGCCATGATTGCCCAGCTACTGGCCGATATGCAGGCAGGACAAAACGCCATGCAAGCGGGGATGAATGAGATGCTCGCCAATCTTCAGGCTTCGGTTGCCCGCATCGGCAACGAAGGGGAGGGGGCCGGCGCTCGAATGGCCGAGCAATTGGAGAAGCTGTTCGCTCAAAGTGAGGCTCGCCAACAGGCAATGGCTGAAAATCTCCAGGCTTTTGTCGAGTCGATCAAGCAGAGCATCGGCCAAGGCCAACAGGAAACCATGGCCAAGATTGCAGGCTCCGTGGAAGTGCTGGGTGAGCAGCTCTCGGCCGTCTTCAAGCAACTGGAGCATGGTCAGCAGCAGATGGATCAATCCACCCGTGCCGCCCAGGCTGATCTTCACCAAGGTACCCGCGACCTGGTGGGCGGCCTCGATGAGCAGGTCAAGGCATTGCTGCAAACAGTTTCCGAGCAACAGAAATCTGCCCAGGACACTGTCAATGCATTGAGTGCCCAGACAGAGCAGCACTTGCACAGTATGCAGCTAGGCGCTGACAAGATGCGGGCGGCGGCTGAGCGGTTTGAAACCGCAGGACAAAGCGTGGCGCGAGCCAGTGAGTCGACTGCTGGTCTGATGGGCGCAGTCCAGGGCGCAGGTGCTGAGCTTGCACAAGCATCGCGTGAGCTGAACACCGTTGTCGCGGACTACCGGAACAATCGTGAAGCGGTAGCGAAAACGCTCGCTGTCATCGAAGGGGTAGTTGCCAGTGCTCAAGGGGAGGCCAGCGGTCGCAGCCAATATCTCCAGGACCTGAAGGTTCAGAGCGAGCGGATGCAGGCGCTTAACCGCGAAGTGTATGAATACCTCGAAAATATCAGTGGTGTGCTGGGTAACGGCTTCAAGGAATTCGGTGAAGGCATGGACCGGGCGTTGAGACAAACCCTGGGTAGCCTCGACACCGAGCTCGATAGAGCAGTCAAGAGCCTCGCTGGCGGTGTGGAAGGGGTCAAGGAAAGTCTCGAAGACTTCAGCGACATCATGGAACGCATCAGGCGGTAACGGAGGCTAGTCGATGTTTGGTAAGCAAATGCCTTCGGCTGTCCGTTCCAAGGACGAGGGAGAGAAGCCTTTCTGGATTTCCTTCGCTGATTTGATGACCGCAATGATGATTCTGTTTCTCGTGGTCATGGTGGCGGCTTTGAGCTCAGTGACGCAGCGTATCAACCAGGCGGAGCAGGGGGAGAAGCAGCGTAGCAAGGACATCAGTCAGATTTGCGAGCACCTGAGTCTCAAGGCGAAGACTGCCAGCAAGACCATCGTCGTGGACTGCAAGGACAACCGGATCAGCTTCGGCGATGCTGGCCGTTTTGGGCATAACCAGTACGCACTGAGCAACGATGGTCAATCGGCACTTCAGGAGGTCGTGCCGATGATTCTGGACGCGGCCAACAGTGAAGAGGGACGCAAGTGGTTCAAACAGGTTGTGATCGAGGGCTCGACCGACACCGACGGCTCCTACCTTTATAACTTGCACCTGTCGCTGCAGCGTTCGGAGTGGGTGATGTGCAGCCTGCTCGATAGTCGCAGTCCGCTCCAGGTCGGATTGTCGCCTGAGCACCAACAGCAGATCAGATCGATGTTTCTGGCGGGCGGCGTGTCGTTCAACAACGCAAAGGGCACCAAGGAAGAAAGCCGGCGAGTGGAGTTGCGAATGCAGTTCTTTGGCTTGAAGGAGAAGGAGGGCAATCTCAAGCCTGATGTGCCGGTGTTCACTAACACTGATGTGGAAAAATGTCAGTTGGCGATGAATCGATGACCAGCTCAATCGTGAGGCTTTCCGCCGCCATTAGCCAAAGCCTTTCAGCTCATCGCACGGCGCAGGCCCCAGAACCATTGGAGCGTTTCCCCCGTCTGGCTGCTGCGGGGGTCGATCTTTACGAGCGATTCGAGCGCGCTGAAAAGGCCTTGCCGCCACCCGAAGAAAAGCGCCGTGCTGCGATAAGCAAGTTTCGCAATGTGCTGCCACTCAACGCCTCGGAATGGCGCTTGGTGTTCGCCGGCCTTTCAGACAAGAGTGAGCGAGTCGGGCCAATATTGGACGATGACCAGCTTTACGCCCGGGTGCACGAAGAAGTGCATCAGCGTATCGAAAAGCGAAGGCTGAGCCGCCGGGATTGGTTGGCGCTGTGCTTCAGCTACTTTGGCTATGACGCCGTTACGCCCGCGCAGAACGCTAATTGGTGCCTATTGCGTGAAGACGTTCAGCTCGGTTTTGAATGCGTCAGGGACCAGCAGAAGCGTGTGAAGGAATGGGTGCAGATCGTTCAGCAACATCAGGAGCTTTTTTCCGAGCAGGCAGGTGCCACGCTGGGTGACCAGATGTTCAAGGGTGAAATCAGCGACCTTTCGGCATTGCAGACGATTGCGCAGATCCCTGACAGCAGTTGGCTGTGGCGAAGGATCTTTACCGTACTGATTTCTCGCATTTTCATGCTGGATGACGCTGAGTTCTCTCTGCGCTTGGCCGACCTGATCGACATCGGCCGACAGCACCCGCGGTACATGAACGACATCCTGAGTGCATGCCTGTCGCGTTACCACTTGGCAGCTTATCGAGAGAAGCCGTCGTCGCTGCTCAAACAACTCGCGCTCGACAATTGGGGCAGCCCACAGATCCGCTCCAGACAAAACAGCTGGCTGCAGTATGTCGATAAAGACGTCTGTGCGATGGTCGTGGCATGGTTCGCGAAGGAAGATCTGGAGCACTTCTTCAACTTGTTGAAGGGAGACTCCGAGGTTGATCAGTCGCGATTGTATTACTGGCTAAGATTTGCCAACCAAATGAGCTACACCCGGATCGTCATGGGCTCGGACGCCTGGAATGACCGCGGGCAGGACTTTGTCCATTTCCGTGAGAAGAACAAGGGGCGCTTGAGCAAGCTGGTCGGTGGTCCTGGGCACAACAATGCCGTTGTCATGCAGATTGGGGACTACTTTTTCGTGGAGTTTTCTGGAACGGGTAATGCCTGCTTTGTGTACAAAGCGGACGACTCGCCGTTTAACCCAGACCAATTCCAGCTTGAACTCGCCAAAGAACTCAAGCAGCGCCATCGAACGATAGAGTGGATGATTCATTCACCTGCGCCTGGCCGCCCAGACCGCATCGAGGGTTGGCTAAGCAAGTTCGATGACAAGCTCGGAAAATTGGGCATTCGCGTTCAAACTCAGGCCGCAGCGGCAGGTTCAGCCAAGCCGTTGCCTTTTGAAGATCAGGTCCGTGACGCTCTGAGGTCGGTCAAACACAAGGTCTATGATCAGCGCGAGCGCGGCGGTGCATATCAGGTCCAGCTTGATGACCATGACCCGGCCGCCGTAACTGCGCTTCAGCGCCTGGGCTTCAGGCCCGTCAATAACCAGCCACTCCGGTTCTGGAGACAGTAATGCTCAAGCGATTCCTCAAAGGCATTGGCCTGCAATCGAACCCGGCAGCAGAAAATACTGAGCCGGTTTTTTCCGTTGAGGAGCAGGGCATTTGTTATCCCCTGAGCTTGGCGGAGAATAAGGAGTCATGGCCGCTGGCAAGTTATCTGGACCAGTTGGAAGAAGAGGAGTTCGTCTCCCAACTCAGCGATCGCTGGCTGCTGACGTGGGATGAGCTGTACCGGCTGCTGGATGAGCCAGAGCACGTAACAAGTTTGCCTCTATTGGGGTTGCCGCCACAGACAGCCCTCATCCCTCAATTGAGCAGCCAAGGCAGCCTTGCCTCCGACGATTTCAAAGTCTCCATCAGTGGCTGGCGTGACCCGCAGTCCAATGCCAATGTGCAAGTGCAGCGTACGGGGGCCATCGTTCATTATCACGGAAACACGGAAATTCTGCCTGAGGTGTCCTGGAAACTGACCTGTGCGGTACGACAACTTTATCTGGCACAACAAAATGAGCCAGGTGAAGTAACCAACCAGATCGGCTGGGCCAGCATCAGAAAGCTGGCGCGCAAGGCGGGTGCCGGTATAGTGGATCCACCTTTTGAGACAGTGACTACGGGGTAGTTTAAGCTGTCGTCCTCGAAAGGATGACAGCAAATGG
>NZ_MBPN01000083.1 GCF_001695625.1 Pseudomonas defluvii
CGCTGAGAGCATCCTTGCCTACTTCGACCGGCCAGGAACCAGCAACGGTCCAACAGAAGCTATCAACGGGCGACTTGAGCACTTACGAGGTACCGCCTTGGGCTTTAGAAATTTAACCAATTACATAGCCAGGTGCTTGCTGAAGTCAGGAGGGTTTAGAAATCAGCTACACCCTTAAATGCGAAGAGCCAAATATCTCCGTAACATATGTCGAAGTCAACCCATACGTTACGCAAAGAGAGGGGGGAGGAGGCTGGTGCGTGGCGTAACGCTAGGGTGTACCCAAAAATTGCGGCCCCTAGACGCTTGAAAGCACAGGGCTCCTTTCTGGTGTAAACCGAACTGCCACGGGTGTGAACTGGTGCAGAAGGGCTGCGTGCTCTTCGGCGAGGTAGCAAATCAAGCTCTTCAAGTCATCGATCCGATGGACGTCGTCATAGTTGGTATATGGCAGGACTGTGGTATTTGCGTGATGCCAGTAGCCCGATCCACTCATCCATCGGTCGTTGATCAGGTCGTGTAGTGTCTTTACACAGAGGTACCCCGGCCATTTCTTCGGATATCCCGCCCGACCACCCAGTCTGGAGAAAATGGAGGCAGAAATCAGAACAGCTGCAACCTGCTCAAGGTCATCTCTGTACTTGAAAAGCAGTTCAAGTGTCTGCAGTTCACCTTTCCGACCCAGATAAGTTTGTGGATGTGTCGATCCGTAAGAACCTGGGAGTTCATCAAAGTGCTGCTGGCAATCCCGGCGTATTTCGTTCAGTTGTCTGCGTGACCACCAAGCCAGTTCAACCTGGTCTCGCTGGGTATTTCCTGGGTCGTGGAGATGTACCTCCTGGAACACTGGGTGGATCGGTGTCACGAAGTCATCAATCCGCCGTTTCCAGGCTCCATAGATGCGGCACCAATCGTAGCCGTCCATGAAGTTGGATATCGCCTTGCTGGTCTGTTTTTGCCAAGAACTGCGTGGTTCAGTCATCGCTAGGTATTTCCGCATGTAGCAAAAGAATCAATGCAACCACAGCAGAAATTACTAATCTGCTACTCGCTCTGCAATAGGCGGGCAGGGCAGATTCTTGGCGATGCATGAGGGGGGAGTGGGGGGAAGCGAGTGGAGAGCCCCGTATATATCGGCTCATATTTTTGCCCAAAAAATAGCTGATTGGGATGTGGCCTGGTGATCCAAAAGTGGTCCAAAAGTGATCCAGAACGGTGATCCAAAGTTCTCCCAATGGCATTCACCAGCGCTATAGAATGGAGTCTCTATTTTATAGTCGTGCGACGAGCAGGAATCGCTAGAAGTCAGGAGGAGCTGGGTCTCTAAGGCCCCCCGCAACGATTACCCGTCAACCTGGTCAGGCCCGGAAGGGAGCAGCCATAGCGGGAACATCGTGTGCCGGGGTGTGGCTGGTGGGGTCGCCTCCATTTAGAAAGTCCCCCTCCTTCTATTTCCTCTCTCAGACAGCGTTTTTGCTGTGTGAGCGGTCGGCTTTTCGACGATTGAGCCGCACTGCTGCCTGTCCTCTTGCACAGCGTAGACGACACCGGATGCAATTTTGCCCCCGCTCCGCTAGCATTAGCCCTCTTCAGCTTCTGGATCGCGACGGTTTTCGATGAGTTATCAGGTTCTTGCACGTAAATGGCGTCCGCGCTCGTTCCGCGAAATGGTCGGCCAGACCCATGTGCTCAAGGCCCTCATCAACGCGCTGGACAACCAGCGCCTGCACCACGCCTACCTGTTTACCGGTACCCGGGGTGTGGGCAAGACCACCATCGCGCGCATTATTGCCAAATGCGTTAACTGCGAAACCGGCATCACCTCGACCCCGTGCGGCACCTGTTCAGTCTGCCGGGAGATCGACGAAGGGCGTTTTGTCGACCTGATCGAAATCGACGCCGCCAGCCGGACCAAGGTCGAGGACACCCGCGAGCTGCTCGACAACGTGCAGTACGCCCCTAGCCGTGGGCGCTTCAAGGTCTACCTGATCGACGAAGTCCACATGCTCTCCAGCCACTCGTTCAACGCCTTGCTCAAGACGCTGGAAGAGCCGCCGCCTTACGTCAAGTTCATCCTCGCCACCACCGATCCGCAGAAACTGCCGGCCACGATCCTGTCGCGCTGCCTGCAGTTCTCGCTGAAAAACATGACCCCGGAGCGCGTCGTCGAACACCTGAGCCATGTGCTGGGTGTCGAGAACGTACCGTTTGAAGACGATGCGCTGTGGCTGCTCGGTCGCGCCGCCGACGGTTCGATGCGCGACGCCATGAGCCTGACCGACCAGGCCATCGCCTTTGGTGAAGGCAAGGTGTTGGCCGCCGATGTCCGGGCGATGCTCGGTACCCTTGACCACGGCCAGGTCTACGGAGTGCTCCAGGCACTGCTTGAGGGCGATGCCAGGGCATTGCTCGAGGCGGTTCGGCAATTGGCCGAACAGGGCCCGGACTGGAGCGGTGTGCTTGCTGAAATGCTCAATGTGCTGCACCGCGTGGCCATTGCCCAGGCCTTGCCCGAGGCGGTCGATAACGGCCAGGGTGACCGCGAACGCGTGCTGGCACTGGCGCAGGCACTGCCTGCCGAAGATGTGCAGTTTTACTACCAGATGGGCCTGATTGGCCGCCGTGACCTGCCGCTGGCACCCGACCCGCGCAGTGGTTTCGAGATGGTGCTGTTGCGGATGCTGGCCTTCCGTCCGGCCGATACCCCGGACGCACCCAGGCCAACGCTAAAGCCAGTGGGGATCAGCCAGGCCACAGCTGATTCCACGTTAGCAGTGGCTGCGGCCACCGCTATGCCGCCGGTACAGGCGCCCGTGGCCGTGGTCGAGTCACCAGCCCCTGTGCCGGCCTTGCCGGCTGAGCCTGAGCCGGTTGCAGAACCCGCTCCCGTTGTGTCGGTACCGGCTGAGGCCGAGATCGATCTGCCGTGGAACGACCCGCCCATGGCGCAGCCTGCTGTAGAGCCAGAGCCAGAGCCAGAGCCAGAGCCAGAGCCAGTCGCTGAAGCGGACGTGGTCGAGGCCGTGCAGCCTGTTGTTTCAGTAGCGGCGCCGGTGCAGGAAGCGCCGCCACCGCATGATGATGCCAGCTACAGCCCTGCGGGTATGGAGCGTGACGACGAGCCGCCGCTGGACGAGGATTACTACGAACCTGAGCTGGACCCAATGGGCTACAGCTACCTGGACGAACTGGCCAGCGAAATGGTGCCCGCCGTTGCCGAGCCTGAACCGGTAGTCTTGCCGGCCGCCCAGCCGGCCACCGGGCTTGCGCTGCAATGGTTGGAAATGTTCCCTGCGTTGCCGGTTTCCGGCATGACCGGCAATATCGCCGCCAACTGCACCCTGATGGCCGCCGAGGGCGACAATTGGCTGCTGCATCTGGACCCAGGGCAGGGCGCGTTGTTCAACGCCACCCAGCAACGTCGCCTTAACGACGCGCTGAACCAGCACCTGGGGCGCAGCATCAACCTGGTCATTGAACTGATCCAGCCCCAGCAGGAAACCCCGGCCCAGGCCGCTGCGCGTCGCCGTGCCGAGCGCCAGCGTGATGCTGAAGCGTCAATTCATGCTGATCCGTTCATCCAGCAGATGATCCAGCAGTTCGGTGCCGTGGTGCGTGAGGATACTATTGAACCTGTGGACGCTTTGGTTGGCCAAAGCGAGTAACTGAATGACACTGGCGGCTTGGAGCGTGCTCCTGGCCGTATTCCGTAATGTGATACTTGAGGTGATCCCCATGATGAAAGGTGGCATGGCCGGCCTGATGAAGCAGGCGCAGCAGATGCAGGAAAAAATGGCCAAGATGCAGGAAGAACTGGCCAATGCTGAAGTGACCGGTCAATCCGGTGCAGGCCTGGTCAGCGTGGTGATGACCGGGCGTCACGACGTCAAGCGCATCAGCATCGACGACAGCCTGATGCAGGAAGACAAGGAAGTCCTCGAAGACCTGATCGCCGCCGCCGTCAACGACGCGGTACGCAAGGTCGAGCAGAACAGCCAGGACAAAATGGGCAGCATGACCGCCGGCATGCAACTGCCGCCGGGTTTCAAAATGCCGTTCTAAGGCATCAGTCGTAAAAAATGCCAGGCCAATGCCTGGCATTTTTTTTGTTCGAACATTAGAGATTACTTGTAGGCAAATGATGCGAAATTGAAAATCCTGAGGAAAATTCCTACGTTCCTCGAGCTCTGCGCCTACATAAGTCGGGCAGAAGGATGTCGATAATGTGCGCATTGGTTGGCAGCGACTGCGATCTGAATGATAGCGCTGCAGGCCATGAACAGGGGGCGCCGGTTGGCGTTTCTGTTAAGCCTTACTAACCGCTTGAATTCGTACATTATCAAAGGTGCATATCATGAAATACTGGATCATCCCGTTCGCCATGCTCGCTGCCGGTAGCGTTTTTGCCAGTAACACCGTTCGCAAGCAAGTCGAAGTCATTGCCCATATTCCGGCCGCTGCGTTTTATGTTGTGGCTGAAAACGGCTGGGATACTCGGGTGCAAGAGTTGAGCTACAACGTGGTAACCGAAACGCTGAGGCCCGTCGTTCAGCGCCTGATTGCCAAGAGCACCACCGGGGCCATTGAGGCCCGGCTTGAAGGCCCGGCCCAGATGAATAGTGGCGCCGATGCAATCAACCTTAATGTCAGCATCAATGGGGTTGATCTGGACAATACCGCCAAGATTGTGGTGCCTGAGAGTCAAAGGGGCAACCAGGTGTTCATTCCGATCGAAATCTCTGCCCAGGCGGGCCCTTATGCGCCGGGTAGTTACTCGGGCATGGTCAACATGACCTTTGAAACACCGCTTGTTTCGCGCTGATTGCGCAGCATATAGCGCTTCTGACAAACCTGGGGTTCGCACTTGATGCAGTGCGAACCCCGGTTTTTTCGTTTAGGTCTACGGCACCCCACCGAAGCCATCGCAGGCAAGCCAGCTCCAACAAAGCCCGCGCCAGCTGTAGGAGCGGGTCTTGCCCGCGATGCAGACGCCGCGCACTCACTGACACCCCACCGAAGCCATCGCAGGCAAGCCAGCTCCAACAGAGCTCGCGCCAGCTGTAGGAGCCGGGCTCGCCCGCGATGCAAGCACCGCGAACTCACTGACACCCCGCCGAAGCCATCGCAGGCAAGCCAGCTCCAACAGAGCCCGCGCAACCTGTAGGAGCGGGTCTTGCCCGCGATGCAAACGCCGCGGACTCACTGAAACCCCACCGAAGCCATCGCAGGCAAGCCTTGCTCCTACAGAGTGACCGTGTTGCCAACAAATGTGGCAGGCGCTGCGTGCGTGCTGATACCCCACTGATCCTATCGTAGGCAAGGCCTACTCCTACAACGGTGCAGTCACGGGTTATGCGCTTATCGCGGGCTTTAGTAAGAATATTCCTATATTTTTTGAACTTGGTGCCTACATCTTGCGTGTAAAGCAATCGCCATACTGTGCGCATTGGTTAGCAGTGATGAATGTCTGACAGATAGCGCTGTAAGCCATAGACAGGAACTTGCTTATGTAAGGCTGTCGATTACATCAAACACATCGTTTCTCGAAATTCCCTGTGGAGTTCAAATGAAAAAGTTTATGGTTGTTCCTTTCGTCATGCTCGCTGCTGGTAGCGCCTTTGCTGTTCAGACGGAAAGCAAGGCAGTTGATGTCACTGCTTATATTCCAACCAGTGCATTCTATGTTCAGGCTGAGGCAGGTTGGGATACTGCCCCTCAAGCATTGGCTTACGATCCGGTTCCGGGAACTTTGATGCCCGTCCAGAAACGTTATGTTGCCAAGAGCACCGAGGGCGCCATTAGCGCCAAGCTTGACAGTTTGCCGCAAATCAACAGCGGCGCAAACGCCATTCTCCTTGATGTTAAGTTGAACGGCATCGCACTGACTACTACTAGCACGGAAGTTATCCCGGCTCCTGTTGCCGCTACAGAGTCGTTCATGATGTTCAATGTTGCTGCTCAGGCCGGTCCATATCAGCCTGGTAACTACAGCGGCACTGTCAACATGACGTTTGAAACTCCGACGCCAATTACTGTGCCGTAACATTTTTGGAATAACCGCTACACCGTCTCTAGTTTGAATGCCTGGGGGTATTGTGTTCCCCCTCGTGCCCCCAGGCTGCTATTACGCTTTTCCCGTTTAAACCTCCCCATCTTTAATTGTTCGCGCTTGTTTTTGCGCGAGCCGGGGACTTATTGCCCGAGAGATGATCATGACAACTTTTCCGTACGCCAAAAGTTTGTTAGCGCTTGCACTTGCCGGTGCGTTGAGCATTGGGCTGGGTACAGCTCAGGCCAACCAGCAGCCCTCGAGCGCAATCTCGCTGCTGACCCAGGCCCAGGGCCTGCCGGCGGAGTTTCGTGATCATTTCTTTGATGTACCCCTGGCCGTACGGGTCGACCTCGACGGCCGTTTCATGGCAGAAGCCATGCTGGTACTCAGCCGTGACGAGAAGGTTCAACTGCTTGAGTACACCGATACCCACGAATCGGAGGTTTCGGCGCAGGTGTTGCAGCAGTGGTTGGCCACCTTGAACGACCCGCAGCCGTTGGGCGATTGCACCAAAAAATGCGCCAATGGCCTCTTGGCCCTGCATTACAGCCTGGCCAACTCGCAGCTGTCGATTCTGACCCAGGCCGCCGAGCGTGATGCCAGCCTGGCGCGTTTTCATGCCTTGCCCGAGCAGGGCAGCCACGGCGTGCTGCTGCGCAACCAGTTGAACCTTTCCGGCGGGGAGCGCGACGTGCATGGCACCTACACCCTTGAAGGTGTGGGCAGTGTAGGGCAGTGGACCACCACGGCCCGTGGCCAGGTGGACCGCAGTTCGGGCACTGGCGGCCAGATGCAACGCTACCGGGTCAGTGACCTGCACGCCGACCGCCTGGTCGATGACCGCTTCTACCGTTTGGGCTACTTTGCCCCGAGCGCTCAAGGGCTTACCCGTCAGCCGAACACCTTGGGCAGTCGCCCGGAGGGCATCGTAGGGTTCATGTTCGGCTCGAACGACAGCCTGGTGATCAATGACGGCCAGGCCAGCACCACCCCGATCTACGTCACGCCCAACCGCCCGGCCACGGTCGAGGTGTACCGTGATGGCTCGTTGATTTACACCCAGGCCGTGCAACCAGGCCTGCAAACCCTCGACACGCGCAGCCTGCCGGGGGGGATCTATGAAGTGGAAGTGCGCCTGATTGAAGATGGCGAGATCACCTCGCGTAGCGAAGAGTTCGTGTACAAGCCACGCAACTGGTCGAACCCCGATCAGCGCTGGCGCTACAACGCCTACCTGGGGCAAAGCCAGGACCTGTTGAGCAATTGGCAGGATGACCGGGCGAAAAGCCTGGGCGCCGGGGTAATGGCCAACTACCTGCTGCACCCACGTGCCGTGCTGGGGCTTTCTACCGAGCGCGTCAACGACGCCATGCAGTACGGCACCTCGCTGGATTGGGACATCAAAGACAACGTCAAGCTGTACGGTAACCTGCATCACACCGAAAACCAGGGCAATGGCTACGACCTGCAAAGCATCTATGCCCACAAAGGCGGCAGCGTGGTCCTCAGCCACAGCCGTTCCTGGATAGAGACCACCACCGGTAACTCGGTAGACCGCCTGAACAGCCGTGCCAAGCGTGAAGTGCGTGAAACGCAACAGAATTCGCTCAGCCTGCAGCAGCGCCTGGACGACAAGAACAGCGCCAACCTGCGCGTTAACCACAGCACGGGTGCCAACTCGGGTGTGGGTGTCGACCTGTCCTGGGTGCGCCGTGGCATGGTCATGGGCTCGGATGCGACCTGGCGTTTCTCGGTGTTCGACCGCCCCGGCAGTGCCAGCAGCGGTGGGGCGCGTAACCGCGGCGTCGATGTCAGCCTGACCATGAGCCTGGGCAGCGATGGCAGCCGCGCCTATGGCAGCCTTGGCAGCCGCACCGGCCGTGACGGCAGCCGCGAGCACAACGCCTCGCTCAGCTATCAGCAGCAACTCGACCACGGCGTGCTGCGCAGTGTGACCGGTACCCTGAACGCCGACAGCTTCGGCGTGGGCGTTGGTTCCAGTGCAGAACTGCAAGGCCGTGCGATGTCCGGTTCTGCCCACCTGCAAACCTCATCGTTCAACAACGAACTGAGTGGCGGCCTGAACCTGCAAAGCACCGTGGGCATTGGTGGCGGCGCAGTGGCCATGAGCGGCGACACCGGCCTGATGCAGTCGGCCATGGTGGTGGATGTCGAGTCCGACTACACCGACCTGGAAATGCAGGCCTACGACCAACAGGGCTTGGCCAGCACCCTTAAACCGGGGCGCAACCTGGTTCCGGTGTCGGCGTACAAGTCCGGCAACCTGCAGTTCGACTTCAACGGCGATGCGGCGCCTGCGGCGGTAATTCAGCCGGCCTCGGCCAGCTACCACCTGAACAAGGGCGGTGTGGCGTACCAGAAAGTGCGGATCATGCGCACCGTGACCGTGATCGGTCGGTTGCTCGACAAGAGCGGCGAGCCGCTGCGTGGCGCGATGGTGATCAACCATGCCAGCCGCAGTGTCAGTGAGGCCGATGGGTTCTTCTCTGTGGAAATGAGCGAATCCACGCCTACGCTGGAAGTGCGGCACAAAGGTGGCCAGCAGTGCTTCCTGCGCCTGGACAAAGACCGCTACGAGCGTGAGCACGATGTGCTGCTGGTTGGCGACCAGACCTGCACGCCTGAGCGGCTGGCAGCGGCAGAACCGGCCAAGGCGCCAAGCGCCAAGCGTGGCTAACCTTGACGCTAACGACGATGGAGAGGTCGGTATGAAACCGATGAAAACAACGCGCCTGGCGGCGCTTTCGCTGGCGCTGCTGGGTGGCGCCGAGGTTGCGTTGGCATCCGAGGTGACGATTACGGCGGAGTACCGGCCTTCTTCAACGAATGCGCGGTTTAAGAATACGACGCCTGTTGGTGGGTTTTGTAATGTTTTTCCAACCGAGCCTGAGTGCTCGACCGATAATCATTCGATAGGGCTGGGTGTTGAATATAATAAAAAATATATTCATTTTGCTCCTATTCGAGATATGCTCAGTGTTGGTCTGCCAGGGGCAAGGGAGTTGGATGTTGTAGAGGCTTCCTCGGGTGAGGCGCATAAACTAAGTTTTTTGATAAATAAGTTCAGTGCTCGATCTGAAGGTGGCAGTAGTAGCTTTACTAATCCCATGTGGAGTGGCTTCGTATTAGGTGGGTGTGGATACATTATATCGCTGGGTAATGTGGGTTATGGTGTAGGTCTGTGGAATGTGACGAATCCGGAAAGTCCCTCTCTCTGTTATTCGCACTCTTCAAGGGGTGCTGTAGGTGATGAGATGGATGTCTTAGTTAAAAATTTTTCCATTGGTTATGTGCTGAGAACACCAAATCCACTTGCCATGCGTGCCGGTATTTACGAAGGTAGATTGGAGTTTTCTGTCGGCAGCAACGGAACTCCAGGAGATTTCGACCTCGGTAATGGCGTCTCGGGCAGCCCGCCCTCTACCGTGACACTTAACTTTGTGCTCGATGTACAACACGCCTTCGAACTGCAGTTCCCGGCCAACTCCGACAAGGTGATCCTCGAGCCGCCAGGTGGCTGGATGCGCTGGCTGAATGGCGGGCCTGCGCCCGAGAAGTTGGTGCGCGACCTGCCGTTCCGGATTACCAAAACCGGGCCGATGTCTGTTTTCATGGAATGTGAGTACCCAGTCGGCCTCCTATGTGGTGTTCGAAACCCCCGCAATAATCACATTGCCGCGTTGGATATAAAAATGTCGCTGCCCGGGGGGCTTCAGCTCCATAACGGCCAGGCGGTAGAGCGCCACCCGATCCCGACCGGGCGCACGATGCCGCTGCGTGTCGAGACGGTGACGCCGGTGTTCAACCAGCCCGGGGCGCTACATTTTGCGACGGCCCCTGGTGAAGCGGCAGCGATGGTGCAACACCCGGGAGACACCTACCGGGGGAATGTCACGGTGGTGTTCGATGCCTTGCTCTAGCACCTTTAATGCGCCTGTATACGGCTCAGACCGTGCAAATCGCCAAGCGTGGCTAACCTTGACGCTAACGACGATGGAGAGGTCGGTATGAAACCGATGAAAACAATGCGCCTGGCGGCGCTTTCGCTGGCGCTGCTGGGTGGCGCCGAGGCCGCGTTGGCATCCGAGGTGACGATTACGGCGGAATTTCGGCCTTCTTCAACGAATACGCGGTTTAAGAATACGACGCCGATTAGTGGGTTTTGTGTCCGTTGGCCAAACTACCCACAGTGCACGAATGATAATTATTCGATAGGGTTGGGTATTGAGTATATTAAAAAAACGTTTGTAAGCGCGCCTAATATAAGAGATAGGTTCTATGTGTCTTTGCCAGCAGCCAAGAGCGTTCAGGTGAGAAATGCTACCTCTGGTGAAATTCATAACTTGAATTTTTCGATGAGTAAGTTTAGCGCTTATGTTGATCAGATGACTTCTAATGTGTTTAATCCAATTTTCACCGCCTCAGTGGGAGGTGGATGCAGCTATCTTCTAACGGTGGGTGAAGGGGGGGGGAAAGGTTGGGCGGTGTCGTTGTGGGATGTAAGGAATCCGGAGAGTCCGACACCATGTCACTCCACGAGTGATTATGAGGCCGCGGGAATTGAGTCGGATGCTGCCGTTAAAGAGTTTTCCATTGGCTATGTGCTGCAAGCACCAAACCCACTTGCGATGCCAGCAGGTATCTATACGGGTGAGGTGAATTACAGTGTTGGCGAGAATGGTGAAATTGCACTCGGTAACATGGTCACCAACCTCAATACCAATAGCCTGAAAATCAAATTCGAACTCGATGTTCAACACGCCTTCGAACTGCAGTTCCCGGCCAACTCCGACAAGGTGATCCTCGAGCCGCCAGGTGGCTGGATGCGCTGGCTGAATGGCGGGCCTGCGCCCGAGAAGTTGGTGCGCGACCTGCCGTTCCGGATTACCAAAACCGGGCCGATGTCTGTTTTCATGGAATGTGAGTACCCAGTCGGCCTCCTATGTGGTGTTCGAAACCCCCGCAATAATCACATTGCCGCGTTGGATATAAAAATGTCGCTGCCCGGGGGGCTTCAGCTCCATAACGGCCAGGCGGTAGAGCGCCACCCGATCCCGACCGGGCGCACGATGCCGCTGCGTGTCGAGACGGTGACGCCGGTGTTCAACCAGCCCGGGGCGCTACATTTTGCGACGGCCCCTGGTGAAGCGGCAGCGATGGTGCAACACCCGGGAGACACCTACCGGGGGAATGTCACGGTGGTGTTCGATGCCTTGCTCTAGCACCTGGGGTGCGAGGTGAGGCGGCTCAAGAGGAGCGTAATGGCAATGATCAAACGTCAGTTGTGGGCAGCGCTGCTGCTTGGCCAGGCCTGTGTGGCGCAGGCCATGCCCGAGCTTTACGTCGGCACGTTGTATGACTACCTGGGCGCAGAGCGCAGCACGATGCAAAAGCGCTTGAACAACATCGGCAGCTCAACGGCCTTTGTCAGCGTGTCGGTGGCCGAGATGCATTTCAACCACGACGATAAAGTCAAGGAAACCCCGCTGGATGGCCAGGACAGCGGGCAACGGGCGCTGGTGGCAACGCCTTCGCGGTTGATCATTCCGGCCCAGGGCATGCAGAACGTACGCCTGCTGTTTCGCGGTGACCGGACGGTGGAGCGCTACTTTCGCCTGCGCTTCAAGCCGGTGTTGCCCAAAGGCGAGGATGAGTTTGCCCTGAGCAAGGAAGAAGCCGCCCAGTACCAGAAAACCCTTGCAGCGGACGTCAGTGTGCTCAAGGGCTTTGGCACGGTACTGCTGGTGGCGCCGCGTAACGTCCGCTATGCCACGGTGCTGGATGACCAGCCGCGTATGTTCCGGGTGCGTAACAACGGTACGGCGTCGGTGGTGTTGGAGTCGTTCAAGGACTGTGACAGCAAGGGCGAGCAGTGTACTGCCCCGTATACCTACCATGTGCGGCCCGGGAAGGTGCGTGAGTTCACCAAGCAGGCCGGGCGCACGTACCAGTTCGAACTGCGCGAAGGCGAGGCCCTTAAACCCTACGCGCTTAAAGGCTGAGTGTGTGTTGTTGGCCGGTTATGCAGTGGTCTGGGGTTGGCATTGCCGGGCCTGTATCTGTGAATTTTTTAGTGAGCCTATTATGAAAAAGTACTTGGCTATCCCGTTTGCATTGCTCGTCGCGGGCAGTGCAATGGCAGTGGATGTTCGGAAACAGGTTGAGGTCATTGTTCAGGTTCCGTCGCAGTCGTTTTATGTTCAAGCTGAAGGCGGTTGGGACCAGCGCAGCCAGGCGCTGAGCTATAACGTGATGCAGCAGCGCCTGCGGCCGTTGACCAAGCGCTATATCGCCAAGAGCGTTTCGGGGGGCATCCAGGCCAGGTTGGTCCAGCAGCCGGTGATTACCAGTGGTTCGGATTCAATTCCACTCACTGTGAAGGTGAACGGCAGAGAGCTGAACCTGATCGCTCAAGAGGTGCTTTCGGCCGCCGACAGCAGCGTGCAGGCGTACATGCCGGTGCAGATCTCTGCCGCTGACGGGCCCTATGCGCCCGGCCAGTATCAGGGCTTTGTCAATCTGATCTTTGAAACACCCTTGTGAGTGATGTGGCGCCGGGCGCTGAGCTTGGGATGTGTGGTTTGGCAGTGTCTTTGGTAGCGCCCTTGGTAGGAATAGTCCTACACCTCTAGCGGAATAGCCCGGTATGTCCGCGGCTGTTTGTTTGGAAGAATCTGCCTCGCCGGTTAGGGATCATTGCATGCCGGTTAGTTGGTTGTTTCCAAATACCATTAACAAGGGTTTATGCCATGAAAAAACTACTGATCATTGCCGCTGCGCTGTTGTTGCAACCCTGGGCTGCCCAGGCGATGCCACGCCTGAACATCGGCGCCCTGAACGATTATCTCGATGCCTCCAAGACCACTCAGGTCAAGCGTATCTACAATGGCGGCACTTCCACGGCGTTCGTCAAGGTCAGCGTCTGGGAGCTGGTGCGTGGGCCAGACGGCAAGTTCCGTGAAGTGTCCCTCGATGGCCAGGACAGTGCCAGCCGCTCACTGGTGGTAAGCCCCGCTCGGTTGATTATCCCGGCCTCTGGCATGCAGTCGGTGCGTTTGCTGTACCGGGGTGAGCGCGACCGCGAGCGTTACTACCGTCTGCGCTTCAACCCCGTGGTGCCTGAGGTTGGTGATGGCTTTGAGGTGAATGCCGACGGTGCCAAGGACTACAAGGACAGCCTGGAAGCCGGTGTGCAGGTCATGGCGGGTTTCGGTTCGCTGTTCTACGTACGCCCAACGAACACCCAGTTCAAGGTCGATATAGATGAGCGCCAGGGCAAGCTGGTGGTGCGTAACAATGGTAACGCCACCGTGGAACTCGACCGTTTCCGTGCCTGTGAAAGCAAGGGCAAGAACTGCGCCTCGGCCGTTGTACACCGTTTGCTGCCAGGGGCTGTGCTTGAGTTCGATAAAACCGGCGGGCGCAGCTATGCCTTCGACCTGATCGAAGGCGAGAAAAAGACCGAAATCGAACGCTAGGTAACCCTTGGGCAGGGTGGCGGGGGGCGTTGCCGTGGATTTGACGCCACCCCGGCAGCCGGGTATAAACCGCGTTTAGTCGCGTTCAGGCCTTTTCCCATGAGCTTCAGCCCACTCATCCGACAGTTGATCGACGCCTTGCGTACCTTGCCGGGTGTCGGCCAGAAAACGGCGCAGCGTATGGCGCTGCACTTGCTGGAGCGTGACCGCAGTGGCGGTGCGCGCTTGGCGCTGGCACTAAGCCAGGCCATGGATGGGGTTGGGCATTGCCGCCAATGCCGAACCCTGACCGAGCAAGAGCTCTGCCCACAATGTGCCGACCCGCGTCGTGACGACAGCCTGCTGTGTGTGGTTGAAGGGCCGATGGACGTGTATGCGGTGGAGCAGACCGGTTATCGGGGTCGTTACTTTGTGCTCAAGGGGCACTTGTCGCCGCTCGACGGTTTGGGCCCTGAGGCTATCGGCATCCCGCAGTTGATGGCCCGCATTGCCGAGCAGAGCAGCGTGCGTGAAGTGATCCTGGCCACCAACCCGACGGTGGAAGGGGAGGCGACTGCGCATTACATCGCCCAGTTGCTGGCTGACAAAGGCGTCGTCGCATCGCGCATTGCCCATGGCGTGCCGCTGGGTGGAGAGCTGGAACTGGTCGACGGCGGTACCTTGGCGCATTCGTTCGCCGGGCGTAAACCAATCTCGCTTTAGTTGCTGCACGAAAAGCATCGCACTCACAGACACCGCGCCGAGGCCATCGCAGGCAAGCCAGCTCCAACAGGGCCCGCGCAACCTGTAGGAGCCGGGCTTGCCCGCGATGCAGACGCCGCGCACTCGCTGAGACCCCACCGACGTCATCGCAGGCAAGCCTGCTCCAAGAGAGCCCGCGCCAGCTGTGGGATTGGGTCTTGCCCGCGATACAGACGCCGCGAACTCGCTGGCACCCCACCGAGGCCATCGCAGGTAAGCCAGCTCCAACAGGGCCCGCGCCAGCTGTAGGAGCGGGTCTTGCCCGCGATGCAGGCGCCGCGTACTCACAGGCCCCGCGCCGAGGCCATCGCAGGCAAGCCTGTATCCCCCAGAGGCTTTAGCGATCCTCGGGGGCTTCCTGCAGCAGTTCGCGAAACTCGTTCAGCGGCAGTGGGCGGCTGTGCAGGTAACCCTGGTAGAGGTGGCAACCCAGCTGTTCAAGAAATTCCAGTTGCTCGGACAACTCCACCCCTTCGGCAATCACCGCCAGGTCCAGGCTGCGGGCCATGGCGACGATGGCGCGGACGATCTCGGCGTCGTTGGGGTCTACCGGCGCGTCGCGAACGAACGATTGGTCGATTTTCAGTGCATCAACCGGCAGTCGTTTGAGGTAGGTCAGTGACGAGTAGCCGGTACCGAAGTCGTCCATGGCGAAGCTGACGCCAAACGTCTTGAGTTCGCGCATTTTGTTGATGGTGTCTTCCAGGTTCTGGATCACGATGCCTTCGGTAATCTCCAGCTTGAGCATCCGGTAGGGCAGGCCATAGTCGTCCAGGCTGCGGCGTATCCGCTCGACGAAGTCGTTCTGGCGGAACTGCCGTGGGCTGATGTTGACACACAGGCTGAACTCATCGGCATCGATCAGGCCGTCTTGCAGCATGCGCGCGCAGGCATCGCAGGCTTCGTCGAGAATCCAGCTGCCGACTTCAAGGATCAGGCCGCTTTCTTCCAGCACCTGGATAAACTGGCTGGGTGGTTGCTGGCCCAGTTGCGGGTGATGCCAGCGCAGCAAGACCTCGGCGCCGATGATGCGGTTATCGCGGGCGTCGACCTGCGGCTGGAAGTGCAGTGCCAGTTCACCCCGTGCCAGTGCAAGGCGCAGGTCATTCTCCATGCGCAGGCGCTCGCTTGCGGCCTTTTGCATGGTGTTGTGGAACAGTTGAGTGGTGTTGCGGCCCGAGTCCTTGGCGCGGTAGAGGGCGATGTCGGCGCGCTTGAGCAGGTCGGCTGGGGTCGATCCATGGTCGGGAATCAGTGCCACGCCAATGCTCGGGGTTACTTGCAGGCGTTGTCCGTCCAGTGACATCGGTTCCGCCAGCAGTGCTCGCAGGGTGTCGGCCAGGCTACGAACCTTGTCTTCGACCTCTTCACGGCTACCTTCCAGGCCGCTGATCAGGACAACGAATTCGTCCCCGCCGAGCCGCGCCACGGTGTCCTCCAGGCGCACGCTGGCCTCCAGGCGAGCGGTGATGATTTTCAGTACGGTATCGCCCACCGGATGGCCCAGCGAGTCGTTGATGTGCTTGAAGTGGTCCAGGTCGAGGAACAGCAGGGCGCCGCGCAGGTTGTGACGTTTGAGCAAGGCGATCTGTTGGCTCAGGCGGTCCATCAGCAAGGCACGGTTTGGCAAATTGGTCAGCGAGTCGTGATAGGCCAGGTGGCGAATCTGCGCCTGGGCGTTTTTCAGTTGGCTGACATCGCGTGCGGTCAGCAGCAGGCACTCGGCTTCATTGAGCGTGATGGGTTCTACCGACACTTCCAGGGTGAGCACTTCACCGCGCTTGTTGCGCCCGAGCATTTCTCGATGGTGGACCCGTCCTTTTTCCTGCAGTTCGGCAAGCAGTGCTGCCCGTTGTTTGTCGTCAGCCCAGACACCGATCTCCAGGGATGTGCGGCCAATGACTTCGGTGGCTTTGTGGCCGGTCAAACGGCAGAAACCGTCGTTCACCTCCAGGTAGCGGCCGCTCTCGCGTTCGGTGATGGTGATCGCGTCGGGGCTTGAGTGGAAGGCTTTGGCGAATTTTTCTTCGCTGGCTTTCAGCGCGGCTTCGGCGCGTTGTTGCTGAGTAATGTCACGCAGGGTGGTAACGCTGCACGGCTCATTGTCGACCTTGATCAGGCGGCTGGAGATTACGCAGGTCAAGGGGTGGCCATCCTTGTGGTTGACCAGCACGGCGACATTGTTCAGGGCCTGATCGCGAATAACCTGTTCAATACGCTTGGCCCGTTCGCTCGACTCGGCCCACAGGCCGATCTGTTCGGCGGTGCGCCCGAGTACTTGTTTGGCTTGCCAGCCAAAGGTCTGGGTAAAGGCCGGGTTGATCTCGATGAATTGACCGCTGTCCTGGCGGGTTACGCAAATCGGGTCTGGGCTGGCCTGGAACAGGCTGGCGAATTTTTCTTCCGAGCTGGTCAGGCGCTGCTCGCGTTCGACCTGTTCGGTAATGTCCAGCAGGGTGCCGGCCATGCGCAGAGGATTACCCTGTTCGTCGCGGTAGAGGCGCGCGCGGCTCTCGATGTAGCGCGACGTACCATTTTCCAGCTGTATACGGTAGGTGATCTGGTAGTTGCCGGCTGGGCCTTCGCGCAGGCTGCGATAGGCCTGGCGCATGCTGCTGCGTTCTTGTTCGGGCACGCCTTCGAAGAAGGCTTCGAAAGACTCATGGAACGGTACGGGATCAAGGCCGTGCAACTGTGCGGCGCGGGCTGATCCATAGAGCATGCCGCTGGGAATGTGCCAGTCCCAGGTACCCAGTTGCGCGGAGTCCAGCGCCAGATCCAGGCGCTCCTGGCTGTCCTTGAGCGCCTGTTCGGCACGTTTGCGTTCAGTGGTGTCGACAAAGGTGCTGAGCAGGTAGGCGACACCCTCCATCTCGATGCCCTGGGTGCTGAGTATGCCGTCATGGATTTGTCCGCTGCCTGCACGAAACTGCACTTCCAGGGTGATGGGGTCGCTGGTGTTGCGGGTGGCTTCCAGGACCTGATGGCGTTGCTGCGGATTGACCCACAGGCCCAGCTCCAGTGTGGTCTTGCCGATCACCTGGTGGCAGGGCCAGTCCAGGGTTTTCTCAAAATGCTGATTGGCTTCATAGATCTGACCATCGATGCGTCGGGTCAGCAGGATCACGTTGGGGCTGAGGTGGAACAGGGTGGCGAAGCGCTTCTCGGAGTTGATCAGCGCCGCTTCCCGCTCGCGCTGGCGAGTAATCTCGCGTATGACCCCGATCATCTGTGGCTTGCCCTGTTTGTCATGGGTCAGGCTGCCATTGATCTCCAGCCAGTGAACGCTACCGTCCGGCCAGCGGATGCGATGGCGCAAGGCTTGGTCCTGTGGCTCGCCGGCCATTACCGCATAAAAGGTCTGCAGGGTGCGGGCGCGGTCTTCCACGGGCAGCAGCTCGAGATAGTCGAGGTCGTTGGGCAGTGGCTGCTGCGGGTCAAAACCGAACAGTGCCTGTGTTCCGCGTGACCAGCTCAGGCGTCCGCTTTCCACATCCCAGAACCAGGCGCCCAGGTGCGCGCCGTTGAGAGCGGCCAGCAATTGTGTGGCGCTTTCCCAGGTCTGCTCGGATTCCTGAGGGTCGGCGGCGTGTATACGGGGCAGGCGCGGAAACCGGTTTGCTGATTTGGGCATCGATACCAGACCTTTGGCGAGTAACACATCCTTTGGATCAGAGCCTTCTGTAAGCGTTCAGCCAGGGCTCAAGGTCATACTGCGTGGCTGTCGAGCAAAGCCATGAAGGCTTTGGCGGCATTCGATAACGTTCGCTCAGTGTGCAGAATGTAGCCTAGTTGTCGCGACAGTTGTATGCCTGGCAATGCGATGGATGCGACCTGATCATCGAGCATAGTACGTGGCAGTACACTCCACGCCAGCCCGATGGACACCATCATCTTGATGGTTTCCAGGTAGTTGGTGCTCATGGCGATGTTGGGGGTAAGGCCTTGCGCTTCAAACAGGCGCTGAACGATATGGTGCGTGAAGGTGTTGCCCCCGGGGAAAACCGCTGGGTGGTGTGCGATATCGGCCAGGCTTACCGCGCCCTTGCGTGCCAGCGGGTGTTCGGGGGCGGCGACGAAGTCCAGTGGGTCGTCCCAGACCGGCACGGCGCGAACCAGGGCGTGAGGCTCGGGCGCCAGGGTGATGACGGCGATTTCGGCGCGGCCATGGAGAATTTCTTCATAGGCCACTTCCGAGTCGAGGAACTGAATATCCAGTGCGACGGACGGGTAGGCTCGGGTAAAGGCTCGCAGCAATGGCGGCAAACGGTGCAGGCCGATGTGATGGCTGGTGGCCAGAGTCAGGCGGCCGCTGACTTCGCCGGTCAGGTTGGTCAAGGCGCGGCGGGTGTCGTCCAGCACGTTGAGGATCTGGTAGGCCCGCGGCAGCAACGCACGCCCGGCCTCGGTCAGGTTCACTTCGCGACCCAGGCGGTCGAACAGCCGTACGTCCAATTGTTGCTCAAGCCCGGCAATGCGTTTGCTGACGGCCGGCTGGGTCAGGTGCAGGCGTTCGCCGGCAGCGGAAAAGCTCCCGGTTTCGGCGATGGCAATAAAAGCATTGAGGTTGGCCAGGTCCACTACTCGGATTCCTTTTGGTTATCCAAAGTATAAAAATTATGAATTTGAGTTATTCAATCTAACCTCATAGCATCGTCCGTACAAGCCAAGTGGTTATTGGCATAGAAAGACGCTGATGAGGAACAGTCTGATGGCCGGCAAAACGCTCTACGACAAGCTCTGGGATTCGCATTTGGTCAAGCAGCGCGACGATGGGTCGGCGCTGATCTACATCGATCGTCACATCATTCACGAAGTGACGTCGCCGCAAGCCTTCGAAGGCCTGCGTCTGGCCAATCGCAAACCCTGGCGCATCGATGCCAACATTGCCACGCCTGACCATAACGTGCCGACCACGCCTGAGCGCAAGGGCGGCATCGAGGCCATCGTCGACCAGGTGTCGCGCCTGCAGGTGCAGACCCTCGATGAAAACTGCGACGAGTATGGCATCGTCGAGTTCAAGATGAATGATGTGCGCCAGGGCATTGTCCATGTGATCGGCCCGGAGCAGGGCGCGACCCTGCCAGGCATGACCGTGGTTTGCGGCGATTCGCACACCTCCACCCACGGTGCTTTCGGTGCCTTGGCCCATGGTATTGGCACCTCCGAGGTCGAACACGTACTGGCTACCCAGTGCCTGGTCGCCAAGAAAATGAAGAACATGCTGGTGCGCGTCGAAGGCCAATTGCCGTTCGGTGTGACTGCCAAGGACATCGTGCTGGCCGTGATCGGCAAGATCGGTACCGCTGGTGGTAACGGCCATGCCATCGAGTTCGCCGGTAGCGCGATTCGTGACCTGTCTGTCGAAGGGCGCATGACCATCTGCAACATGGCCATCGAAGCCGGTGCCCGTGTCGGTCTGGTCGCTACCGATGAGAAGACGGTCGAGTATGTGAAGGGCCGCCCGTATGCGCCGAAAGGCGAGCAGTGGGCGCTCGCGGTCGAAGCCTGGAAAGATTTGGTTTCCGATGCTGATGCCGTGTTCGACACCGTCGTCGAACTGGACGCAGCGCAGATCAAGCCGCAAGTCAGCTGGGGCACCTCGCCGGAAATGGTCCTTGCTGTCGATCAGCGCGTACCGGACCCGGCTGCCGAGGCCGATCTGGTCAAGCGCGGTTCCATCGAGCGGGCCCTGAAGTACATGGGCTTGCAGGCCAACCAGGCGATCACCGACATCCAGCTTGATCGCGTATTTATCGGTTCCTGCACCAACTCGCGGATCGAAGACTTGCGTGCCGCCGCTGAAATTGCCAAGGGCCGCAAGGTTGCCTCGACCATCAAGCAGGCGATCGTTGTGCCCGGCTCGGGCCTGGTGAAAGCCCAGGCCGAGCAGGAAGGCCTGGACAAGATCTTCCTTGAAGCCGGTTTTGAATGGCGTGAGCCAGGGTGCTCGATGTGTTTGGCGATGAACCCGGACCGTCTGGAGTCGGGCGAGCACTGTGCGTCGACCTCCAACCGTAACTTCGAGGGCCGTCAGGGTGCTGGCGGACGTACCCATCTGGTCAGCCCGGCAATGGCCGCGGCCGCCGCCGTTACCGGTCGTTTTGTCGATGTACGCGAGTTGATTCAAGGGAGCGCAGCATGAAAGCCTTTACCCAGCATACCGGCCTTGTCGTCCCGTTGGACCGTGCCAACGTCGACACCGACCAGATCATTCCCAAGCAGTTCCTGAAGTCGATCAAACGCACCGGTTTCGGCCCGAATCTGTTCGACGAGTGGCGTTACCTGGATGTCGGTCAGCCTTACCAGGACAACAGCAAGCGCCCGGTAAACCAGGATTTCGTGCTCAACCATGAGCGCTATCAGGGTGCCAGTGTGCTGCTGGCGCGGGAAAACTTCGGTTGCGGTTCCAGCCGTGAGCACGCGCCGTGGGCGCTTGAGGAATATGGTTTCCGTACCATTATTGCGCCGAGCTATGCCGACATCTTCTTCAACAACAGCTTCAAGAACGGCTTGCTGCCGATCATCCTCAGCGATGAGGAAGTCGACGCACTGTTCAAGCAGGTTGAAGCGGCGCCAGGTTATCAGTTGACGGTCGATTTGCAGTCGCAGACCGTCACCCGTCCCGATGGCAAGGTGTTGAGCTTCGAGATCGACGCGTTCCGCAAGCATTGCCTGCTCAATGGCCTGGACGATATCGGCCTGACCCTGCAGGACCGTGATGCCATCGCGACGTTCGAAGCCAAGCATCGCGCCAGCCAGCCCTGGCTGTTTCGTGACGCCTGATTGCTGTATTGAGTTTGTCGAGGCTATCGCTGGCACTGCCGGCGATAGGGCCCAGGAGATCTGCCGATGACCCGCAGCACCGTTCACACTGAAGTCGTCCAGCGCCAGTTCGGCGAACAGGCTGCCGCCTACCTGAGTAGCGCCGTGCATGCCCAAGGTACCGAATTTTCGCTGTTGCAGGCCGCGTTGCGCGACCAGGGCAGTGCGCGGGTACTGGACCTGGGCTGTGGCGCCGGGCATGTGAGTTTTCACGTCGCACCGTTGGTGGCTGAGGTAGTCGCCTACGACCTGTCGCAGCAGATGCTCGACGTGGTGGCAGCCGCGGCCACTGAACGTGGCCTGGGCAATATCGTTACCGAGCGTGGTGCGGCCGAACGCCTGCCGTTTGCCGATGCCTCGTTCGATTTCGTGTTCAGCCGTTACTCGGCGCACCACTGGAGCGATTTGGGCCTGGCGTTGCGTGAGGTGCGTCGTGTGTTGAAACCGGGCGGGGTTGTGGCATTCATTGATGTCATGTCGCCTGGCAGCCCGTTGCTCGATACCTACCTGCAAACCGTGGAAGTGCTGCGTGACACCAGTCACGTGCGTGACTACTCGGCCGCCGAGTGGCTGCAGCAGGTCAGTGAAGCCGGCTTGTTCACGCGTAGCCACAGCCGTCAGCGTTTACGTCTTGAGTACACTTCGTGGGTGGAACGCATGCGTACCCCTGAGCCGATGCGTGCGGCCATACGCCAATTGCAGCAGGCAATGGGCGAGGAAGTGCGGCAGTATTACCAGATTGAAGCTGATGGCTCCTTCAGCACCGACGTACTGGTACTGTGGGCCGAGCGCTAGTTTTTTGGGTGGGCCTGTGTCGGCACACCGCTTGAATTGAATAGAGGAAAGCATGAGCAAGCAGATTCTGATTCTCCCTGGTGACGGTATTGGTCCGGAAATCATGGCCGAAGCGGTCAAGGTGCTGGAGCTTGCCAACGACAAGTTCCAACTGGGCTTCAGCCTTGAGCACGATGTGATCGGTGGCGCGGCCATCGACAAGCATGGCGTGCCGCTGGCCGACGAAACCCTGGAGCGTGCGCGCAAGGCTGACGCCGTGCTGCTGGGCGCTGTCGGTGGGCCAAAATGGGACAAGATCGAGCGTGACATTCGCCCTGAGCGTGGCCTGCTGAAGATCCGTTCGCAGCTCGGTCTGTTTGGTAACCTGCGCCCGGCGATCCTCTATCCGCAACTGGCGGATGCCTCGTCGCTGAAGCCTGAAATCGTCGCCGGCCTGGACATCCTCATCGTTCGCGAGCTGACCGGTGGTATCTATTTCGGCGCCCCGCGCGGCACCCGTGAGCTGGAAGGTGGCGAGCGTCAGGCCTATGACACCCTGCCATACAGCGAGAGTGAAGTGCGTCGTATCGCCCGTGTCGGCTTTGACATGGCACGCGTGCGCGGCAAGAAGCTCTGCTCGGTCGACAAGGCCAACGTGCTGGCTTCCAGCCAACTGTGGCGTGAAGTGGTCGAGCAGGTGGCCAAGGATTACCCGGACGTCGAGCTCAGCCACATGTACGTCGACAACGCGGCCATGCAACTGGTTCGTGCGCCCAAGCAGTTCGACGTGATCGTCACCGACAACATGTTTGGCGACATCCTGTCGGATGAAGCTTCCATGCTCACCGGCTCTATCGGCATGCTGCCTTCAGCGTCGCTGGATGCCAACAACAAGGGTATGTATGAGCCTTGCCACGGCTCGGCACCGGACATCGCCGGGCAGGGTATTGCCAACCCTCTGGCGACTATCCTGTCGGTCTCGATGATGCTGCGTTACAGTTTCAATCAGACAGCAGCGGCCGATGCCATTGAAAAGGCAGTGAGCCTGGTGCTGGATCAAGGCCTGCGTACGGGCGACATCTGGTCGGCAGGTTGCAACAAGGTGGGTACGCAGGAAATGGGCGACGCAGTAGTCGCAGCGCTGCGGAATCTGTAATCTCTCTGGCCCGCTGCCGATTTTTTTCCTTTAAGGCAGCGGCCCACTTTTTAGCAAAGGTGTAGTTGCGATGAAACGTGTAGGTCTGATCGGTTGGCGCGGTATGGTCGGTTCCGTGCTCATGCAGCGGATGCTGGAAGAGCAGGATTTCGATCTGATCGAGCCGGTGTTCTTCACCACCTCCAATGTGGGTGGACAAGGTCCGGCAGTGGGCAAGGAAATTGCCCCTCTCAAGGATGCTTACAGTATTGAAGAGCTCAAGACCCTCGACGTCATCCTGACCTGTCAGGGTGGCGACTACACCAACGAGGTGTTCCCAAAGCTGCGTGAAGCCGGCTGGCAGGGTTACTGGATCGATGCCGCTTCCAGCCTGCGCATGCAGGACGACGCGGTCATCGTGCTGGATCCGGTCAACCGCAAGGTGATCGACCAGCAACTGGATGCCGGTACCAAGAACTACATCGGTGGCAACTGCACCGTCAGCCTGATGCTGATGGGCCTGGGCGGGCTGTTTGAGGCTGGTCTGGTCGAGTGGATGAGCGCCATGACCTACCAGGCCGCGTCCGGTGCCGGTGCACAGAACATGCGTGAGCTGATCCGTCAGATGGGCGCTACCCATGCTGCCGTTGCCGACGACCTGGCCAACCCGGCCAGTGCCATTCTCGATATCGACCGCAAGGTTGCCGAGGCCATGCGCAGCGATGCTTACCCGACCGAGAACTTCGGTGTGCCGCTGGCTGGCAGCCTGATCCCCTGGATCGACAAGGAACTGCCAAACGGCCAGAGCCGTGAGGAATGGAAAGCACAGGCCGAGACCAACAAGATCCTGGGTCGCTTCAAGAGCCCGATTCCGGTCGACGGTATCTGCGTGCGCATCGGCGCCATGCGCTGCCATAGCCAGGCACTGACCATCAAGCTGAACAAGGATGTGCCGATCGCCGATATCGAAGGCATGATCAGCCAGCACAATCCGTGGGTGAAGCTGGTGCCTAACCAGCGTGAAATCAGCATGCGTGAGCTGAGCCCGACCAACGTTACCGGCACCTTGAATATCCCGGTGGGTCGTCTGCGCAAACTGAACATGGGCTCCCAGTACCTGGGCGCGTTCACCGTGGGTGACCAACTGCTGTGGGGTGCTGCCGAGCCTTCGGAGCATCAGGGAGGCCGTCACCGTGCCCTGCTTGATCGAGGTGGCCAGCCGCAGG
>NZ_MBPN01000084.1 GCF_001695625.1 Pseudomonas defluvii
CGCACCGTTTCCACCGCTGTCGTCGGCCTGGTCTGCACTGCAGACGACGCCGATCCGATCGCCTTCCCTCTCGATACCCCGGTCCTGCTCACCAGCGTGCAGAGCGCCATCGGGAAGGCCGGCAAGACCGGTACCCTGGCTGCCAGCCTGCAGGCGATCTCCGATCAGACCCAGCCAGCCACTGTGGTCGTGCGTGTTGCTACTGGTGCGACTGACGCCGAGACCACCAGCAATCTCATCGGTACCACCACCGAGAACGGCAAGTACACCGGCATGAAGGCCCTGATGGCCGCCAAGACCAGGCTCAAGGTGACCCCTCGCATTCTGGGTGTGCCTGGCCTCGACTCGCTGCCCGTAGCCACTGCCCTGGTCTCTATCGCGCAGCAACTGCGCGCATTTGCCTACGTCAGCGCTCACGGCTGCAAGACCAAGGAAGAGGCCGTCGCCTACCGCGAAAACTTCGGCGCCCGCGAGGCCATGGTCATCTGGCCGGACTTCGAGTTCTGGAGTACCGAGAGCGACAGCATCGCCACTGCGCCCGCCGTTGCACGAGCCTTGGGTCTGCGCGCAAAGATCGACCAGGACACTGGCTGGCACAAGACCCTCTCCAATATCCCGGTCAACGGCGTAAGCGGCATCAGCGCCGACGTGTTCTGGGACCTCCAAAACCCGTCCACCGACGCCAACTACCTCAACAGCAACGAGGTGACCACCCTCATTAACTCGGGTGGCTTCCGCTTCTGGGGCAGCCGAACCTGCACCGAGGATCCGCTGTTCGCCTTCGAGAACTACACCCGCACCGCCCAGGTGCTGGCCGACACCATGGCCGAGGCGCACCTGTGGGCGATGGATAAGCCCATGCACCCCTCCCTGGTGCGCGACATCATCGAAGGCATCAACGCCAAGTTCCGCGAGCTGATCGCTGGGGGCTACCTGATCGGCGGTGAGGCCTGGTACGACGAAGAGGCAAACAGCGCCACCACGCTCAAGGCCGGCAAGCTGTACATCGACTACGACTACACGCCGGTTCCGCCGCTGGAAGACCTGACCCTTCGCCAGCGCATCACCGACCGTTACCTGGCGGACTTCGCCACCCGCATCAATAGCTGACGGAGACCAGCCAAATGGCACTGCCACGCAAACTCAAAAACATGAACACCTTCAACGAGGGCAACAACTACATCGGCGTCAGCAAGAGCGTCACCGTGCCCGTTCTTGCTCGCAAGATGGAGGCATACCGCGCCGGCGGTATGAATGGACCGGTGAAGGTCGACCTAGGCTTCTCCGACGACGGCCTGCAACTGGAATGGAAGCTCGGTGGTTTTGATCCCCTGGTGCTGACCCAATTCGCCGCAGTCGGTGCGGCAGCGATCATGATTCGCTTCGCCGGCAGCTATCAGCGTGACGACACCGGGCAAGTCAGTGCCGTGGAGGTGGTTGTCCGCGGACGACACGAAACCATCGACATGGGCGAAGCCACCCCAGGCGAAGACACCGAGCACACCATCACCACCACCTGCAGCTATTACAAGCTCACCATGGACGGCGTAGTCCTGGTCGAAATCGACCTTCTCAACTTCGTCGAAAAAGTGAACGGCGTAGACATGCTGGCCGCCCAGCGTAAAGCCCTCGGCATCTAACCCTCCCCCGCACTCAAGGAACACATATGGACACCAAAGAAACCACCGTCTCGGTGGAAGCAAAGCCGCTGGCCAAGAACGAGAACACTGTCGAACTGGACACCCCTGTCCGACGTGGTGAGTCGACTATCGAGGAGGTCACCCTGCGCAAACCATCGTCCGGTGAGCTGCGCGGCATCCAACTGGCCGATCTGCTGCAGATGGACGTGGCCGCCCTCATCAAGCTGCTACCACGTATCTGCCAACTGACCGAGGGTGAAGTGCGTGCCTTGGACCCCGCCGACCTCGTAGCTCTGGGCGTGAAGGTCACCGGTTTTTTGCTGCAGAAGCGGACGAAGACGGACGCCTCCCTGGTTGCGTAGAAAACGCCATGGCCGACCTGGCAGTGGTTTTCCACTGGGCGCCTGCCGACATGGACCGGTTAAGCGTCCAGGATCTGATGGAATGGCGCGAGCGAGCGCGTGTGAGGAGCGGTAGCGATGGCAAATGATCTGCGGCTCAAGGTGTTGCTGGATGCCGTGGACAAAGCCACTGCCCCGCTGCGCCAGATCAACCAAGGCGGGCAGGAAACCGCCCGTTCCCTGAAGGCAACCCGCGAACGCCTCAAGGAGCTGAACGCGCAACAGAAGGACGTCAGCGCATGGCGTCAACAGCATGCTCAAGCCCGCGAAACCGCCCAGGCATTGGACGCCGCTCGGGCGAAGGTCAAGCAAATGGGCCGGGAAATGTCCGCGGTCGACGCCCCGACCAAGCAGATGACAACCGAGTTCCAGGCAGCGATCAGGGCTACCAATGCCCTGAAACAGCAGCACCAGGACGAACAGGAGGCGCTGCGCGGTCTGCAGCGCCGTCTGGGTGCCGCCGGAATCGACACACGCAAGCTCAACCAGCACAACGCCGCCTTGCGTCAGGAGATGGCGCAGACCAACCACACCATCGAGCAGCAAGAGGCACAGCTCAAACAGTTGGCGGTGGCGCAACGCAAGGCAGCTCAGGCCAAGGGAAGACTGGAGAAGGCCCAAGGGCGGGCCGGAGCAATGGCAGGCGCAGGCGCTGCGGGGATCGCGACAGGCGTCGGCATGGGTATGGTCGGCGCAAGCTTGGTGGCGCCACAGATGGAGGTGGCGCACCAAGGCTCCATGATCGCGGCCCAGTCAGGCGAGTCTGCTGACCGGGCAGGACAGTACGCCAAGATTGTGCGCAACATCCGCACCGACGGACAGAGCACCGACATTTCCGAGATCGGCGACGCCGTGGCCGCGGCCAAGAGCACGCTCGGTGCCTTGGGCAACGTCGGCGATCAAGAGCTGGACAGTGCCGCTCGGAAAGCCTTGGATCTGTCGAAGATAATGGGTGTCGACGTCGCGGAGAGCATCCAGATGGTCGGCATTCTCATGAAGAACGGCTTGGCCAGCAACAGTGGCGAAGCATTCGACCTGGTTGCAGCCGGACTCCAGAAGGTCTCGACGCAAATGCGTGGCGAGATCCCCGAAATCTTGCACGAGTACTCCACCCACTTCCGCGGTATGGGTTTCAGTGGCTCCGAAGCGATGAGCCTGCTGGTCGATATGGCCAAGCAGGGCAAGTTCGCCCTGGACAAAACCGGTGACGCCATCAAGGAGTTCTCCATCCGCGGCTCCGACATGTCCAAGGCAAGCCAGGAGGCCTACGCATCGATCGGGCTCAACGCCGGCAAGATGTCGAGCGCAATCGCAAAAGGCGGACCGGACGCCCGCCAGGCGCTGACGAAGACGGCCAACGCTCTATTGCGTATCAAGGATCCGGCAGAGCGTGCCAATGCAGCCATTGCCCTGTTCGGTACTCCAGTGGAGGACCTCGCCGTCGACCAAATCCCCGACTTCCTGAAAGCCTTGGCCGGTGGCACCGCGGCTCTGGGAGACATCAGTGGGGCGGCAGACAAGATGGGTAAGACCTTCCGCGACAACCTCGGCGGCGACCTGGACAAGCTCACCGGCACCTGGGGCGCGTTGATTGGCTCGCTCATGGATGGCCAGAACGGCCCACTACGCGAGCTGGTGCAGACGATCACTGAAGTTGTCGGCACTGCACGGACGTGGATCGAGGCCAACCCGGAGCTGGCTGCCGGCATCGCCAAGGGCGCCGCAATCGTGGCCGTCCTGGTCGCCGGGATGGGCGCACTGACCGTGGCCATGGCCAGCGTACTCGGTCCCTTCGCCTTGGCTCAGTACGGCATGGCGCTATTCGCAGTGAAAGGCGGCGCCATGTTGCCTGTGGTAGGCAAACTTATTGGCGTGTTGTCCGGCGGACTGATGGGCGCGATCCGGGGCGTATCTATTGCCCTATGGGGGCTGGCCACGAACCCTGTAGTTCTGGCCATCGCTGCCGCGATAGCAGTGGTCGCTGGTGCGGCCTACCTAATCTATCGCAACTGGGACCAGGTGAAAGCGTACTTCGCCAGTGCCTGGAACGAGATCAAAGCCGGGTTCAGCGGTGGTATCAGCGGCATCCTTACGGTGCTGGCCAACTTCAGCCCCATCGGCCTGATCTACCAGGCATTCGCAGGTGTTTTGAACTACCTGGGCATCGACATGCCGGCACGCTTCACCGAGTTCGGAGGAATGATCGTGAACGGCTTGATCAACGGCCTGACGGCAGGACTGGGCCTGGTCAAAGACACAATCAGCAGCCTCGGTGACTCGACCATCGGCTGGTTCAAGGAAAAGCTGGGTATCCACAGCCCGTCGCGAGTGTTCGCCGAACTGGGTGGATTTACCACAGAGGGCCTGGCTCAGGGTCTCGATGCCGGCGCCAAAGCACCGCTGGACGCTGTCGCTCGGATGGGGCAGCAACTGACTCAGGCCGGAGCCTTCGACCTCAAGGCCGCCATGCCCCAACTGGCCGGCGTGCAGCCGCTGGTGGCCGACGCCACGTCTGGCATCACCACTGACAATCGCCCGCCGATCGCCGCCGCGGCTCCTGCTGTCAACGACAGCCACGACATCATCAACATCAACATTCACCCGAGCCCCGGCATGGACCCACAAGCCATCGCTCGGGCTGTCGGCGCCGAGCTGGACCGCCGCGAGCGCGAGAAGTCCGCCCGCCAACGCAGCCGCCTGACCGATCTGGAGTAACACACCATGATGGCAGCCTTGGGCATGTTCGTTTTCAGCCTCAGCACCCTGGCCTACCAGGAGCTGCAGCGGCAAACCGACTGGCGCCACGCGACCAGCAACCGCGTCGGCGCACAGCCAGCACGCCAATACGTCGGCCGCGGCGAGGATCAGCTCACCCTGCCCGGGATCCTGCTGCCCGAACTGGCCGGCGATGTTGTCAGCTTGGACGAACTTAGAGGGATGGCGAACACCGGCAAGACCTGGCCATTGGTCGACGGCACTGGTCGCATGCGTGGGCTGTACGTGATCGAGAGCCTCAGCGAGACGCAGACGCTGTTCTTCCAGGACGGAACCCCGCGACGCATCGACTTCAGCCTCACGCTGAAGCGTACCGACGAAGGGCGCATCGACCTGCAGGAAGGCTACGCCAACCGCAACTCGCGCATCCTGAGGGCCGTCTTGTGACAGAAGAAGAACTGCGGGTTGCTGCATACATCCAGGACGCCCGGGAAGGCCTGCGGCGGGACTCCGCTTATCCCGTGCCCGCATTCCGCCTGACCGTCGACGGCAGGGATATCGCCAAACTCATCAGCCCGCGCCTGATCAGCCTGCAACTCACCGACAACCGCGGCCTGGAGGCCGATCAGTTAAACCTGAGCCTCAGCGACCACGACGGGCTGCTGGAGATCCCTCCGCGAGGCGCTGCTGTACGCCTGTGGCTCGGCTGGAGCGACACCGGCCTGGTCTTCAAGGGTTCGTACACCGTTGACGAAACCGAACACAGTGGCGCGCCAGACGTTCTCAACATCCGTGCTCGATCGGCGGACCTGCGCAACGGTTTGAAAACCAAGCGCGAGCGCAGCTGGAGCGGTACGACCCTGGGGCATATTCTGAGCGACATCGCCAACGCCAACGCCCTCAAAACCAGTATTGCGCAAACGGTAGCCGAGCGAGCTGTCAGTCACTTGGACCAGGCCAATGAGTCCGATGCCAACCTGCTCACTCGCTTGGGCGAACTGCACGACGCGGTCATCACCGTGAAAGCAGGCTGTCTGGTGTGCTTGCCGGCAGGCGGAGGGAAGACGCCAAGCGGAATGGCCCTCCCCCACATCACGCTGACAAGGGCAGATGGCGATGGACACCGTTTCCTTCAAGCCGACCGCGACAGCTACGACGCAGTAAAAGCCTACTACTACGATGTCGGCAGCACCAAAAAGCAGGAGGCAATTGCCGGCGGCGGGGAGAAGGTCAAGGATCTGCGCCATACCTACAGCGATCGGGAATCAGCATTGCGGGCCGCCCGGTCTGAGCTGAACCGCATGCAACGTGGCAGTGCCACGCTCAGCTACAACCTGGCCAAGGGCCGGCCGGAACTGATCCCAGAGCTGACCTACAGCCTGCGCGGGGTTAAGGGCGAGATCGATGCGATCATCTGGTACGGCGGCAACGTGCAGCACAGTCTCACGGCAGACGGCGGCTACATCACTAGCCTGGAGCTGGAAAGCAAGCTGCCCGAGGACACTGTCGACAGTCTGTACGAAGAACCGAAAGGCGGTAAATACACGGGCGTGGTTGCGTTTTACAGGGACAAGGCCAGCGGCAAAGAGAAATCTGTTGTTGCTGGCAATGCTACACGACCAAAAAGGATTAACCGTGTATTTGAAACTTATCAAGCTGCGAAAAAAAACTCTGACACAAAATGGAAGAAACTGCAAAATGGAAAAAATTGAGCTTGGGCGATTGCAACTTACTCACCTCTAACCATTCTTCCAGTCAGGACCTGATTTAATAATATATTCATCTGAAGAAAAAATCACACTTTTAAAGACATCAGAATCAATGAAATCCCTAGCAATATCTCTACCACCGTACTCACCAGCATATATTTTAAGCAACATATAAACCTCCAAAATATCCGAAACCGCAATCACAAATGCATATTTCTCAGCAAGGAGTGAAGAAACGACAAAACGATTCCCCGAGCTAACATCATTACCAGCAAGCCTCACCCAAGAATAAGGAGAGTAACTAATATGCATCTCTCTAGACAAATAAGAGACAGAATCCAAAAAGCAAGAAAAATCAAAGCCCGAAGACCCACGAGCCGCGCCCGACATCACGACCTCAACATGCTCATCAAGCTTACCTAAATAGCCAGAGTCATGCCGACCATTCCAGCTTTTATTATTGAACCCACTATCTGGAAAAAGTTCAGCATAAATTTTCTGCGCCATAACCAACAAACCACGTTCAAGACCTTTATTTTCTCGCTCACAGAAGCCATCCAACAGCTTCTCAAAACCCTCGCGATGCTTCAGATAGTTACCAAATCTATTATTTAGCAAGGCCTCATTTAACTGATGAGCGGCCTCCATAGATCTATGAATAGCCGCAACCATTGCGACTAGCGGCAAGGACAAGCCTGAAATTGCAATTGGGAATTTATATACAGTAAAAAAAGTGCGAACACATTCCTCAGCAAAGCACCAACTCATAGAGCTCTCAGCTAGGCCGATTGCTATGCCAAGAGTTAGTCCTATCGCTATCGGAACCCCCAGTGCAAACCAAAAAAATCCCGTCTCCGCCAAGTGCTTATGATTATATTTCAACTACTCATTCCCACTTCACCAATGAATACAAGCAAGACTCAGCAACTGTGAGCCTTGCAGTCCGCCGCTTACTGTGAAGAAAGCAGAAACGCCTCCATAATCCTGATAACATCCTTTAACTGCTGCTCATTCAAACCGCGCAGCAAATCAAGGAAAAAAAGCTCAAACTCGGTAAGGCTTTGCATGTCAATACTCCATTCCATGTGACAGGAGCGAAATCAACTATATCGCTCACTGCACCAAGAGTACGCACTACAGAACTATCAGATCGGCGTTGCAAAAAACCAAGTGCCAACTTGATCAGATTTTTTAACACTTAGCTTTACTTTTCCGTGTATCTCAGGATTACCATCCATCATCGATGGAAGTTTCTTGAAGACTTCACGGAAGTCAGCACCTGGAGCAGCGGATGCCAAAGCGGCACTGGCCATCATCATAATTTCCAGACCAGACGTAGGCTTACCGTCACCGGCGCCGATAAGAGTCAGCTCTTGAATCTCGCCGTTGACTTTGGAAACACTCGCCACAAGAGAGGCATATGGACCTAGGCTGGCACTAAAAATGTCATTAACCTCGCCGCTTTTGACGGAACCGCCATCAACGCGATAAGGTTTCTCGAATTTTTTGATTATTGGGTTTATTCGATCAGCATATTCTTGGGGAGTTACCCCCAAAGTTTTTTGCACAGGCTTACTCTCGACCTTTTCTGGGACCTGAGTTTTTTGTTTCGACTCGACCGATACAGCCTTGTCATTACTGTCACTCGAACAGGCCTTAAACACTACTACGATTATCACAAGCAGAAGAACCAACCCCATAAACTGCTGAAAAGCAGTTACACCAGGATTGGAAACACCGCAGCTTGGGCAAACTTTCGCCTTTGCATCTACTTGGTGCTTGCAAGACTTACAGGGCGTGAGGGCCATTTTAAAGAACTTCCTTTTGTCATCCAATGAATCACCGCCCCCCCATGGGACGGTTTACAACATCCTATCCAGCGCTTGCCAGTGACAGACGCACTGCACTATCACTTGGCTGTTTTGGCCAGCGCCGATGCCGTACGGCTCAACAATGCTTTATCGCTCTCCGCGACCTTGCGGTAGACCTCTAAGAACTCAGCCTCCTCAGCGGAAACGGTGTCAGTCAGCTGTGGCTTACGCTCCCCAGTGATGACGTACAGCACGTCAACGCCCTGCATAGCAGCTGCGAACAAGTAGTTCGCATCCGGGCTTCGCTCACCTTTCTCGTAGTTGTATTGACTGTTCTTAGACGCCCCAGCGAGAGCTGCGAAATCAGTCTGGCTCAACCCGAGGCGTTCCCGTTCTTCTTTTAGGCGCTCGCCAATTCCCACAAACGTCTCCAAAGACGATTGACATTCCCACAATTGAGGGAAATAATCAGCTCATCGTCACACGAAATCACACGAATCGAGACTATGCCGAACACATACCCCACCGAGCAAGCGTGCCAAGGGGCTCGGGCTCGCTTAGCACGCCAAGGAATTTCAGCGAAGGAATGGGCCGAGAAGCATGGCCTTACTCCTTCTACTGTGTACGCGGTCCTTAACGGGCAGAAAAAGTGCCTCCGCGGAGAGGCACACCGGGCGGCGGTCCTGCTCGGTATCAAAGACGGCGCAACCGAAAACTAGTCCTACTGGCTCAAGGAGGAAACCAGAACATGAAGCGTCCCGTTCTAGAAACCCTGCGCCAGGTGGTCAGTGCAGTTGTCTGCGCCTTTCCTGGCGGCCGTGAATGTGCGGCTGCACGCCTTGGCTACGAACTGAAGCGATTCGATAACCACCTCTACGAGAATGCCGGCAGCCGCCCGCTGACCTACGACCAGATTCACCGGCTCGAAACCGATGCCGGAACAACATTCCTGCCTGAGTTCATTGCCCATATGTACGGCGGCATGTTCGTGCCATTGGCTACGCCAGAGACTCTGGACAACGTCGAACTCTACAGACGCTCGGTCAAGACCGACGCCAAGCGCGGCGTAGTAGACCAGATCATCGCCAAGGCACTGGAGGATGGCGTCATTGAGGAAGGTGAGGCGAAGGAAATCATGCAAGCGCACAAACGCTACCTCGCAGCACGGTCTGCCGAGGTGCTGGCAACAATCACGCTACACAGCCAGCAGCCAGGAAGGTGACGGCTATGCAGCGCAATCATCAGTCTTTGCCAAGCCGGGACTTTATTTCCTTCAGTGCTGTAGCGACATCGTCCACTGCAAACCGGATGTCCTCGCCACGAACCCAGATCCCTTCAATTTTGCTGCCGTCACCCAGTGGTCGCGTGGTGTCTCGGCCCTCCATGACCTTAATCAGTGCGTCATATCGCTCAGTCAAACGGCGCGTCAAGCGTGCAACTTCTTCTTTGCTCTGGTGAAACCCCATGAACGATCTCCTTGAAAATAATCGTGAACAACTCATCGAACTGCTGGCAAAAGCACAGCTGCGGCTGGACACCCTAAAGGAAACCGTTCGTAGGGCCAATGGAGGCCTCGCTGGCTCAGATATCCGTATTGCGATCGGGGATGCGATCACCCCGTTGAACATTGCTCTAGAAGTGGCCGAGACAATCTGAGGATGAGTACCTACAAACTCGTCTGCCCTCACTGCAACGGCCGCATGCGCATCCGCACAAGCGAAGGCACACACATCTTCCTGCGTGTGGCCTACCTGCAATGCGTAAACGAGGCCTGCGGCTGGTCTGTGCGTGCTCAGTTCGAAATGACGCATGAAATGAGCCCGAGTGGCATGCCGAACCCAACAGTCAAGCTGCCGGTAGCCCCTGTAGCCATGCGTCGTCAGGCGATGAAGTCGGCCAACGATCAACCCGATTTGCTGGATCAACTGGAAATGGAGGTAGTACACGCATGAATGCTATTGCCCTGACTGAAAACCCCACCAGCGATTACCGGGCAGCCATGCAACAGGCTGCAGTCGCCTATCTGTATCGTCAGCGTGGCCAGCACTTGGCCGGCGATCACCAGGTACTTGAGAACTGCGCACGCTACCTGACCCAGTCCCTCGAAGTACCTGAAAACTTGGTGCAGCGTATCGCTGAACTGGCTGTTGCCGAGTTTGAAAGCATGACCACCAAGCGAGTAGCACGACTGGGCATCTACCCAGCAAGCGGCCCTTACCGTTACCTGATCTGGTTGCTGGATACGCAAACCAAGAAGCGCTACCCGGTACCGGCGCGTTTCCTGCCAGCACGCCTGCTGACCTCCCGCAACACCACGCACTAACCCTGAATCACCCCCTGCCGTATACCCGCCTTGCGTGGGTAAGGGGAAACTGCACTTTACCGGTGGCCGAAATGAGCAAAATCACCATCCAGCTTGAGCTGGACCAAAAGCAGGCAGAGCAATACCTGCAATGGCTCAACAGCCAGTACGACTCCACCATGGCCGACGTCTGGTATTCCGATCGCTATCGGAACGTGCCACGTGGCCAGCGTGCACCGAAGGTGCTCCAGGACATCCCACACCTTGCCGGTATTTGCCGTACACGCCGCGAGCTGCAAAAGCAGCTGACAGGTATCGGGGAGTGCGTGCAGTGAACCGCAAGCCCATGGACCACAAACTGCGCGCCGAAGTCCTTCGGCGCCTAGAGGACAACTACGGCCTCAAGCCTATGGCGGGTACCCAGTACCTGCGCAAGGGCACTTGCCCCAGCTGCGGCAAGAAAGAACTGTATTCGCGACAGGATGAGCCTTGGTTCATAAAGTGCGGCCGCGAGAGCAAGTGCGGTGAGCAGTGGCACATCAAGGAGTTGTTCGACGACCTGTTCGACGACTACAGCAAGCGCTACCCAGCCACCCAGGAAGCGCCACGCGCATCGGCCGACGCTTACCTGCAGTTCGCCCGCGGCTTCGACCTTGGACTGGTGAAAGGCTGGTACACACAGGAAAACTACTGGGATCGCATCCTAGAAATCGGTAGTGCCACAGTCCGTTTTGCCCTAGAGCACGGGCAGTACTGGGAACGCCTGATCGATCAGCCACATCGTTTCGGGAAGAAGAAAGCGCGTTTCGCGCCGGGCCAGTCACCCAAGGGATACTGGTGGTGTCCGCCCGTAGTAAACCTGCTGGAGGTGGACGAACTGTGGATTGTCGAGGGCATCTTCGACGCGATCGCCATGGTGCATAACGGCATCGACGCAGTGTCTGCAATGAGTTCGGGGGCATTCCCATTTGAGTCGCTCAAAGCGCTGGCCAAGCTGCGTGCCGACAACGGCAAGAAGCTGCCACAACTCGTCTTGGCTCTGGATAACGAACCAGGCGCCCACCGCTATACCCGCAAACACGCCGCCATGGCCCGCGAGTTGGGCTTCAACTCCGAGGCAGCGCAGATCATGCAGCGCGGCCGAAAGGTCGATTGGAACGATCTGCACCAGCGCTGGGCATTTCTTGACGAAGAAAAGCGCCAAGAGCAGATAGACCGAGACCTGCGCGAAGCGCGATACCACGGTAGCCTGCTGCTGGCCGAAAGCGCCGCTGAGAAAGGCGTGCTGATGTACGAATGGCGCGAACGTCATGAATTCCACTTCTCGTTCGAGAACCGCCTGTACTGGTTCAAGATGGATCTGGAAAAGCTTACGAAGGCCATCCAGCAAATCAAGGACTCAGACAGCCACGATAATCAGTTGCTCAATGATCGCCAGCTTCGCGACAAGGCCATGCGTCAATGCGGGATGGTGGTCGAGATCGCTAACTGCTATCCGCAAGCGCTCTATTTTCAGCGCAACGAGGTAACAGACGAGTCCTGGTACTACTTCCGCGTCGACTTCCCGCACGACGAGCCCAGCGTCTTGAACACCTTCACCGGTGGCCAAGTGGCTGCGGCCAGCGAGTTCAAGAAACGGCTGCTGGGCATGGCCGCCGGCGCTGTGTTCACCGGTTCGGGTTCCCAGCTCGACCGGATCATGCAGCAACAACTGTTCGGCCTGAAAACCGTAAAGACCATCGACTATCTCGGCTACAGCAAGGAGCACGGCTGCTACGTGTTCGGCGATCTGGCCGTGCGTGGCGGTGTCCTGGAAAAGGCCAACGCTGAGGACTATTTCGAGTTCAAAGGCCTGCGTCTCAAGACCCTGCAGAAGTCCATCAAGATGGAGATCAACCAAGACGTCACCGGGTACCGGGACGAGTGGTTCAAGTGGCTGTGGACGTGCTTCAACACCCAGGGCGTGGCAGCCCTCGCCTTCTGGTTCGGTTCGCTGTTCGCCGAGCAGATCCGCGGCGAGTTCCAGTCGTTCCCATTCCTAGAGGTGACCGGCGAGGCCGGCGCCGGTAAGTCCACGCTACTGATGTTCTTGTGGAAACTACTTGGCCGACCGGATGAAGAAGGCGACGACCCGGTAAAAATGACCAAGGCGGGCTTACGCCGCTGGCTGAGCCAGACTTCAAACATGCCCAATGTGATGCTTGAGGCCGACCGCAGCGATGCCGAGACGGGAGCCGCAAAGTCCTTCGACTTCGATCAGTTCAAGCCTCTATACAACGGCCGTGGCCTTGGCCTGACCGGTGTGAAAAACGGCGGTAACGACACCAACGCCCCTCCCTTCCGCGCAACCCTGGTGTTCAGCCAGAACGCTTCCGTTACAGCATCCGAGGCGATCCTTACACGTATCGTGAAGCTGCACTTCGTTCGCCCAGAGGTCACCAGTGAGAGCCGCGCTGCAGCCGACAACCTCAACCATCTGCAGGCCAGCGAGGTCAGCCACTTTCTGCTGATGGCTGCGAAGGCCGAGCAGAAAATCATGGAAACCTTCCGTGTCCAGGTGAAGGTGCATGAGCAGGCGCTGCGTGAAATGCGTGAGATCCGCATCGAGCGGATCATCAAAAACCATGCGCAGATGATGGCCCTGGTCGACGCACTGCGAGTCATCGTACCGATGTCCGACCGCCAACACGACGCCACCCTGCGCGAGCTGCGCGCTATGGCTATCGGCCGTCAACACGCCGTGAACGCCGACCCGAAGGAAGTGGCTGAATTCTGGGAGGTGTTCGACTACCTGCAGTCACTGAGCGACGAGCCCGTGGTCGACCACAGCAAAAATGCCGAGTTGATCGCCGTGCACCTCAACGAGTTCTGCGAACGAGCCGCCGAGCACAAGCAGAAGCTGGCTGACGTCAGCACCCTGCGCACGCTGCTGCGCAACAGCAAATCGCGCCCCTTCGTCGACGCCAACCGCGCCGTCGACAGCGCCGTGCGCGCTGCATTCAACAACCGCACCACCGCCGCCAATGTGCGGCCAACAACAGTCAAGTGCTGGACCTTTAAGGCCGGCTGAACCGCCACGGCGCTGCAACGCCAGGCACAACCCCAAGGAGAAATGACATGCAAACAGTGAGCACTGCAGACAGAGAACTGGACACCCTCAACCTGATGCTGGGCTTCCAGGTCTGGGCCAAAGACCGCGGATACGACCTCAAAGTGGCCGCTGACGGGCTACCCAGTAATCTGGAAACCCGAGCAGCCTGGCTCGGTTACGAAGCTGCACATGGGCCAGCAGGCTGCGGGCGCCATGGGCAGCAGCTCTATGCGCTGATCAAGGCTTCCAGCGAGTACGCACATCAGGCAGACCAGTTGTTCCCAGTGCGAGTCGGTGAACCCAGCCAAGGTGAATACATCGTGTGCGGTGGGCCGGGAGGCGTGTACCGGCTACGCGACGTGGATCTCTACGTCTTCGAGAACGGCAAGCAAACCCAGCTCACGTAAGCAGAAGGGAGGCGCCGAGGAGCTGCAACTCTCCGGCGCCGACCAACCCCAAGGAGAAACAACATGCAAGTAGAAACCCCCGAAGTCGGCACTGAGAAGGCTACCACACCAGCCTACAAGCCCGGCGACCAAGTCACCTTCGTTGAAGTTCGTCATGGAACGCGGACCACTCGTATGAGCGTCAAGCAGGCGACCATAGTTTGCATCCTCGGCAGCACGGCGATCGTGAAGTACCGAAACAATCACAAGGTGGCGATTGCTCTGTCCGACTTGACGCCGGCCGGTGAGCGTAACGCTCTCACTCGTGCCCTGTTCGGAGAAAGCCGCACATGACCCAGAAAATCCGCCCTCGGCTGGCAAGCCATGCCCTCGATCTCCCCAATTACTGCGATGTCTGCGGTCATTCCCGTTCAACCCGTAAGCACCAGAGCTGCAGCAAAATCCGCCAGCAGCGTAAATCGGTTGAGTGGGAAGCCTATATTGCTAACGTAGAGGCCAAGCGCGAACAGAGAGGGAACTATCGTGGCCGTTGATATTCGCTGCCGCTATACAACTGGCACGTACGTGGCCACCGTCAAGGGACAGAAGAAGACCGCTAGTAACACCATCAGCGCACGCCAGGCCGCAGAAGCCATGGCCACAAAACTGGGACTCGACCCTCATTTATTGGTAGAGCGCCAGCGCGACTTGATCGACCCGAAAGAGCTGGTGATTTTCAGCCACCCCGTTGATGCGGGTGACCGAAGGCTGTCCAAGAACTAACGCCGCGATCTTCTAGGCCTGGCAACAGGCCAACCTCTCACAACGGCCCATACACTGGGCCGTTTCTTTGTTTCGAGTGAAATTCAATGGCAGATGGAGTCGAAGTACGCGGCAACCATGTCCGCGTGTACTTCCGTTACCAAGGCGAGTTATGCCGGGAAACCATCCCGGGCGACGCCTCCCCCGCCAACTTGGCCAACGCCGAGCGCCTGGTGGGGATCATCAACTATGAGATCCAGGCAGGGACGTTCAGCTACGCCCGCCACTTCCCTGACTCGCCTAGGGTCAAGACCAACACCCTCGGCCACTACATCGATCTGTGGCTGGAGATAAAGGCTAACCAGATGGCCGCGAGCGGATTCGCCATGTATCGCAGCCGCACCGAGAAGCATATCCGGCCACGCTGGGGAGACTTGCAGGCTGATCAGATTGATCACCTGGACATCCAGCACTGGGTCCAGAGCGTCCTGATGCCCAAACTGCACAACAAAACCGTGCGGGAGATCGTCAGCCATCTGCGCCAGGTCTTCCGGCTGTACCGCACTCGCAACCGTAGCGCCTTCGATCCAACCGATGGCATCACTATTTCGCTACCGGACGCGGAAGACCCAGACCCATTCACCCGGGAAGAGATCGAGGCCATTCTGGGCCAACCAACCGACCGAGAGCAGGAGATCAATCTCACCCAGTACATGATCTGGTCAGGCCCAAGGGTGAGTGAAGCGATGGCGCTGGCCTGGGAGGACATCGATCTGGAAGCTGGCACGGTCGAAATCCGCCGCGCCCGTGTCAGTGGCCAGTACAAGGTGACAAAGACCAGGCGATCGACACGCAAGGTCAAGTTGCTTGCCCCTGCTCTGCGCGCACTCCAGGCACAGGCACGCTTCACTAAGAATCTGCCGGCTGAGCTGATCGAGGTAGTGGATCGCGACAACCGGACGGTTCGCGAACAGCGCGTGCGGTTTGTCTTCCACAACACAGCCACGGGTGAGCCGTACCGTTCTTCGGACGTGCTGCGTCACGGTTGGTGGATCACGCACCTGGAGAAGGCCGGTGTACGTCAACGCGGGCCGAATACTTGCCGACATACGTTCGCCAGCCAGATGCTGAGCAGCGGGATTGCCACGCCAGAGTGGATAGCTGACCAGATGGGGCACACGTCGACAGCGATGATCTTCAAGCACTACGCGAAGTGGATCAGCGAGGACGGGCCGGATGTGGTGGGATTGTTGAATCAGGCGCTCAGGTTGAGCTAAACGCAACAAAAAAGGAGCCTCAAGGGCTCCTTCTTTTTGCCTGCTATTCCCAAAGTGTTCCCAAAATGCTCCCTTTTGCAGGGTAGAGCGGGATAAACATCAATGAAATCAGGCACTTATATGGCGGAAGCGTAGAGATTCGAACTCTAGGATAGTTGCCCATCGACGGTTTTCAAGACCGTTGCCTTAAACCACTCGGCCACGCTTCCTCGGCTTTGCGGGCGCCATAATACCGAAATGAAACAAGCTGTCAAACTCTCTGTGTAGCCGCTTTGCATGCCTCTGTTATGATCTTTGCATCTGAACGTTTCAAAACCACAGGAGTGTCGCCATGCGCGAACAGGATTACGCCGTCAATCACGGCCTGCAGGTCGAACAGCAAGAAGTCAGCCGCGTCCTGCGTAACACGTACGGCCTTCTGGCTTTAACCCTTGTTTTCAGCGGCATCATGGCCTACGTGGCCCAGCAGATGCGCGTCGGCTACCCGAACGTGTTCGTGGTGCTGATCGGCTTTTATGGCCTGTTCTTCCTCACCAACAAGCTGCGCGATTCGGTCTGGGGCCTGGTCTCCACGTTCGCCCTCACCGGTTTCATGGGTTTCATCCTCGGCCCTATCCTCAACCGTTACCTGGGCATGCAGGGCGGCGCTGAAGTCGTCAGCTCGGCATTCGCCATGACCGCGCTGGTGTTCGGCGGCCTGTCGGCCTATGTGCTGATCACCCGCAAGGACATGAGCTTCCTGGGTGGCTTCATCACCGCCGGTTTCTTCGTGCTGATGGGCGCAGTACTGGCCAGCCTGTTCTTCCAGATCAGCGGCCTGCAACTGGCGATCAGCGCCGGCTTCGTGCTGTTCTCGTCGGTCTGCATTCTGTTCCAGACCAGCGCGATCATCCACGGTGGTGAGCGTAACTACATCATGGCAACCATCAGCCTGTATGTATCGATCTACAACCTGTTCGTCAGCCTGCTGCAGCTGTTCGGCCTGATGGGTCGCGACGACTGATAGCCCGGTAGTGTACGAAAGCCCACTTCGGTGGGCTTTTTCATGGGTGGCGTTTGGGCTTTGCCAAATGGGTGTGCCACCGTAGAATGCGCTCCTTTTTTCTCCCGGGGCAGCACACTACCCATGAGCGCAATCGAACACCGGCCAGACGCACCTGCGCAGGCCAATGAACTGGTCCTGGGTCTGGAAGACCGCCCTCGCCTGCTGATCGGCCTGCTGGCCGCCCTGCAACACTTGCTGGCGATCATCGTGCCGATCGTGACCCCCGGCCTGCTGATTTGCCAGGCACTGGGGGTTTCAGCCCGCGATACCAACCTGATCGTGTCGATGTCGCTGGTCATCTCCGGGATTGCCACCTTTGTGCAGTGCCGCCGCTTCGGGCCGTTTGGCGCCGGGTTGCTGATTGTTCAGGGCACCAGTTTCAACTTTGTCGGCCCGCTGATCGCTGGCGGTGCGTTGATGGTCAAGCAAGGCACGCCGGTAGAAGGCGTGATGGCAGCCATCTTTGGTGTGGTCATTGCCGGCTCGTTCGTGGAGATGGGTATTTCCCGGATCCTGCCGTTCGTCAAGCGCCTGATCACCCCGCTGGTGACCGGTATCGTGGTGCTGATGATCGGCCTGACCCTGATCAAGGTCGGCCTGATCAGCATGGGTGGCGGCTTCGCGGCCATGGCCAACGGCACCTTCGCCAACGGTGAGAACCTGCTGCTGTCAGGTGTGGTGCTGGCGATTATCGTGGTGCTCAACCGTATTCCTGTGGTCTGGATGCGCAGTTGCGCCATCGTCATTGCCCTGGCCGTGGGCTATGCGCTGGCCGGTTATATGGGCCGCCTGGACTTTACCGGCATGCACCAGGCCGAGCTGTTCCAGGTGCCGATGCCGCTGCACTTCGGCCTGAGCTTCTCCTGGGCACTGTTTATCCCGATGCTGGTGATCTACCTGGTGACCTCGCTGGAAGCCATCGGTGACGTAACCGCCACCAGTAAGGTGTCGCGCCAGCCGGTAGAAGGCCCGGTGTGGATGCAACGGATCAAGGGCGGCGTGCTGGTGAACGGCGCCAACTCGCTGTTGGCCGGCGTGTTCAACACCTTCCCCAGCTCGATCTTCGCCCAGAACAATGGGGTGATTCAGTTGACCGGTATCGCCAGCCGCCATATCGGTGTGTGGATCGCCGCAATGCTGGTACTGCTGGGCCTGTTCCCGGCAGTGGCCGGTGTGATTCAGGCGGTGCCTGAGCCGGTATTGGGTGGCGCAGCGATGGTGATGTTCGGGGCTGTGGCGGCGTCGGGTATCAATATCCTCGCCAGCATCAGCCTGGACCGCCGCGCACTGCTGATTATCTCGGTGTCGCTGGCGCTGGGGCTGGGTGTGGCGCAAGTACCGGAGTTCCTCGCCCATATGCCGTCGGCACTGCGCAATGTGCTGGAGTCGGGTGTCGCCACCGGCGGGATCTGTGCACTGGTGTTGAACTGGTTTCTGCCAGAAAGCAGCGCGCACAAGGCCTGATTGGCGGCGCCTCGCGCCTGGCAACCGATAGAACAGGAAGCCCGCAGCCCGCTGCGGGCTTTTTGCTTTATTATTCCCACAGATTTGCTGACAGAGCCTCCCATGAAGTTCGCGATTGCGGTTTTTTCCCCGGCCCATGCGCCCTCCTCGCGCCGCGCCCTGCTGTTCGCCCAAGCCGTACTGGCAGGCGGGCACGAGATCGTCCGGTTGTTTTTCTACCAGGATGGCGTTCACAGCGCTTCAAGCACTGTGGTCACGCCCCAGGATGAGCTGGATGTTCCAGCCCAGTGGCGCACCTTCGTCAGCGAGCAACAGCTCGATGGCGTGGTGTGCATTGCCGCCGCCTTGCGCCGTGGCGTGCTGAACGCAGAAGAAGCCCAACGCTATCAGCGCCAGGCGGCAAACCTGTCGGCGCCTTGGGAGCTGTCAGGCCTTGGCCAGTTGCATGAGGCCGCACAAACCGCCGACCGCCTGGTCTGCTTTGGAGGTGATTAAGATGGCCAAGTCCCTGTTGATCATCAGCCGCCAAGCGCCGTGGGCAGGCCCGTCGGCCCGCGAGGCACTGGACATCGCCCTGGCCGGCGGTGCCTTTGACCTGCCATTGGGCATGCTGTTTCTCGATGATGGTGTGTTCCAGCTCGCACCCGGCCAGCAACCCGCACAGCTGCAGCAGAAGAACCTTGCAGCGAACCTGCAGGCGCTGCCCATGTTCGGCGTAGAAGAATTGTTTGCCGCCCGCACCAGCCTGCTCGAGCGCGGCCTTTGTGCCGAGCAGCTGAGCTTGCCGGTAGAAGTGCTGGACGACGCTGCGCTGGCAGCGCTGATTGACCGTTTTGACCAGGTGGTAACCCTCTGATGAGCACCCTGCACGTCATTTCCCACTCACCCTTTGGCGACGACCGCCTGAGCAGCTGCCTGCGCCTGCTCGGCCCCGCCGATGGCCTGTTGCTCTGCGGCGATGCGGTGTATGCCCTGCAACCCGGCAGCGCGCCGCTGAGCACCCTGCTCGCCCACAACCTTGGCGAGCGCCTGTTTGCCCTTGAAGAAGACCTGCAGGCACGCGCCATTGCGGCAGATACCTTGGCCCGCAGCGTCGATTACCCGGCTTTCGTGGCCCTGTCCCTGCAATACGACAAGGTCAACAGCTGGTTATGAGTACCCTGACTGTCGGCACCCGCGACATTGCGCTGGATAAAGATGGCTACCTGCTGGAGCTGAGTGACTGGTCCAGCGAGGTCGCCGCCGCGCTGGCTGAGCGTGAAGCACTGGAACTGACCCCAGAGCACTGGGAAGTACTGGAACTGCTGCGTCAGTTCTACCAGGAGTTCCAGCTGTCGCCAGCCACCCGCCCGCTGATCAAATACACAGCCTTGAAGCTGGGCCCGGAAAAAGGCAACAGCCTGCACCTGAATCGCCTGTTCAAGGGCACCCCTGCCAAACTCGCCGCCAAGCTGGCGGGCCTGCCGAAGCCAACCAATTGCATATGACCGATCCTCGCCCGTTAACCCTCGAAACCCCGGCTGAGCACCCTTTCGCCCAATTTGTGCGCATCCTTGGCAAAGGCAAGCGCGGCGCTCGCGGCCTGACCCGCGAAGAAGCCCGTGAGGCCATGGGCATGCTGCTCGACGAGAAGGTCGAAGAAACCCAGCTGGGTGCGTTCCTGATGCTGTTGCGGCACAAGGAAGAGAGCCCCGAGGAACTGGCAGGCTTCACCGAAGCCCTGCGCCAGCGCCTGCAAGCGCCGCCAATGCAGGTCGACCTCGACTGGCCAAGCTACGCGGGCAAGAAACGTCACCTGCCCTGGTTCCTGCTGGCGGCCAAGTGCCTGGCAGCAAACGGCGTGCGTATCCTGATGCATGGCGGCGGTGCGCATACCGCGGGGCGCCTGTACACCGAGCAACTGCTCGACCTGCTGCAGATTCCGCTGTGCCGCGACTGGAATGCCGTGTCCAAGGCGCTGGATAACCAGCACCTGGCGTTTGCTCCATTGCAGGACTGGGCGCCCCCGTTGCAGCGGATGATCGACCTGCGCAACACCTTGGGCCTGCGTTCACCCATCCACTCCCTGGCCCGCGTGCTCAACCCGTTGGGCGCGCGCTGCGGCCTGCAGAGCATCTTCCACCCCGGCTATCAGGCGGTGCATCGCGAGGCCAGCCGACTGCTCGGTGACACAGCCATTGTGGTCAAGGGCGACGGGGGTGAGATAGAGGTCAACCCGGACAGCGCCAGCCATTTGTATGGCACGGCAGGCGGGCAGGATTGGGATGAGGAATGGCCAGCGCTCGCCGCACAGCGCCATGTCAAACCGGCCAGCCTGGAACCGGAGCATTTACTGGCGGTCTGGCGCGGAGAGGCCCGCGACAGCTACGGTGAAATGGCTTTGATTTCGACCATGGCCCTGGCCCTGCGCGGGCTGGGCGATGACCGTGAAAACGCGTTCGCCAAGGCACGGGCGTACTGGGACGCACGCCCGCTCGGTTAATGACCTAGTAGGCCGACAATGCAGGCGCCGCACAGGCGGCGCCTATTGCTGCAATCGACAACAAGGGTCGGTTTTTACTGGGCGCCTTCGAACCAGGCGAGCTTGTCACGCAGTTGCACCACTTCACCGACGATGACCAGCGTTGGCGCATGGACTTCATGCTCCGCCACCAGTGTCGGCAGGTCAGCCAACGTGCCGGTAAAGACCCGCTGGTTGGGCGTGGTGCCCTGCTGAACCAGCGCCGCCGGGGTATCGGCGGCACGACCATGACGGATCAGCTCGGCACAGATGGTCGGCAGCCCCACCAGCCCCATGTAGAACACCAGGGTTTGCGCAGGCGCCACCAGATCGTTCCACGGCAAGTTGCTGGTGCCATCCTTGAGATGACCGGTCACGAAGCGCACTGACTGCGCATAGTCACGGTGGGTCAGCGGGATACCGGCATACGCCGAGCAACCACTGGCCGCCGTGATACCGGGTACTACCTGGAATGGAATACCCTGCTCCGCCAGTTCCTCGATTTCCTCGCCGCCACGCCCAAAGATGAACGGATCGCCCCCCTTGAGCCGCAGCACGCGCTTGCCTTGCTTGGCCAGGTCAACCAAAAGCTGATTGATCTGATCCTGAGGCACGGCGTGATCGGCGCGACGCTTGCCAACGTAAATACGCTCGGCATCACGACGGCACAGCTCAATGATTGCCGGTGCCACCAGGCGGTCATAGAGCACCACATCCGCTTGCTGCATCAGGCGCAAGGCGCGGAACGTCAACAGATCAGGATCGCCAGGACCAGCGCCAACCAGGTACACCTCGCCTGACGTCTGCGCGGGTACGCCGTCTACCTTGGCTTGCAACAAACGCTCGGCTTCAGCACCCTGCCCGGCCAGTTGGCGCTCGGCAATCGGCCCCTGAAAGACATCTTCCCAGAAGCCGCGGCGCTGGTTGACGTCTGGGTAGAGCGCTTTCACCTTGTGGCGAAAACGTGCAGCCAGGCCGGCCAGTTCGCCATAAGCCGCAGGGATCCAGGTTTCCATCTTGGCCCGGATCAACCGAGCCAGGACCGGTGCATCACCGCCGCTGGACACCGCAACAACCAGTGGCGAACGGTCGACAATGGCCGGGAAAATCACCGAGCACAACGCAGGCGCATCGACCACATTGACCGGCACACAACGCTTGCGGGCATCGGCAGACACCTGAGCATTGAGTTCCTGGTCATCAGTAGCCGCGATGATCAACTGACAACCGTCCAGATCGCTTTCCTGATACCCACGGGACAGGAGTTCACCACCGCTGTGCCGGGCGAGCTCGGCCAATTGCCCTTCGATCTCGGGCGCAACCACACGTAGTACGGCGCCGGCATCTGCCAGCAAGCGAGATTTGCGCAAGGCAATCTCGCCGCCACCTACGACCAGCACACGGCTGCCACGCAGGTTGTGGAACAGCGGTAGAAATTCCATTTAGCCGATAACCTCCAGGCCACCCATGTAAGGCTTGAGGACTTCAGGCACGCGGATCGAGCCATCGGCTTGCTGGTAGTTCTCCAGCACTGCCACCAGCGTACGGCCGACCGCCAGGCCAGAACCGTTGAGGGTGTGCACCAGTTCCGGCTTGCCGGTTTCCGGGTTACGCCAGCGGGCCTGCATACGACGGGCCTGGAAGTCACCACAGTTGGAGCACGAGGAAATTTCGCGGTACTTGTCCTGGCTCGGCACCCAGACTTCCAGATCGTAGGTCTTGGTGGCGCTGAAACCCATGTCGCCGGTGCACAGCGCCAGCACGCGGTATGGCAGCTCGAGGGCTTGCAGTACGCGCTCGGCGTTCGCCGTCAGGCCTTCCAGGGCTTCCATGGACTTGCTCGGCTCAACGATCTGAACCATCTCGACCTTGTCGAACTGGTGCTGACGGATCATGCCGCGGGTATCACGACCCGACGCACCGGCTTCACTGCGGAAGCATGGGGTGTGGGCAACGAACTTGATCGGCAGTTGCTTGGCGTCAAGGATCTCGCCAGCGACGATGTTGGTCAGCGACACTTCAGCGGTCGGGATCAGGTAGAAGTCGGCTTCGCCTTCACGGCTGATCTTGAACAGGTCTTCCTCGAACTTGGGCAGCTGGCCAGTGCCTTGCAGCGCAGGTGCTTGAACCAGGTACGGGGTGTAGGCCTCTTCGTAACCGTGCTCGTTGATGTGCAGGTTGATCATGAACTGGGCCAGGGCACGGTGCAGGCGCGCAATCGGGCCACGCAGCAGGGCAAAACGTGCGCCCGACAGCTTGGCTGCGGTTTCGAAGTCAAGCCAGCCGTTCTTCTCGCCCAGGGCGACGTGATCCTGGACCGGGAAATCAAAGGCTTTCGGGGTGCCCCAGCGGCGCACTTCAACGTTGCCTTCTTCGTCTTCACCGACCGGCACGGAAGCGTCCGGCAGGTTCGGAATGCCCATCAGAATGCCATCCAGCTCGGACTGGATGCTGTCCAGCTCGACCTTGCCACTGGCCAGTTCGGCCGCCATGCGCTCGACGTCAGCCATCAGCGGAGCGATGTCTTCGCCCTTGGCCTTGGCCTGGCCGATGGACTTGGAACGGGCGTTACGCTCGGCCTGCAGCTGCTCGGTGCGGGTTTGCACCACCTTGCGGCGCTCTTCCAGTGCTTCGATGCGCGCGACATCCAGGCTGAAGCCACGGGAGGCCAGGCGGTCCGCCACTTCCTGAAGTTGGCCGCGTAACAGTTTGGAATCGAGCATATCGTTCTCTCGTTGGTTCAGAATTTGGTCAAAGACAGGCCAGCCCAGGTTGCGAGCAGGCCGCCAAGTACGCTGAGCGCGGCATAGCCGAACGCCAGCGGCGCCTGCCCGCTTTCGAGCAGGCGCACGGTATCCAGTGAAAAGGATGAAAAGGTAGTCAAGCCGCCAAGAAAACCGACAATCAGGCCGGCCCTCAACTCGACCGGTACCAGCGGG
>NZ_MBPN01000085.1 GCF_001695625.1 Pseudomonas defluvii
GGGATGGTGTTGGTCACCACCAGCTCGTCCAGCACGGATTTCTCGATATTCTCGATCGCCCGACCCGACAGAACAGGGTGCGTGCAATAGGCGTAAACCTTGGCAGCGCCGTGCTCTTTCAGGGCCTTGGCCGCGTGGCACAGGGTGCCAGCGGTATCGACCATGTCGTCGACCAGAATACAAGTACGACCCTCAACATCACCGATGATATGCATCACTTCGGAGTGGTTGGCCTTCTCGCGGCGTTTATCGATAATGCCGAGATCGACGCCCAGCGACTTGGCAACAGCTCGTGCACGCACGACGCCACCGATGTCTGGGGAGACAATCATCAGATTTTCGAAACGCTGGTCTTCGATGTCATCCACCAGAACGGGGGAGCCGTAGATGTTATCTACTGGAATATCGAAGAAACCCTGGATCTGGTCAGCGTGCAGGTCGACAGTGAGAACACGGTCGATACCAACGACGGTGAGCATATCAGCAACGACTTTGGCGCTGATTGCAACACGCGCCGAACGCGGACGGCGATCTTGGCGGGCGTAACCGAAGTAAGGAATCACGGCGGTGATTCGGGAGGCAGATGAACGGCGGAAGGCGTCAGCCATCACTACCAATTCCATCAGATTATCGTTGGTTGGCGCACAAGTCGGCTGAATGATAAATACGTCTTTACCGCGGACGTTTTCATTAATCTCAGTGCTGATTTCGCCGTCGGAAAACTTACCGACAGAAACATCACCCAGTGGGATATGCAGCTGACGTACGACACGCCGAGCCAGATCGGGGTTGGCGTTCCCCGTAAAGACCATCATCTTGGACACGCGCAGTACCTGAAGGCTGAGGGTAACCTGGATGAGTATAAGGAAAATGGCAGGGGCGGCTGGATTCGAACCAACGCATGGCAGGATCAAAACCTGCTGCCTTACCGCTTGGCGACGCCCCTGTATCTGTTGCTGCGAGTGCCTAACACTCGATTCCTAGAGCAGACTCTGTAGTGCGCGATGCAACATCGAAACGTTGCTTCCCTTTGCTACAAACCCTGTTTGGGTCTCTGTAAGAAGGGCCAAAACTTTATCAGCTTCAGCTTTGCTTGGGAAGGCCCCAAACACACAACTTCCAGTTCCGGTAAGCCTAGCTTCAGTGAACTTGCTTAGCAAATTCAGTGAGTTACGTACTTCTGGGTAACTCTGCTCTACTACCGGTTGGCAGTCATTTCGACTGTTTCCCTTGGGAACGGGGCGCATCTTAATGGGCGCTGAATCACGTGTCAACAATGGATGTGAAAAAATTTCCGCTGTACTTACAAATACTTGCGGGACGAGCACGACATACCAGGGTTCTTCAGGATCTACCGGGGTGAGCTTTTCGCCCACGCCTTCGGCGAATGCCGCGTGACCGCGGACGAAAACCGGGACGTCGGCGCCCAAGGTCAGGCCCAGTTCGGCCAGTTGGTCCTCACTCCAGCCCAATTGCCAGAGATGGTTGAGGCCGAGCAGGGTGGTTGCGGCATCTGAGCTGCCGCCACCGATGCCGCCGCCCATGGGCAGGATTTTTTTCAACCAGATATCAACGCCCTTGCTGCAGCCTGAAAGTGCCTGCAGTTTTCGCGCAGCTTTCACGATCAGGTTGCTGTCGTGAGGAACGTTGTCGATTTCGGTGTGCAGGCGTATTTCGCCATCTTCTCGTAGGGCAAAAGACAACTCATCGCCGTAGTCGAGAAATTGAAACAGGGTCTGCAGTTCGTGATAGCCATCGGGGCGGCGACCCAGAATGTGCAGCATCAGGTTCAGTTTGGCCGGTGCCGGCAGTGTCAGGGTGGTTGCGTGCATGTCAGTGCCCCAGCTGGCGTGGCTGCCAGTCCTTGACCACCAGGGTCACGTCCAGGTTCTGGCCGTGCAGCTTGAGGCGTTCCGGCAGCCAGTAACCGTTCTGCTGGATGTAGCTCAGGTACTCGACGTTCCAGCCATCCTGGTCGAGGCTGGCCAGGCGGCTGTCACCGCTCAGGGTCAGGCGGCTCTTACTGCCGGGTGCGGGCAAGCCGCGTACCCACCAGACCAGATGCGACACTGGCAGTTGCCAGCCCAATTGCTCCTCCAGCAAGGTCTCCGGGCTCTGGGCCTCGAAGCGTCCCTGGTTGGCGACTTCCAGTACGACCTGACCCGGGTGCCCGGTCAGGCGGGCGGCGCCCCGGCCCAGCGGGCCAGACAGGCGGATATCGTAATAATCCTGGCGTTGCAGCCAGAACAAGGTGCCGCTACCGGAGTCTTTCGGTGCGCGGATGCCCACCTTGCCGTTGATCTGCCAGCCGTCGAGGGTGCTCAACTGTTGTTTGTGCTCGCGCCACAATTGTGGGCTGCCCTGGCCCTGAAGGGCTTCGCGGGAGCCGAAGCCGGCGCAGCCGGCGAGCAGGGCGATCAGGCTGAAGGTAATGCAGTGGCGCAGGAACATAGGCTTACAGAGTCTCGGATCCGGTCAGGCGCAGAAGGGTTTTGCGCAGGATAGGGCTGTCAGGTTGGTCTTCTAGGGCTTTGGCCCAGACATGGCGTGCTTCGCGGCGTTTGCCGTTGGCCCAGAGCACTTCGCCCAGGTGGGCGGCGACTTCGTGGTCAGGGAAGCGTTCCAGGGCCTGGCGCAGCAGGCGTTCAGCTTCGTCGAGGTTGCCCAGGCGGTAGTTGACCCAGCCCAGGCTGTCGAGCACGGCGGGGTCTTCCGGGTTGATCTGGTGTGCTTTTTCGATCAGGCCCTTGGCTTCGGCATAGCGTGTCGTGCGGTCGGCCAGTGTGTAGCCCAGGGCGTTGAGGGCCATGGCATTTTCCGGCTCGCGGCTGATGATGCTGCGCAGGTCCTTTTCCATCTGGGCCAGGTCGTCGCGCTTTTCCGCAAGCATGGCGCGGGTGTAAAGCAGGTTCAGGTCGTCGGGGTACAGTTTGATGGCCTGTTGCAGCACCTGCAGGGCCTGGGCGTCCTTGTTGTTGTTGCCAAGGGTTTCGGCTTCGATCAGGTACAACTGGATAGCGTAGTCCGGTTGGGCTTCACGCGCTGCGGCCAGGCGCCGCGAGGCTTCGGTGGCTCGACCGTTGGCGATGAGAATGTCGGCCTGGCGCAGTTGTGCTGGCAGGTAATCATTGCCGGGGCCAACCTGGGCGTACTCGATCAATGCGCCTTCCGGGTCATTACGCTCTTCATGCAGGCGACCCAGGTTCAGGTGTGCCGAATCGACCCGGCTACCGCGGGCAATCAGCTCTTGCAGGTAGCTTTCGGCTTCGTTCCAGGCCTTGGCCTCCAGGCTGACCAGTGCCAGTGAGTAGCGCAGCTCGTCATCGTCCGGGTATTGCTGTAGCAGGCTGGCAAACTCGACCTTGGCATCCTCGACCCGGTCCTGTTCGACCAGCATGCGCGCGTAGGTCAGGCGCAGGCGCTTGTCGTCGGGGTACTTGCGAATGGTCTTTTGCAGTAGTGGCAGTGCTTCCTTGCCGCGATCGAGGCTTTGCAGCAGGCGTGCCTGCAGCAGTACCGGAGCGATTTCGCCGGCCTCTGGCGGGTGTTTTTCGAGCAGTTCCAGTGCGGCGTTCGCATTGCCATCCTGTTGTAGCAACAGGGCTTTGCCAAACACCAGCTGACCATTGTCCGGGTACTTCAGCAGCAGGCGGTCGAAACTTTTCTGCAGGCCATCACGGGTTTCCTGATCGGTTTCGGCGGCTGACAGCGCCAGGAAATCGAAGTGCGTGTCACCCTGGCCCTGCAGGACCTTCTCCATGTAGTTCATGGAGTCGTCATAGCGCCCGGCCCGCGCCAGCTGGATTGCGGCGGCGCGTTGCGCATCGAGGCTTTCTGGTGCGTTCTTTGCCCAGATCAGCGCCGTGTCCAGCGCAGCCTGGTCGGCACCGAGGTACTCGGCGATGCGGAAGGCACGTTCTGAGATACCGGCGTCCTGGGTTTTGATGGCTTGGGCAACATAGTTGTCCAACGCGATATCGAAGCGATTGCGCTGGCCTGCCAATTCGGCGGTCAACAGGCTATAGACGGTGTCCTGGCTGAAGGATCCGTAGACCGTGGGCTTGACCTGTTCAGGAGGTGCAGTCTCGGCGGCAGGCGCCTTGGCATCCGGGGAATCCGGAGCCAGGGTCTGGCAGCCCTGAAGCAAGGCAAAGGCAAGGAACAACGCGGAGGATCTATTCATAGTGGGGATTTTGGGCGACTAACCTGCGGTCGGATCATCATGACACAAGCGCTAGGGCAAACCCATAAGTGATGGCCTCTGGAAGTACAGACTTAGGTACTGACTATAGAGACAATAGTGAGCGGTGGTTGTTCTCTAACCTGCGAAGTAGGACAATTATCGGCTTCACGTCATAATCAGCGACCTTGAATGGCCTTTCTTGCACTCGGTATCAACCATAAGACTGCCTCGGTAGACGTACGCGAGCGCGTGGCGTTTACGCCCGAGCAGCTGGTCGAAGCCTTGCAGCAGCTCTGTCGACTCACCGCCAGCCGCGAAGCCGCGATCCTCTCGACCTGCAACCGCAGCGAACTTTACATCGAACAGGACCACCTGGCGGCCGACAGCGTATTGCGCTGGTTGGCCGAATATCACCAGCTCAGCCTCGAAGAGCTGCGTGCCAGTGCCTATGTCCATGAAGATCACGATGCCGTGCGGCACATGATGCGGGTTGCCTCCGGGCTCGACTCGCTGGTGCTGGGCGAGCCGCAGATCCTGGGCCAGATGAAATCGGCGTATGCCGTGGCACGCGAAGCTGGGACCATTGGCCCCTTGCTGGGGCGTTTGTTCCAGGCCACGTTCAGTGCTGCCAAGCAGGTGCGCACCGACACGGCCATCGGCGAAAACCCGGTGTCAGTGGCGTTTGCCGCTGTGAGCCTGGCCAAGCAGATCTTCAGTGACCTTGGGCGTAGCCAGGCGCTGCTGATCGGGGCTGGTGAAACCATTACCCTGGTGGCCCGTCACCTGCATGAGCAGGGGGTGCGGCGCATTGTGGTGGCTAACCGAACCCTGGAGCGTGCGAGCACGCTGGCCGAACAGTTCGGTGCCCATGCGGTGTTGCTGGCAGACATTCCCCATGAACTGGTGCACAGCGATATCGTGATCAGTTCCACCGCCAGCCAGTTGCCGATTCTTGGCAAGGGCGCGGTAGAAAGCGCATTGAAATTGCGTAAGCACAAGCCGATTTTCATGGTGGATATCGCCGTACCTCGGGATATCGAACCAGAAGTCGGTGAGTTGGACGACGTTTACCTGTACACCGTCGATGACCTGCACGACGTTGTCGCCGAGAACCTCAAGAGCCGTCAGGGCGCCGCCCAGGCGGCCGAGGAGCTGGTCTCGGTCGGTGCCGAAGACTTCATGCTGCGTCTGCGTGAGTTGGCGGCGGTGGATGTGCTCAAGGCCTACCGCCAGCAAGGTGAGCGGCTGCGCGACGAGGAATTGCAAAAGGCCCAGCGCCTGCTGGCCAACGGTGCCAATGCCGAGGAGGTCTTGGCGCAGTTGGCCCGTGGCTTGACCAACAAGTTGCTGCATGCGCCGAGTGTGCAGTTGAAAAAGCTCTCTGCCGAAGGCCGCCTCGATGCGCTGGCCATGGCCCAGGAACTCTTTGCCCTCAACGAGGGCTCGACGGATAAACCCCCGCAATGAAAGCGTCGCTGCTCAATAAACTGGATACCCTCCAGGACCGCTTCGAGGAACTGACTGCCCTGTTGGGTGATGCTGAAGTCATTTCCGATCAGACCCGCTTCCGTGCCTATTCCAAGGAGTACGCCGAAGTTGAGCCCGTCGCGGCTGCCTATGCGCAGTGGCGCAAGGTTCAGGACGCGCTTGAGGGGGCTCAGGCGCTGCTCAAGGACAGTGACCCGGATATGCGGGAAATGGCTGTGGAAGAGGTGCGCGAATCCAAGGAGCAGTTGCTCGCACTGGAAAGCCAGTTGCAACGCATGCTGCTGCCCAAGGACCCGAACGATGGGCGCAACGTGTTCCTGGAGATCCGCGCGGGTACGGGCGGGGACGAGGCGGCGATTTTTTCCGGCGACCTGTTCCGCATGTACTCGCGTTATGCCGAGCGACGTGGCTGGCGTTTGGAGATCCTCTCGGAGAACGAGGGCGAGCACGGCGGCTACAAGGAAATCATTGCGCGTGTCGAAGGCGATAACGTCTACGGCAAGCTGAAATTCGAGTCGGGTGCGCACCGCGTGCAGCGGGTACCGGAAACCGAATCCCAAGGGCGCATTCATACCTCGGCGTGTACCGTCGCGGTGTTGCCCGAGCCTGACGAGCAGGTGGCAATCGAGATCAACCCGGCTGATTTGCGGGTCGACACTTACCGCTCTTCCGGGGCGGGCGGTCAGCACGTGAACAAGACCGATTCGGCGATTCGTATCACGCACTTGCCGACCGGCATCGTGGTGGAGTGCCAGGAAGAGCGTTCGCAGCACAAGAACCGTGCGCGTGCCATGTCCTGGCTGTCGGCCAAGCTCAATGACATGCAGACCAGCGCGGCACAGAATGCCATTGCCAGTGAGCGCAAGCTGCTGGTCGGCTCGGGCGATCGTTCCGAGCGTATTCGTACCTACAACTACCCACAGGGCCGGGTGACCGATCACCGTATCAACCTGACCCTGTATTCCCTTGATGAAGTGTTGGCGGGCGGGGTCGATGCGGTCATCGAACCATTGCTGGCCGAGTATCAGGCTGACCAACTGGCAGCACTGGGTGAGTAAATGACGATTATTGCCAGCCTGCTTCGCGGTGCGGAGCTGCCGGATTCGCCGACGGCGCGTCTGGATATCGAGTTGTTGCTGGCGGCTGCCATCGGCAAGTCGCGCAGTTACCTGCATACCTGGCCAGAGCGGATCGTCACCAGTGAGGCGGCCCAGACCTTTGCCGACTACCTGCAGCGCCGCCGTGCCGGTGAGCCTGTGGCGTATATTCTGGGGCAGCAGGGGTTCTGGAAACTTGATCTGGAAGTGGCGCCTCATACACTGATTCCGCGTCCGGAAACCGAGTTGCTGGTAGAGACGGCCCTTGAGCTGCTGCCAGCGCTGCCCGCTCGTGTACTCGATCTTGGTACCGGAACCGGGGCCATTGCGCTGGCACTGGCCAGCGAGCGCCCACAGTGGCAGGTGACCGCCGTCGACCGTGTGCTCGACGCCGTGGCCCTGGCTGAACGCAACCGCCAGCGTCTGCAGTTGGACAACGTCCGGGTGCTCAACAGTCACTGGTTCAGCGCGCTGGACGGTGAGCGTTTCCATCTGATCATCAGCAACCCGCCTTACATCGCTGCTGCAGATCCGCATCTGGTGGCCGGTGATGTGCGGTTTGAGCCCAGCAGTGCGCTGGTTGCTGGCGAAGATGGCCTGGACGATCTGCGCGCGATCATCACTCAGGCGCCGCAGCACCTGCAGCCGGGCGGCTGGTTGTTGCTTGAACACGGTTACGATCAGGCCGCTGCGGTACGCGAGCTGCTGGCTCAGAACGATTTCGAGCAGATCGAAAGCCGCGATGACCTTGCCGGTCATGAACGTATTACCTTGGGGCGCCTCCTGTGCTGAGCGATCAGGAGCTGTTGCGCTACAGCCGACAGATCCTCCTGGCGCAGGTCGATATCGACGGTCAGTTGAAGCTCAAGGGCAGTCGGGCGCTGATAGTCGGCCTCGGCGGCCTCGGCTCACCGGTCGCGTTGTATCTGGCTGCTGCAGGTGTTGGTGAACTGCACCTGGCTGACTTTGATACGGTCGACCTGACCAACCTGCAGCGTCAGGTCATGCACGACACTTCATCAATCGGCATGAGCAAGGTCGATTCTGCGCTGGCACGCTTGCAGGCGATCAACCCCGAGATTGCCCTGGTGGCCCATCGTACGGCGCTCGACGAAGACTCGTTGGCTGAGGCCGTGCGCGCAGTTGACCTCGTGCTCGACTGCTCGGACAACTTCGGCACCCGTGAGGCGGTCAATCGCGCGTGTGTGGCAGCGGGCAAACCGCTGGTCAGTGGCGCCGCGATTCGCCTGGAGGGGCAATTGTCGGTCTTCGACCCGCGACAGCCACACAGCCCCTGCTACCACTGCCTGTATGGGCATGGCAGTGACGCCGAGCTGACCTGCAGCGAGGCGGGCGTGATTGGCCCGCTGGTTGGGTTGGTTGGCAGCTTGCAGGCACTGGAAGCCTTGAAGATGCTGGCGGGTTTCGGTGAGCCGCTGATTGGGCGATTGTTGTTGATTGATGCGCTGGGCAGCCGTTTTCGCGAGCTGCGTGTGAAGCGCGACCCGGGGTGTGCCGTTTGCGGTGATCGACATGGGTGATCCGGCAGCACCCGTCGGGGTTTTCGATTCTGGCGTCGGCGGGTTGTCGGTGCTTGCTGAAATCGCGCGTTTATTGCCCCGCGAGTCACCGCTGTATGTCGCTGATTGCGGACATATCCCCTATGGGGAGAAGTCGCCGGCGTTTATCCGTCAGCGTTGCCAGATCGTTGCCGAATTTTTCCGTGCCCAAGGGGCCAAGGCGATGGTGTTGGCGTGTAACACTGCAACAGTCGCTGCGGTGGCCGACCTGCGGGAACGTTACCCTGACTGGCCGATTGTGGGTATGGAGCCTGCGGTCAAACCCGCTGCGGCAGCAACCCGCAGCGGTGTGGTGGGTGTGCTGGCAACGACGGGTACGCTACAGAGCGCCAAGTTTGCCGCGTTGCTCGATCGCTTCGCCAATGATGTGCAGGTGGTCACCCAGCCGTGCCCGGGCCTGGTCGAATGCATTGAAGCCGGCGATCTAGACAGCCCCTCGTTGCGCCAGTTGCTGCAGGGCTATGTGACACCGCTGTTGGCTGCCGGGTGCGACACGCTGATCCTGGGTTGCACGCATTATCCTTTCCTCAAGCCATTGCTCGCCCAGCTTGTTCCGCCCGACATAGCAATCATCGATACTGGCGCAGCGGTGGCTCGGCAATTGCAGCGTTTGCTCGGTGAACGCGGGTTATTGGCGCAGGGGCCAGCCCGGCCCGCGCAGTTCTGGACGAGTGCCAGCCCAGCGCATCTGCTGAAAATCCTGCCATTGTTGTGGGGTCAGTCTGAGAACGTGCACAGTCTTGGTTTGTGAAACGCTGGGGGAGAGCGTTTTTGCGGTGCGGAACTGACAACTGATGGCAATTTTCTACTACGTTGTTGAATGAAACAGAAAAACTAAAAACTGCATTAAGAACAGGACGTTTCTCATGAAGAAACTGCTTTGCTTGGCTGCAACTGCAGCCGTGATTCTGGGGCAATCATTTACAGCTCAAGCCGCCGATGCATCGGTATCGGTAGGGCAGACCGGCGACTCGACCATGGTCTATCGCTTTGGTTTGCAATCCAACTGGGATGCCAGTTGGTTGCAGACCAGTGTCGGCCGTGTCACGGGGTACTGGGATGGCGCCTACACCTACTGGGAGGGCGATGAAACCACCAGTAACCACAGCCTGTCGTTTGCACCGGTGTTTGTTTATGAGTTTGCCGGTGAGTCCATCAAGCCTTATGTCGAAGCGGGTATTGGTATCGCAGCCTTCTCCAGCACCGAGCTGGAAAGTAACAGGCTCGGCTCGTCGTTCCAGTTTGAAGACCGTATCGGCTTTGGTCTGCGTTTCGCCGGTGGGCATGAGCTGGGTGTGCGTGCCATCCACTACTCTAACGCCGGCCTGACAACGCCCAACGACGGCGTAGAAAGCTACTCCCTGCACTATCGCATGCCACTCTGATTCCTTGGCGTTTACTCGAGCAGCGGCTTAGCCGCTGCTCAACTGACTCTTCATTCGGGTTTTTGGGGTAAGTGTTTGAACGCACTCAGGGCCCGCTGTCGACTGCTGCCCAGATCCACTATCGGGCCAGGATAGTGACGAACAGCAAACAGCCCGCCTACAGACTGAGGGGCGTGGATGGTTTTGTTGTCCAGGTCAGCCAGCTCCGGCAACCAATGCCGGATAAAACGTCCCTCACTGTCGAAGCGTTGCGACTGACTGATCGGGTTGAAGATCCGAAAATAGGGGACGGCATCCGTGCCCGTTGATGCGCTCCATTGCCAGCCGCCGTTATTTGCCGCCAGGTCACCGTCGATCAGATGACGCATGAAAAAGCGTTCGCCTTCACGCCAGTCAATCAGCAGGTTTTTGGTCAGGAACATCGCAACGACCATGCGCAGGCGGTTATGCATCCAGCCGGTGGCCAGTAGTTGGCGCATGGCTGCATCGATGATCGGAATGCCGGTGCGCCCTTGCTGCCATGCCTCCAGCTCGTCAGGTGCGTTGCGCCACGGCACCGCTTCGGTTTCCAGGCGGAAAGCGCGGTGTCGCGATACCCGCGGATACCCGACCAGAATATGTTTGTAGAACTCGCGCCACAGCAGTTCATTCACCCAGGTCACAACACCCTTGTTGCCACTGTCGAACTCGCCTCGATTGTGTGAAAGCGCCGCGTGCAGGCACTGGCGTGGGGAGATCACCCCGGCAGCGAGGTAGGGGGACAACTGGCTCGTGCCAGGCAGCGCCGGAACGTCGCGCTGATCCTGATAGTCCTCGATGGCGTCCTCGACAAAGGCGTTCAGCCGCCTTTGAGCTTCTTGCTCGCCGGCTGGCCAGAGCGCGCGCAGTGTTTCCGAGACGTTGTTGAAACCCGGTACTGATTCAGGGATCGGGTCGCTAGCAATTGCCAAGGGTTGCTGCGGCGCGGGGCTTGCGATCAGCCGAGGCAGGGCCAGGTGCAGGCGTTCATAGCAGGTTTTGCGAAACTGACTGAACACCTGAAAGTAACCGCCGGCTTTGGTCAATATGCTGCCGGGTTTGAACAGCAACTGGTCCAGATAGCTCACCACCTCGATTCCGGCGTCGCTCAACTGGTTACGTACGGCATCGTCTCGGCGCTGTTCGTGAACCCCGTATTCCTCATTCATGTGCAGTGTCTGCACATGGTGCTCCCTGCACAGCTGTAGCAGAACCTGTGGGGCGTTGTCCCAGTGCTCTGCCTGACGAACCAGCAGTGGAATGTTCAATGCAGCCAGTGACTGGCTGAGGGTTCGCAGGCTGCGTAGCCAGAAGTCGACCTTGCACGGCGCATCGTCATGCGCCAGCCACTGGCTTGGGCTGACCAGCCAGACGGCCAGTGTCGGACCGCGCTCGGCAGCGGCGGCCAGAGCGGTGTTATCGGACACGCGAAGATCGCTACGCAGCCAGAGGAGTTGCATGTGGGTTCCTTGATATCGCAGGGGGTGAGTTATCGTGAGGCGTCTTGCAACGCTTGCACGACCTCCAACGGGGTGTCGAGCAGGCATAGCCGGGGGTTTTTCACCACCAGTGCCAGGAGGTCATCTCTATGAATGCTGATCGCGCTGCCGTTCAACAGGGTGGGTATCTGGATTGCACTCAGGCTGCGCTCAAGTTGACGCATATCGACCGCCTTGTTCAGGCACAGTAACAGCGCCTGAGGTTGCATGCGTTCGAGGGTCAGCGCCAGCTCTGCGGGAGGCAGTGGCCAGTCGAATACTTCTACCGCGTACCCGGCACTACTGAGCAGCCAGGCGCATAGCCACAACCGTGGATCGAAGACCAGGTCTGAGCCGTTGATCAGCAGTACTGCCGGGCCATTGAGTTGGCGGTTGCTGTGATAGAGGCGCGCACCGAGTTTGCTGCGTAGCCAGCAGTGGAAGAAGACTTGTTCCATGCGTGCGCCAAACTGGCTTTGCCAGCGCAGTTCCAGCTCGGCAAACAGGGGTAGCAGCAGTTGCTCGCACAGCGTTGTCGCAGGGTACAAGGCGATCGCCTGATTGAACTGTTGGTCCAGACGGCGTTCGGCCAATGCGGCGATGCTGCCGGTTATGTCCTGGCGCATGGCTTGCCAGGCACCGTGTTGATCTGTCTGGGAGGCTACCGGGCGGCTGTCCAGCAGGGCCTTGATCTGGCCGACAGACACACCACGGTTGAGCCATTGGACGATCTGTTGAATGCGCTGCACATGCTCGGTGCTATACAGTCGATGGCCTTTGCCTGTGCGTTGTGGGGTAATCAGGCCATAGCGTCGTTCCCAGGCGCGAAGCGTAACCGGGTTGACGCCGGTGAGGCGTGCAACCTCTCGGATCGGCAGTGGCAGCGGCTCAGATGGCATTGCGCAGGCCAAGGGTTTCAGGGTGTGGCTTCAGGTAGATTTGCTGCTCCAGATAAGGGTCAGGGTGCCGACGCAGGTGGTGCTTGAGCAGGGTCAGTGGGACGACCAGTGGCACCGTTCCGGCTTGATACTGATCAATCGTCTGGCGAATTTCCTCTTTGTCGGCGGCCTCTATGAAATCGCGCAGGTACCCACTCAGGTGCATCAGTACGTTGCCATGGGTACCTCGATTGGCGCAGCGGCTCAGTGCCTTCATCAGTTGGCTGAAGTAGCGCGGGCCAATTTCTTCGGCGTCATCACTGCGGCTCATGCTACCCAGCAGCTTGCCCAGGACTTTGTACTGCTGTGGGTTGTTTGCCATCAACAGGTACTTGCAGCGGGCGTGGAAGCTGATCAGTGCATGTCGGCTCAGGCCTTGCGCCAGGTATTTTTGCCACTCCGCATACACGTAGACGCGTGTGATGAAGTTCTCACGCAAGGCCGGGTCGCACAGGCGGCCATCTTCCTCCACAGGAAGATCAGGTCGTTCGGCACAAAACGCTGCGGCATAGGCACCACGTCCACCCTCTGTGGCCGGGTAGCCGTTGTCTTGATACACCTTGACCCGCTCAAGCCCACAGGACGGCGACTTCTGCATGAAGATATAGCCGCAGATGTCCTGAAGATCATTGGCCATTTTCCGTCCGTAGGCACCAAGCGGGCCAGAGAGGTCCAACTCGGGTTCGCGAGGGTTGATCACACGAGGCTGCTGGGGATCGCCCACCAATCGAATGGCGGCCCGCGGAACGCCCAGGCCGATGGCCATTTCCGGGCACAACGGAACGAAGTCGAAGTACTTGGCCAGTGTCTCGTTGCATAGCTTCGAGGCTTTATGGCCAGCATTGAAGCGTACTTCCTGGCCGACCAGGCAAGCGCTGATGGCGATTTTGGGTTTGTGTGGCAGCTCGTGAGTATCCATGGCGAGTCCAAAACTTGTACAAATTAAATGTTATGTACAGATTTGATCATCATAGATAGGAGGCTGTACAAGTCAAACGATTTGTACAGCTTTTTGGCAAAATCAGTCCAGATGCTCAAGTAGTCGCCGAGCGGCTTCCTGGCCACTCAGCCATGCCCCTTCAACCCGACCCGACAGGCACCAGTCGCCGCAGGCATACAGGCCCTGGTCAGGGTCAGCCAGCGCCCCCCACTCATGGTTGCTGGAAGGGCGTGCATACAGCCAGCGATGGGCAAGGGAGAAGCTCGGCGCTGGCACGGCACAGCCAATCAGCTCGGCGAAGTTGCCGAGCAACTGCTCGATCACGGCCTCCTTGGCGAGGTCGATGTGCTGTTTGCTCCAGTTCGCGGTGGCGTGAAGCACCCAGGTATCAATGTGTTCGTCGCGTCCTGGCTTGCTGCGATTGCGCGCGAGCCATTCGAGTGCGCTGTCTTGTATGAAGCACCCCTGCAGGGGCGTATCCAGTGGGCTTTCAAACCCCAGCGCAATGGCCCAGGTGGGGTCCATCTGTACGCTGGCGACGGTTGCGGCAAGCTTGGGTGCCGCCGTCAGGAGCTGGGTTGCCTGAGGGGCGGGCACCGCAATGATTACGCGGCTGAACGGGCCATGGCTGCAGCCTTCGGTGTCCTGCAGGTGCCAGTAATGCTTGCCGCGAAAGACTTCGGCGATCCGGCAATTGAAGTTCACCGTCGAGTCTTTGAGCAAGGCGCGGGTAATCGCGCTCATGCGTGGCACACCTACCCAGCGAACTTGCTCGTCTGGCGAGGGGGTGAGTTGGCCCGCGCTGTAGTTGTAGAGGTGTGGTTTCCACTCTGCGACCGAGCCGTGTGCCTGCCATTCCTGAACCTGGGCAAGGAAGCGCCTGTCGCGGGCAGTGAAATACTGTGCGCCGAGGTCGAGTGCCCCGGCTTCGCTGCGTTTGCTGGCCATGCGCCCACCGCTGCCTCGGCCTTTGTCGAACAGATGCACAGTCTGCCCGGCTTTTTGCAGTGCCTGGGCAGCGGACAAGCCGGCGATGCCTGCGCCGATGATTGCGATAGGTATGGTCATGATGGCCTCTTTGAACCTTTGATACGCAGACTACGCTGTCTGACAAACCTGTACAATGCCTGTTCAATGTACAATATTGATCCGCGCGTTACAGCCAGGTTCGCCTATGTTTATCCGAGAGCGATCGGTCAAAAAAGTGCCTTGTTCTTAAAAATAGACCAAGCGTGCGCCACATGAGGACACAGTCATGCATATATTGCTGACCGGCGGTACTGGTTTGATTGGCCAACGGCTTTGCCAGTACTGGCTGACAAAAGGGCATCAGTTGACAGTGTGGAGTCGACGACCTGAACAGGTGGGGCGTCTCTGTGGGGCAGGGGTGCGAGGCATTGATCGACTTGAGGCGTTCGGTGATCAAACGCTGGATGCAGTGGTCAATCTGGCAGGTGCACCCATCGCCGATCGACCTTGGACCAGTGCGCGGCGTGCGCTGCTCTGGGGTAGTCGGATCACCCTCACCGAGCAATTGCTGGCCTGGCTTGAGCAGCGCCAGCAACGGCCTTCCGTGCTGATCTCCGGTTCGGCTGTGGGTTGGTATGGTGATGGTGGTGAGCGTGAATTGACAGAGGCCTCACGGCCGGTCAAAGAGGATTTCGCCAGCCAGTTGTGCATTGCCTGGGAAGAAACGGCGCAGCAGGCCGAGGCCTTGGGTATTCGCGTCGTGCTGGTGCGAACCGGGCTGGTGCTGGCCATTGAGGGCGGTTTTTTGTCGCGCCTGCGACTGCCATTCAAACTCGGCCTGGGTGGGCCTATTGGCGATGGGCGGCAGTGGATGCCATGGATTCATATCAATGACGAAATCGCCCTGATTGATTTTCTCTTGCAGCATAACGACGCCAGCGGTCCCTATAATGCCTGCGCACCAGAGCCTGTGCGTAACCGAGAGTTTGCCAAGCGGCTTGGTCGGGCGCTGCATCGGCCAGCCTTGTTACCCCTTCCGGCACCGTTGCTGAAGCTTGGGCTGGGTGAGTTGTCGACGCTGCTGCTGGGTGGCCAGCGTGTGCGCCCCGTGCGCTTGCTGGCAGCTGGCTTCACTTTTCAATTCAATGATGTGCAATCTGCCCTGGATGAATTGTCCAGTCGCCTCTGAAATAGGACGTTGCATGACCGATCATGCTCTGCTGCTGGTCAACTTGGGTTCGCCGGCTTCCACCGATGTCGCCGATGTGCGCCGTTACCTCAATCAATTCCTGATGGACCCTTACGTCATCGACCTGCCTTGGCCGGTTCGCCGGTTGCTGGTCTCGCTGATCCTGATCAAGCGCCCAGAGCAGTCGGCTCATGCCTATGCCTCGATCTGGTGGGACGAAGGCTCGCCGCTGGTGGTCCTGACACGCCGCCTGCAGCAGGCGATGAGCGAGCAATGGACGCACGGCCCGGTGGAAATCGCAATGCGCTATGGTGAGCCTTCTTTGCCTACCGTACTGGCGCGCCTGGCGGCTCAGGGGGTGCGCAAGGTCACGCTGGCGCCGCTGTACCCTCAGTTCGCCGACAGTACTGTCACCACGGTGGTCGAACAGGCGCGGCAGGTCATTGCCGAGCAGAAATTGTCGTTTGAACTGGCAGTGCTGCAGCCGTTCTACGATCAACCAGAGTACATCGACGCACTGGTTGCCAGTGCCAAGCCCTACCTGCAGGAAGATTTCGATCACTTGCTGCTGAGTTTCCATGGCTTGCCCGAGCGTCACCTGACCAAGCTTGATCCTACCGGCAACCATTGCTTCAAGGGTGCCGACTGCTGCCGCACGGCATCGCCACAAGTACTTGCCGTGTGCTACCGCGCACAGTGCATTCGCGCGGCCGAGTCTTTTGCCCGGGCCATGGGCCTGCCCGAGGGCAAATGGTCGGTATCATTCCAGTCCCGGCTGGGGCGGGCGAAGTGGATCGAACCCTACACCGAAGCGCGCCTGGACGAGTTGGCCAAAGCCGGGGTCAAGCGCTTGCTGGTAATGTGCCCGGCGTTTGTCGCCGACTGCATCGAGACCCTGGAAGAGATCGGCGACCGTGGGCGTGAGCAGTTCATCGAGGCGGGAGGGGAGGAGTTGGTGCTGGTGCCGTGCCTGAATGATCACCCGGATTGGGTACAGGCCCTCAAGACGCTCTGCGAAAGGGCGTAAAGCAGGTGGTGTGGCTGCAGGGGCCAGCACGGCTGGCTCCTGCAGGATCAAGCACCCGGTGCAATCAAGGCAACTGATCGTCCAGTGCCTTGTTCTTCCAGCTGTCGTTGCCCGGCAGCAACAGGTTCAGGCCGATGGCAACCACGGCGCACAGGGCAATGCCTTTCAGGCCCCAGTCGCCAGGGCCGGTGCCGCTGCCAATCAATACGCCGCCAATACCAAACACCAGTGTCACCGAAACGATTACCAGGTTACGGGCCTCGCTCAGATCGATCTTGTGCCGGATCATGGTGTTCATCCCCACCGCGGCAATCGAACCGAACAGCAGGCAGAGGATGCCACCCATTACCGGTACCGGGATGCTCTGCAGCAGTGCGCCGAACTTGCCGATGAAGGCCAGGCCAATGGCGAAAATCGCCGCCCAGGTCATGATCTTCGGGTTGTAGTTCTTGGTCAGCATCACTGCGCCGGTGACTTCGGCATAGGTGGTGTTGGGCGGGCCGCCAAACAGGCCGGCTGTGGTGGTGGCGATGCCGTCACCGAGCAGGGTGCGGTGCAGGCCCGGCGTTTTCAGGTAGTCGCGACCGGTCACGCTACCGACGGCTATGACCCCGCCGATATGTTCGATCGCCGGGGCCAAGGCCACCGGAACGATGAACAGGATGGCTTGCCAGTTGAATGCAGGTGCGGTGAAGTGCGGCAGTGCCAGCCATGGGGCCGCCGCGATCTTGGCCGTGTCGACCACGCCAAACACGAAGGCGAGGGCGAAGCCCACCAGCACGCCAGCGATGATCGGTACCAGGCGGAATATGCCCTTGCCGAACACGGCGACGATCAGGGTGGTCAGCAGCGCCGGCATGGAGATCAGCATCGCCGTGCTGTAGGGAATCAGCTCAGTGCCGTCACCGGCCTTGCCCATTGCCATGTTGGCGGCAATCGGCGCCATGGCCAGGCCGATCGAAATGATCACCGGACCAATCACTACCGGCGGCAGCAGGCGGTCGATAAAACCGGTGCCCTTGATCTTTACGGCCAGGCCGAGGAAGGTATAGACGAAGCCGGCAGCCATTACCCCGCCCATGGTTTCGGCCAGGCCGAACTGGCCCTTGGCGAGGATGATCGGGGTGATGAAGGCGAAACTGGAGGCCAGGAACACCGGAACCTGACGACCCGTGACCACCTGGAACAGCAGCGTTCCGAGACCCGCGGTAAACAGTGCCACGTTCGGGTCGAGGCCGGTGATCAGAGGCATCAGCACTAGCGCGCCAAAGGCGACGAAGAGCATCTGCGCACCGGAGACGACCTGACGCCAAAGCGGGTCGTTGAACTCATCCTGCATGCTCAGGCGTCCTTCTGCTTGGTACCGAAGATCTTGTCTCCGGCGTCGCCCAGCCCTGGGATGATATAGCCGTCTTCATTGAGGCGTTGGTCGATCGACGCGGTGTAGATCTGTACGTCGGGGTGAGCCTTCTCGACCGCTGCAATACCTTCGGGGGCAGCGACCAGAACCATGGCGCGGATGTCCTTGCAGCCAGCCTTTTTCAGCAGGTCGATGGTGGCAACCATCGAGCCGCCAGTGGCCAGCATCGGGTCGATGATCATTGCCAGGCGCTCGTCGATTTCCGGCACGAGCTTTTCAAGGTAGGTGTGCGCTTCGAGGGTTTCCTCGTTGCGGGCAACACCAACGGCGCTCACCTTGGCGCCAGGGATCAGGCTGAGCACGCCGTCGAGCATGCCAATGCCGGCACGCAGGATCGGTACGACGGTGATCTTCTTGCCGGCAATTTTTTCGACCTGGACAGTACCGCACCAACCTTCGATGTCGTAGTTCTCCAGGGGCAGGTCCTTGGTCGCCTCGTAGGTCAGGAGTGCGCCGACTTCCTGGGCGAGTTCGCGAAAATTCTTCGTGCTGATATCGGCACGGCGCATGAGGCCGAGCTTGTGGCGGATCAGCGGATGGCGGATCTCACGGGTAGGCATAGGAAATGGCTCCGGGGGCGGGCAAAAAAACCGCGCTAGATTAATCTATTCGCTTCAGGTGTCCTATAGGTTATCAGGACGTTAGTCCAGAAATGCTTGATCTGATGCCCGTGGGTGCGTACCTTTGCCCGCTTTTCTCAATTGCCGCCCCTGGAGAGCGCCATGTCCGCTGATCTCGAGCACATCCGTCAAGTCATGCGCGAGGCTGACTGCCTGTACACCGAAGCTGAAGTCGAAGCAGCGATTGCCCGCGTGGGTACGCAGATCTGCGCAGACCTGGCCGATAGCAATCCAGTCGTGTTCTGTGTCATGAACGGCGGCCTGATTTTCGCTGGCAAGTTGCTGACACACCTGAACTTCCCGTTGGAGGCGTCGTACCTGCACGCCACCCGCTACCGCAACCAGACCAGCGGCGGCGATCTTTTCTGGAAAGCCAAGCCGGAAGTCTCGTTCATTGACCGCGACGTGCTGATCATCGACGACATCCTCGATGAAGGGCATACTCTCAGCGCCATCATCGACTTCTGCAAGCATGCCGGCGCGCGCACTGTGCACACCGCTGTGCTGATCGACAAAGACCACGACCGCAAGGCCAGTCCGGACTTGAAGGCTGACTATGTCGGCCTGGGCTGTATTGACCGTTACATTTTCGGTTACGGCATGGACTACAAAGGTTATTGGCGCAACGCAGCCGGTATCTACGCGGTCAAAGGGCTGTAAGGCCCGCAACGCCCTCGTTGCCGACAAGGTCGGCGCCTTGCAGCATCTCATGTTGCAGGTGCCAGCCTTGCCGACGATGGGGGCATCCGCCACACTGCAAGGCCATCCGCGAAGGAGCCTGCCGTGCGCCTGTTTATCCCCCTCCTGTTAGCACTGAGCCTCCCTGTCGCTGCTGCGCCGTTGCACAGCCAGTTCTTGCCACCTGATGACCTTTCCCTGCGCCAGGAAAAGCCTGAATCTCAGCAGCTGATGCAGGTCACCGACTATTCCGTGGTGGTCGGCAATCAGCGCCAATCAAATCAGCAACCGATCCCGGTGACATCGCCTCTGGTGTTGCGCTTGAAGGGCAAGCCGCTGAGCAAGGGGGCGACCATCAGCCAGGTCGTGATCAGCTTCGATGCTGAAAGCAAAAGCTTGAAGAAACCGGCGTTTGACGACAAGTCGCGCACGCTGACGCTCAACTACCCGCTTGCCCAGTATCGGGTCATTCTTGATTTGCTACGCAACGATACGGTGTATGTGCAATTTTTGACCTATGCCAATGGCCACATCTGGGCGGACCTGCACACGGGAACCGTACGCACGCGTTGAGGCGCGAGGTGGCCCGGGGGTAAACTGCCGACCCCTGAAATGTTCGTGATGGTTCAGCTGGAGTCGGCAATGCGTAAAGACAAGAAACAGGTAATTGGTGATGAGATCGGCGACGCGCAGATCAAGTTGTTCCTCGATTTCGAGCCGGCCGATGCCACTTCGCCGTCGCTGCACAAGCTGATCAAGGCTTATCGCGGTCTGCGGATCGACGACTTCGAGCGTTTTGTCGGTTTCTTTGTTGAGGCCGGTCTGGATCTCGATGGCAAGGATGAGCAGGGCAATACCTTTGTCACGCTGATCAAGGACCAGCGTAACGCTGCCGACTACATCGAGATCATCGAGAAAGCGCGCGGCTGAGTCTGCCAGGCCCATAAAAAAACGCCCCGAAGGGCGTTTTTTTATGGCTGCAGATCAAGCGTAGTTCTGAGTCGGGCTGGGCTCTGCCAGTTGCAGTGCCTCGTCGTTGTACGCGCTGATTTTGCGGTACAGCGCAGCATCGGCCGCCAGAACCTTTTCCCGTGCCGGGAAAATTTCCTTGAGCTTGGCCGCCCAGGCGCCTTTGGCTTGCTCAGGGAAGCAGCGTTCGATCAGTTCAAGCATGATCGACACGGTTACCGAAGCACCTGGCGATGCGCCCAGCAGGGCAGCAAGGGAGCCGTCTTTGGCTGCGACCAGTTCGGTACCGAACTGCAGAACGCCGCCTTTTTTCGGGTCTTTCTTGATGATCTGCACGCGTTGCCCAGCCACTTCCAGGCGCCAGTCTTGCGCCTTGGCTTCTGGGTAGAAGCGACGCAGCGACTCCAGGCGTTGCTCCATCGACTGCATCACTTCGCTGACCAGGTAGCGGGTCAGGTCCATGTTGTCGCGGGCAACGGCGAGCATTGGGCCAATGTTACCCAAGCGTACCGACAGTGGCAGGTCAAGGAACGAGCCGTGCTTGAGGAACTTGGTGGTGAAGCCGGCATATGGCCCGAACAGCAGGGACGTCTTGCCGTCGACAACACGGGTATCCAGGTGCGGAACCGACATCGGTGGCGCGCCGACAGACGCCTGGCTGTAAACCTTGGCCTGGTGCTGTTTGACGATTTCCGGGTTGTCGCAGCGCAGCCACTGGCCGCTGACCGGGAAGCCGCCGAAGCCCTTGCTCTCTTCGATGCCCGACATCTGCAGCAGCGGCAGGGCCGCGCCACCGGCGCCAAGGAAGACGAAGCGAGCATCAACTTCACGGCTGCTGCCGCTGTTGACGTCCTTGATGCTGACGGTCCAGCCGCTGCCGTTACGACGCAGGCCGGTGACCTTCTTGCTGTACTTGACCTGTGCATCGGGTGCATTGGCCAGGTGCTTGAGCAACTTGTTGGTCAGGGCGCCGAAGTTGACGTCGGTACCCTTGACGACGCGGGTAGCGGCGATGCGCTGGTCGGCCGGACGGCCTGGCATCATCAGCGGCATCCACTCCTTCATCACCGCTTTGTCTTCGGTGTACTCCATGTCGGCGAACGCATGGTGCTGCTTGAGCAGCTCATAGCGCTTCTTGAGGAAGGCAATGCCTTTCTCACCCTCGACATAGCTCAGGTGTGGAATCGGGTTGATGAATGCCCGCGTTGAGTTGAAAGCACCCTTTTTGCTCAGGTACGCCCAGAACTGACGGGAGACCTCGAACTGGGTGTTGATGTGTACAGCCTTCTTGATGTCGATGCTGCCGTCGGCAGCTTGAGGCGTGTAGTTCAGTTCACACAGCCCGGCATGGCCGGTACCGGCGTTGTTCCACGGGTTGGAACTTTCCGCGGCACCCGAATCCATCAACTCGACGACTTCCAGCTTGACTGCCGGGTCGAGTTCCTTGAGCAGTACGGCCAAGGTGGCACTCATGATGCCTGCCCCTACCAGTACCACATCGACTGCTTCGTTCTGCGCCATTAACGCGTCTCCAAAATCTTCAGCACCAAATTGACAGCATGGGACCCCTGGGTAAGCCAGGATCGCCATGTCCGATTCTTCGCAGGTTTTGCAACTTCAGCGGACACCACCAACCGGGCTTTGCGTTGCCTATGAACGCATTTTAGTACCCGTGCGGCAATTCGACTTATGGTCAAGGTATCCGTCGTGCGTTATGGACCGGCCTCAGTCGCCCACCTTGGATGAGCGCTGTTGCCAGCTGTTTGGGGCTTGTTGGGACACTGCTGGTGCTTTTGCACATGCCAGACTGTTCATTTTGCTCGCCACACTCTTGTGAAGTTGTGAAACCCGTTTTTTCACGCTCTTTTGGAGACGTGAACCTCAAAATGGGCTGCGCGATGGCAGACCCGGCAGGTTCTGTGCAGAGCAAGGGTCGAATGAATCAGACACACTGGCTGGTGCAAGACCTGTGTGGAAGGCTCTCTGTGGGCGGTGCGGAGGGTGCCAATAGTTGGTATTGGCGGTGCTGCGAGGCCCGATCAGGAGACGTCCTTATAATCGGGGGGAGATTATAACGAGGTCTTCGGCAGAAACGACCTTTTTAGCGACATTTCTTGAACCTGTCGTCAGGCGGCGAGTGTTCGCTGAGGGCGGGAGCTCATTGAGCGGGCCATTACTTTGGCACTGGTCGGCAAGGGGCGGTTCAGCCAATGTAGCCGAATTTCGTTGATCTCCACCCAGTGGCCGTCAATTGGTGCGTCGGTGCAGTGTTTGAAAGCCTGGCACAGCCCTGCGCCATCGAGTCGGGCAAAGTAGCGTTGGGGGTGGCGCTTGAACAGCAGGGCCCAGAGGGAATTCATGGCAGCGTACCTGTTATGACTGCATCAAGCATAACCCTCAGCAGATGACAGGGTGTTGACAGCGAACCGCTGTCCGTTCACACGGTCTGATTCGCCAGTGGCCAGCCGATGGCTGCTACCGTCGGTGCTGGTTATACTGATGCCCTTTGTTGCTATTCCTGGAGAGATGCGCATGTTGCACCGTCTGTTGTTCGGTTTGATCGCTGTGACCAGTCTGACCCTGGTCGGTTGTGCCCACAGCCCGCAACAACTCAGCCCGCAACCGAAACTCACCGCCCAGCTTGCACCGGTTGGTCATGGTCAACCGGTCGTGGTACGCGTGGTTGATGGTCGTGCTTCGCAGACCTTGGGCACCCGGGGTGGTCTGTACCCTGAAACCAGCGCAATCACGGTTTCCGGTAACGATATCCAGCCAAAATTGCAGGCTCAGGCCGAAGCTGCAGTGCGTTTGCTGGGCTTCACCCCTTCGCCGAATGCCTATAACGCGCCACAGTTGACCGTGACGCTGGTCGAGCTGAAGTATCAGTCGCCCAAAGAAGGCCTGTATGTCACCGAGGCCACCATTGGCGCTACCTTCCGCGCTGATGTCGCCAATGCCAACCGTCGATACAGTGGCCGCTATGGGGCATCCCTCGACCAGCGTTTCGGCATGGCGCCGAATCAGGACACCAATACCCAACTGGTGAGTGATGTGCTCAGCGATGCGCTGACCCGTTTGTTCAAAGACCCGACTGTCGGTCAGGTCCTGGGCGAATAACCCGACGCGTGTTCAGCAAAAAGCCCGCTACCGGGTGTCCGGTAGCGGGCTTTTTTGTACCCGCTGTATCAGGCCGCTTCGACGTAGAAGTCCAGCATGCTGATACCGGTCTGGCTGTCGACTTCGGGCAGGTGCTCATGCGCATGGCCGCCCAGCGCGCAGTACACCAGCCACTGACGGTCCTGAACGTTGAACGCAAGGCCGTCGATCAGCGCCTGCTGTTCATCGCTCTGGGCGATCAGGTAGAGGCGATCCTGGTTTTCGGCGTGCAGCATGACGAAGCTCCGTGTCTTTTCAACGGCCGATAGACTGGCCTGGCTGCATGACGATCGGATGACAGTGGGGCGGTCGTTTGTCGCAAAGCGCAGGACTGGAGCCAAGGCTTGGGTAGAATGCCGGGCTCTGGTTGTCCCGTTTCGCATTTATGAGGTTTTCGATGTCGCTGCAGATGCTCTGGGGGCTGATGGCCGCCCATCCCGCCAAGCTGATCAACGTGCTGGCGTTGCTACTGACCTGTCCGGGCAGCTTTTTGTTGCATGGTGCTCGACGTCGCGAGGCACGCGCACTGGCGGAGCGGCCTGCGGGTGAGGCGGTGCTCGATGTGACGACTGTGCGGGTCAATCGTTTCTATTACGCGCTGGGCTTTGCCTTCCTGGCAATGGCGCTGCTGCTGTCCTGGGTCAGCACCTGGGCCTGATTCAACCGTGCTCGCTACGCGGCGCCTGACCCATCAGGGCTGAGCCTGCACGGCCTGTGCAGGCGCCCGGCGGTGCCGGCGCCTGCAGTTGGCGTGCGGTTAAAGCGCCAAG
>NZ_MBPN01000086.1 GCF_001695625.1 Pseudomonas defluvii
AGCACGAACGGTATTAACAACAGCCACACCTGCCAGGAAACCGGGCTGGTTCCCAGCAACTGGTTGCCCCAAGGGGTATAGGCGAACACCAGGATCAGCAAGACCTCGAGCATGACACCCCAGGTTATCAAGCGGTTCCCCCGCAACCCTGTTTGCAGGCAAGACCGGCTTGCGCTACGGCACATGAAGACATTGACGATCTGCAACACAACGATTGCGACCATGCTGGCCGTGGTTCCCTGCAAGTAGAGCGCATCGCTGGAAGGCAGTGCCTGCCCCCACGTCCACCCTCCCCGCGTCAGCACAAAAAAGAACGCTGCCAATGTGCCAAGCGCTTCAACAAGCCCGAGAACGAGATAGCCTCGTAACGCCAAGGCCAGATTGAACAGACGTTGCTTGGGAGGGCGTGGTGGCCTGCGCATGATATCCGCGTCCGCCCGCTCTACCCCAAGCCCCAGTGCGGTCAATGAGTCGGTCCCCATGTCGATGGCCAGCATCTGCAGCGGCGTGATTGCCAGCGGAACCCTGGCAAGTGCGAAACACAGATAGGGGATCAGCTCAGCCATGTTGTGGGCCAGGATATAGGTCAGGAACTTGCGGATGTTGTCGAAGACTGCCCGGCCTTCAGCGATGGCGGAAACGATGCTCGCAAAGTTGTCGTCCAGCAGAACCATGTCGGCCGCTTCCCTGGCGACATCGGTTCCCGATACGCCCATGGCGATACCGACATGCGCATGCTTGAGCGCCGGCGCATCGTTAACCCCATCCCCCGTGACGGCAACGATCTCGCCCTTGCCTTCAAGCGCCGTGACAATACGCAGCTTCTGATCCGCCGAAATACGTGCACAGATGATTTGCGGTGCATCGAGCGCCAGCAGTAGCTGGGTATGCGACAGGTTCGTGATCTGCTCGCCACTGAGCACCAGCGGCGACGCAATGGTCACCAGGCCAATCTGCCGGGCAATGGCAACAGCGGTGTTAGGATGATCACCCGTGACCATGATGGTTTTGATGCCGGCCTGCCGACAGGCCATGATTGCCGCAGGCACCTCTGGCCTCGGTGGGTCCTGCAGGCCTGCGAGCCCTGCCAGTATCAAGCCTCGCTCACACGGTTCCTGCCCAGGTGGCAACCATCGCCAGGCCAGCGCCAGGACACGCAACCCTCGATCGGCCATGCGTTCTTGCGCGTTGAGAATGTTCGCCCTCAGCTCGCGTGAAAGCGGTTCTGGGCGCTGCAAATTCCAGGTCGACTCGCACAGCGGCAGCAATTTTTCCAATGCCCCTTTGCACAGCAAAACCCGCCCTTCGGGGAGGTCATAAATCACCGACATACACATGCGAACGGCGTCGAAAGGCAGCTCGTCGATACGCAGCGCCCCATTCCACGGGGCGATCTGTGGCGCGGCCATGTGCATCAGCGCTTGCTCCATCGGGTCGCCACAGTACGTCGCGGTTTCACCCTGCCCGACAAGCCGCACGTTATGGCAAAGCCCTGCAACCCAGAAAAACGGCAGGTTCGCCTCGCACAATGCCGGTGACAGGCCTTGCTCGACGTCCGGGTACTCACTGCCATCCAGCCATAGGGTTTGTACGGTCATGCGGTTTTGCGTCAGTGTCCCGGTCTTGTCGGTACAGATCACCGTCACAGAGCCCAACGCCTCCACACACGGCAAGTGTCGAATCAGTACCTGCTGGCGAGCCATGCGCTGAGTAGCCAGCACCAGCGCCAACGTCAGTGTCGGCAAGAGCCCTTCAGGTACCATCGCCACAATCAGGCCGATGGCGAAGATCAAGTCTTCCCAGAACGGAACGCCAAACAGGTTGCCCAGAAAGAAAAACAGCACGCTGATGCCCAATGAAAGTGCCAGGATGCTTCGGCTCAGGCGGATGATCTGGAGACGCAACGGCGACATCTGATCACCGCTGACTTGGGTCAGGTGTGCAATCCGCCCGAACTCGGTGTGGAGCCCCGTGGCAAATACGACGGCAGTGCCTTTACCGGACGTGATGGACGTACCGGCCAGCACGATGTTGCGGGCATGCAGCCGGTCTTCACTGTCGCAGGCAGATGCATCGCGCAGTTCGGCAGTGGCTTCGCCGGTGATCGTGGCGTTGTTGACCCGCATGCCAGAGGCTTCGATCAGCCGACCATCCGCAGGGACACTGTCGCCTTCCGCTAACAGCATCAGGTCCCCGGGCACCAGATCATCAATCATGATCGCTTGAACGGTTCCATCACGTTGTACCTGCACCTGCTGTGGCAACAACTTGACCAAGGCGCTTAAAGCCTTTTCGATGCGGTACTCCTGCCAGTATGAGAACACCCCGCTAATCAGGATGACGGCAACGATAGCCACGCCAAGGCGCCCCATGCCCTCACCGGGTACCTGCCATTCAACGGCAAAGGCCAGCAGTGCAGCAATCCAGAGCACAACGGAGAACAGTTGCGTGAACTCTGCGAGCAATGCCCACAAGCGGTTACGCCGCTTGGCCGGTGCCACGTGGTTTGGCCCGAACTGCTGCAAGCGCCGCTGTGCCTCGCCAGAAGACAACCCCTGGGCCGTAGTGTGGAGGCTGGCCAAGGCATCGGTAACTGACTGCTGATGAATGTTCATGTGCGTGCCATTGGTGCCGAAAAGGAATGGACCGTTTCAATCACCCCATCAACAGCAAGTTAAGCTCAGGCAGAATTTGAGTTCAGGAACTCCTTGAGCGCCTTCAGCGAGCGGGTGTTGAGCACGTCATGTTTTTCCAGCCAGGCACGGCGTGCCTGTGCGACCCCATACTGCAAATAGGCAAAGTCGGCGCTGCGGTGGGCATCCGAGTTGATGCTGATGAGCACACCTTCATCCTTGGCGTACCGGCACTGCAGGTCCAGCAGGTCCATGCGTTGGGGCTGTGCATTGAGCTCAAGGCAGCAGCCACGCTGGCGGGCAGCCTTGATGATTGCGGGCAAATCCAGGTTCAGCGGATCACGCTGGTTGATGAGTCGGCATGACGGGTGCGCCAGCATCGTGAAATAGCGATGATCCATGGCCCGTAACAAGCGTTGCGTCTGCTGGCGCAGTGTCAGGAGAAAATGACTGTGTACTGCGCCAACCACCACGTCCAGCCGGCCCAAGATGTCATCCGGCAGGTCCAGGCTGCCGTCTTCGAGAATGTCCACCTCGATGCCCTTGAGCAGGGTAATGCCCTTCAGACGGGCATTTAGCGCATCAATCTGGTCGATCTGCTTGAGCAACCTGTCGACATCCAGGCCATGGGCGACCCTGAGGGATCTCGAATGCTCGGTGATCGCCAGGTACTCCAACCCGGCCTGTTGTGCGGCCAACGCCATCACTTCCAGGCTGTGACTTCCGTCCGAAGCATCGGTGTGGGCATGCAAATCGCCTTTAAGGTCGCCCAACTCAATCAGCTTGGGCAAGGTGCCCGCTTGTGCCGCCGCAATCTCGCCGCGATCCTCACGCAGTTCAGGTGTCATCCATTCCAGCCCCAGCGCCTGATAGACAGCGCGTTCAGTGGCGCTGGCCAGGCATTTTCTTGCGCTGAATACGCCGTACTCACTGAGTTTGAGACCTTGCTTTTGGGCCAGCTGGCGAATCGCAATGTTATGCGCCTTGCTGCCAGTGAAATACACCAGGGCTGCGCCATAGGCAGCTGGTTCGACCACACGCAGATCCACTTGCATACCGGTGCCCAGCACCACGCTGGCACGCGTGCGCCCGCGCACCAGCACAGTGGAAACGTCCTGATGCTTGAGCAAATGTGCGGTGACGTCCACCGACCGCGCAGCGGCAACCAGAATATCGATGTCCCCGACCGTATCGCGCATGCGTCGAACGCTGCCGGCAACCGTGGCAGCCTCAACACCGGGAAGCTGTTTCAGGTAATCGGCAAGGCGACTGGCCACGGGAGCCACAAAAGCCAGCGGCAGCCTGCGGTCCCTGCCGATGCCCTTCTGTGCCGCCTGCAGCAGCCGGGCCTCGATCTTTTCACCGAAGCCGGGCACATGACGAATGAGCCCCTCTTTGGCGGCATGGCACAGTTGCTGAACGGTTTCGATACCCAGGTCGTGATAGAGGTGTTTGATTCGTCTGGGCCCCAAGCCGGCGATGGAAAGCAGTTCGACCAAGCCCGCAGGCAATGCGGTACAGAGCCGTTGGCGTAGCGCACAGTCTCCGGTGGTGACAATTTCATTGATCTTGCCCGCAAGATCAACGCCGATACCACTGAGTTTAGGAAGCGGCTCCCCCCGTGCGATCAGCTCTGCCACCTCGAAGGTCAAGGCCCTCAAGGTCCTTGCTGCATTGCGGTAGGCCCGAATACGGAAGGGATTGGCATCCTCGATTTCCAACAGATTGGCAATATCTTCAAAGACGGCGGCGATCTGATCATTTCCGACCACCTGCCCGGCCGTGGCCGAAGAAGGCAAAGCGGGTGCCGGCTCTTGAAGAGGTGCCACGGTCAGCTTCATAGCGCAATCGACTCAATGGACGTCATCGGCTCAGCATTGCCGATCCCGCCAACCTGTCATTGATATACATCAGACATCGCCTGAATGTCGGTTCAATTTCACCCCCTGAAAATGTCGAACGGCTCGATTCTGAGCACCTTGCGTATCCCGACATAGCTGGAGGCTGCGGCAATCAGCAGCACCAGACCAAAGGCCAGCCCCAGGTTCCAGTATGTGATCATCGCGGCATAATTGGGCAGATAGGTACGTACCGTGACGATCATAACCGTGACCAGGCCGACACCTAGACCGTACCCCGTGAGGGCTGTGAAGGTCGCCATGAAGAGGATCATGTAGATCAGCTCGCGGCCTTTGGCACCAATAGCCTTGAGGGCTGCAAACTTGTCCAGGTTTTCCAGGATGAAGGTGTAAAACGTTTGCCCCGAGATGGATAGCCCGACCAGGAAACTGATGATGGTCATCGTCAGTATGTTGGTGCCAACCCCGGTCTGATAGATGTAGTACTCGGTGATGCGCTGATTGAACTCTTCCCTGGTCAAGGCGAGATAACCCAACTGGGCAACCTGCAGTTTGATGGCGGCTTGTACGGCCTCGTTCCTGGGCTCCAGCAGAATGTACGACACCGTAAAGCGGGTGGTCGGGATGTATTCGATGGCGCGTCGGTAGGTGGTGTAGAGCGTCGGTACGCCGGTCAATCCGCTGGTCAGCACCTTGGCGATGCCGACGATGGTGCCGCGGTGGTCATTGAGCTCGAAGGCGGTGCCGATCCCGGGGCTCTCCAGTTTCGAATATTCAGTATCGCGAACGACGATAAATGCGTTGTCTGCGTAGATGTCTTCGATAGCCCCCTGTTCAAGCTCAGGGCGACCGAACAGGCTGGTGTCGTCCAGGCCTACCACACTCACCGCTTGATAGGTGCCACTGGCCAACCTGACTTGCGCCCCGCCAATGAATACAGGCACTGCATAGCGCACCTGCTCCATGCTGCGTACAGCATCGAGCAGGTAATCCGGCAGCGGGATGACACTGGTCGGCGTATTCACGGCCGGGTCCATGATCCACATCGCTGCACCGATATTGGTCACCGTCGAGTAGGCGCGGTTCAGAATGCCGGCGAACATTGCAGTCATCTGCATCATCAGGAACACCGAGAACGTAATCCCGACCAGCAACGCCGAAAACTTGGCCTTGTCGTTCACCAGCAGTTTGAAGCCGATTTTCAGGATGCCTGAGTACTTCATGGCATTTGCCTGCTATCGGCGCTTGGGGGTGCATTCCACCAGCCGCCCCCAAGCGCAGCGAACAGCCCGACGGTGTCCTGGTGCCGCTGAGCCAGTGCTTGCAGATAGGCAAGATTGATCTGCTGAAGCTGGACGTCGGCCACCAGCAGGTCCAGATAAGTCACCAGGCCGGATCGGTAGTTGGCTTGCAGCAAGCGCAACGCCTCCTCAGCACTGGCCTGCGCCTGCGCCTGCTTCAGAAGGACCTTCGCATCGAACTCCAACGCCTTGAGGGCATCGGCCACCTGGGCGAAAGACTCAAGCACGGTCTGTCGGTAATTCGCCGCCGCTTGCTGATAAGCATCAATCGCGGCTTGACGACCAAACCACAGGCTCCCCCCCTGAAACAACGGGATGTCGATCGAGGGGCCGATGCTCCAGAACCTCCCGGCACCCGCAAACAGTGAGCCCAGGCTTGAGCCTGCCGCCCCATAGGTTCCGGTCAGGCTGAAACTGGGAAACATCGCCGCCGTTGCTACGCCGATGTTGGCACTGGCACGGTGTAGCTGCGCTTCAGCGGACAAGATATCCGGTCGCTGCCTCACCAGTTGCGAAGGCAGGCTGACCGGCAAATCGGTGGGCAGTGAAAGCGCTGTCAGTTCGATCTCGGGGACGCGCACCTCCGTCGGCGCGACGCCTTCGAGGGAGGCCAACAGGTGTTCGGACTGGCTGATTTTCTGCTCAAGTGCCGGCAGCAAAGCCTCGTTCGTGGCAATCAGGCTGCGTAGGCTGAGGCTGTCCGAATAAGGCGCCGTACCGCTATGTACCTGCACCTCAATGGTCTGTAACTGTTGCTTTTGCAGCCCGATCAACTGCTCGGTTGTGCGCAGTTGTGCTGCATAGCCCGCCCGTGCAATGGCGGTGTTGACGACATTGGCGGTCAGGGCGAGGTAGGCCGCGCGGGTCAACCAGGTTTGGTGGTCGACCTCCGCTTGCAGCCCCTCCACGCTGCGGCGCGCGCCCCCAAAGATATCGAGCGTATAGCTGATCGTTCCACTCAGGGTGACAACATTGAACGTCGACCCTGCACTGTTCAGCCCTGGCTGTACCGGAGAACTACGCTCACGGGTCGCACCAGCACGCGCATCAAGCTGCGGATAGAAAACGCCATGACCGGCCATGAGTGTACTCTGGCTTTGCCGCAGGCTGGCCTCGGCAGCCTGCAGGGTCTGGTTGTTGGCGATTGCCTGGCGGACCACCGAGTTCAGAGCGTCAGACTTGAACAGGCGCCACCAGTCGAACGCAACGTCAGCACCCGGCGAAAAATGTTGCGCCTGGCCCTGCGCAGGGAGGGTGGCCGCTACCGGATTACGCACATAGGCGGTCTGCGGCGGCGCTGCCGGGCGTGAAAAATCAGGGCCTACCGTGCAGGCACTCATCAACATCAGTACAAGTATGGACAGCGCCCGTGCCTGTGGCCACAAAGGTCGATAGACGCTGCACAGGTCCATCATTTGCGTCCTATGAAGACATCCACCAACTGCCCCGGATACACCATCGGGAGGTCTTTTTTCTCGAACCGGAAAAGCACCGGCAACACCCTGAGGTCGACTTTCTCCTGCCGCTGATTTGACAACTGGATTTTCGGCGACACGTACGGCTGTACACGGACAAATTCCAGCGGCACCTTGATGTCCGAGCCATGAATCAGCATCTGTGCCTGGATATGTTCAGGCGCGGGCAAGCGGGTAATCAGGATCTCGTCCACATAGCAGCGTACCGCCAGGTGCGTCTGTTCAGCCCCCATCACCAGCAGCGGACTGAATTGCTGGGTGTACGGATCATAAGCGCCCTGAGGCGATACATAACTGCCCACCGTGGTATTGATAGCCAGGACCACGCCATCCACCGGCGCCATGATCGCGTATTGCGCCAGCGATGCCTGCGCGGCCTTGAGCGCAGCCTGTGCTTGAGCAGCGTTATTTTTTGCAGTGTCCAGCGTGTCTTTGCTGATGGACTTGGGATCAATCTGGTATGAAGCCACGCGCTTGAGGTACTGATCCTGGGCGGTTCGCAGGTTGGCCTGGGCCAATTCAACGTTTGCCCTGGGCACTGCATCATCGAGGCTCACCAAAGGCATGCCGCGGGTGACCACCTGCCCCTCGTGCACCAAGACGTGAGTGACCGGCCCGGAAACCTGCGGATAAATCACGATGTTGGAGCCACCGGACTGCTCGCTTTCGATGATGCCATTGGCATAAATGGCGGTTTCATAGGGGCTACTCGCCGGAGCGAAGGCTGGTGGCAAGGCATGGGGCGTACGCCCGAACAGGTACGCAGCAACCAGCCCGGCCAGTACGCCGATGATCGCCAGCACAAACAGCACCCGGTTCTTCATGATGAAGTCAAGTCAGGTTCGCTGATACGGCCGTCCTCCATGTGGATGATTCGGTCGGCGTACTCGTTGATCCGCACATCGTGAGTGACGATCAGGATGCAACGCTGCTTGTTGAGGATCTTAGACTTTACAAAGGCAATGATCATCTTGCCCGTGTCGCCATCAAGAGAGGCAGTGGGCTCATCGAGAATCAGTATCTGCGGGCTGCCGATGATCGCACGGGCAATCGCCACACGCTGTTGTTCGCCGCCGGAGAGCTTGAGCGGCAGCACATCACCACGGTCCTTCAGGCCTACCACTTCCAGGCTCTGCTTCGCCTGCGCGATGGCCGCGTCCCAGTCACAATGCTTGAGAATCAAAGGAATCGCGACGTTCTCGGCAGCGGTCAAGCGCGCAAAAAGATGGTAGTCCTGAAACACGAACCCAATGCTATTGAGGCGTAACGCTGCCAATTGATCATTGTTCAAGGCCCAGATATCACATCCATTGATATGCACGGTTCCGGCGTCAGGCCTCAGGATGCCCGAGATCATGCTCAGGAGCGTGGTCTTGCCGCTACCGGATGGGCCGACGATGAATACCATTTCGCCAAACTGAGCAACCAGCGAGACCTGGTCGACCGCTTTCATCCGCGCGTCGCCCTCCCCGAACCATTTGGTCAGGCCGCGCGAGACGATCGCTGGATGCGGGGCCGCAGCCGTTTGATCTGAACTCATGGGCACTCACTTGGCTTTATCGCCAGAACACTGCACGGCGCCTGGTGCAGCAGGTACTCGGCTGTGCTGCCCAAGCGTTTGTTCAAACCGCTGTGCTGCACCGTTCCCATGACGATCACGTCAGTCTGATGATCAACTGCAAACGCACAGATACTCGGCAAGGGTGTGCCCTCGATAAAGTGGCAGCGCTCCGCTGGAACGCCATTGTGTTCGATCAGGGCCGAAAACGCTTCGTGCTGGGCCTCTGACAACGCTTCGCAGATACCGGTGGCCAGCGGCAATGCACCGACCCCCATATCCATGGCATACACCGCGGCCCAGTCATACACATGGACCAGGTCGAGCTGTGCGTTGCATTGTTCGGCCAGCTTCACGGCTGCGGCGATGATCTGGTCGTTGAAAACCAGGTCCTGCGCTTCACTGCGTAATACATCGACGATCGCCAGCACGTTGCGCGGCCTTGGGTGGAGGGCATTGGTGACCAGATGCACGGGCGCCGGACAATCGCGCAACAACCGCCAATCCAGTGGCGTAAAGAAGATCCGTTTCAACACCGACTCCTCCTGGGCATCCTTGATGATCAGCGCCAAGGGCATCTCATTGACGAAGTGAAGGATTTCTTCATAGGGGTCTTGAACCCAGACCACCTCACTGGTGACCTCGATCCGGTGCTTTCTCGCCAGCGAGGCTTGCTGCTCAAGCCATTGCCGATGGCTCTCCAGGTAGCCGTCACGGGCTTGCCGGATTTGCTCGGGGGCAAAAAAACCGGCCACCGCCAAGGCTTCGAGGTAATCGAATGCCACGATATGCAAAGGTAGTTGCATCGCCTGAGCCAAGGCCGTTGCGCGTTCAAACGCAGGCGTACGGGTCATTGATGATGGGGCAATCAAGAGCAAACGCTGGGTCTGGGACATGAGGCACCTCGGCGCGGGGCCATTTCAATGCGAGAACGACCACTCAAGGTTGAGCGCTTCGGGCGCGGACGACTTGATTTTTATCAGTTCGAGGCAAGTCGTTTACGTTGAAGTCCGTTTCGAAGGGGGAATGCAGTGGGCAGGTCACGGGGGCGCCGCGCCAAAGGCCTGGAAATCGCTTTTTTACGACTGAATTTGCCCGTCGAATAATCTCGAACTACAGTTTCAACGCGCCATCGCTCGTGTTTCAGGAGTCTTGTCTTTCACACATCCCGCAATAGCCAGTCAGTGCAGAATGGAGTTCTCATATGGCAATCAGCGCTATCGTCAATGCTGTCTTCAACATCGACAGCAAAACCTACACCGCGTCCCTCAACATCCCGAGTTCCGCCCCCACCAAGGACGCACCTTTCCAGTTCAGCGTGATCTCGCAGGCTCCGACGCCCGATGGAGGTAAAGCACCGGCTCCGCAGACACTGCTCGAGGTCGCCGTAGGCAGTACCAACCAGGTGTTCGTTGCCGTTTCACCGCCCATGGATGTGATTTCCGGTGCCATCGGCAGTGATGTGGTTCAAGACCTGAATGTTGTCGTGTCGGAAGGCACCTACAACCGCGAGAAGCATACCTTCAGCTAAGCAGCGCTCGAGTGTGCGACGGGGTGTTCCTGACCACCTCGCCGCATCGAAGCCTATCGTCTGCGGGAGGGCCCTTCGCCCATGGATATCCGCATCTCGGCCCAGTTCGGCTGGTCAGAAATTTTTGGTGGAAAATTCAATAGCCAGAGCACCTGCGAACTGGACTTATCGCGGCAATACAGTCTGATCTACGCCGATCTGGCCACTCCTGGCGGCACCGGGCTCGACGTTTTCTCGTTGTTGAATGATGCGTTCGACACGCAACTGCCCACAGGAAAGATCCTGGTGCAGGATGCCGGCTTTTTCACATTCAGCCATTTTGGCGATGGCGCGCCACCGAGCGGTACGACGCTGCTCAATGTATTCCCTCAGACGCCGGTCCCCATGAGCGTGGCTGAAACGACTCTGTCCATGGACAGCACCTGTGGCTTCTGGCTCACGGTGCGACTCAAGGACATCGAGTTGTTCGACAGCTTGATCCAGATCGGTTATGACACCTCAGCAGGCGCCGGAGACACGCTCTCGCTGTCCGCACTATTGGCCAGCGGCACATCTGCAGGCTCTGCCGTAAAGCAGGCCGTCTATGAGGTGGCCCTACCGAACTTCAAGTTGTTCGGCATGTTCGGTTTCGAGAACATCAAAGTGGGCTACCAGTTCACCACGGCCAGGCGACTGAGCATCAGCGGAAACCTGACCGTGACGGTGTTCAGCAACGACTATGCCTTCTCCGGTGCGCTGATTTCCGATGACGCAAAGAAAACCGTAACGGCCTGCCTGCAGGCGGCGCAACTTGATGCCACGATACCCTCGCTGTTCGGGGGGGCCATGACCGGCATCTCGTTCTCAAACCTTGTGTTCGGCGCCTATGTCCAGTATGGCGATGCCTCGGCACAGAAGCATTTTCAGGTGCAAGGTTCGGTGAAGGTGGGATCGGCTCAACTCACCGGGCAGATCTACCTGCAAAACGGCACGCCTCAGGTGGCAAGCGTCAAGGTCGACCAGACCCTATCAATCGGCGATCTGTTCAGACAGTGCCTGGGTATCAAGCAGCCGCCCACCTCGCTGATAGACATCACCTTCAAGGCCGGCAGCCAACTCTATTACTGCGCAACCGCAGGCTCCGCGCCGCTGAGCCTGAATACGTTCGCCTGCCCGGCGTCGGGAGGGACAGGCGTGGTGCCCGTCGCACCACCGGCCAGCAGCATTCCGTACCTGCCCGGTTTCAATATTCAGGCTGTTTTTGATCTGACGCTCGTCAGCACCCTCGAAGTGATCGGTAACATTCAGATTGCCAAGGATGGCATTACTGCGTCCATTGCCCTGACCAAACCCATCGACATCTATATTCTGACCATCGCTGCACCGAAGGCGACCAGCGCCACAGGCGGGCCGACGCTGTACATTTCCACGGTCGGCGATAAAGCGTCCATGGGGTTCGCCGGCAGTCTGTGGTTCATGCAAGCGTCATTTGGCGTCGATATCACCGTGGCGGCAAGCAAGAACCAAAGCGGCAACCTGCAGATCGATGGAACGCTCACCGCCCTCTCCGATTACGCCCCCTTCCTGCCCAAGAACACGTCATTGGGGGTGCGCTACAGCAAGGATGGCGGGTTCCAGATTACCCACTGGCCAAACTTTGAATACCTGACCAAGGCCATCGACTTCATCAAGACCCTGCAGAAGCTGTCAAGTGAAGGCAAGCCTGGCTGCGGCCAACTGGCAGATTTCGCTTTCAATACGCTGCTCAAGTCCAGCTTCACCATCAGCGTGTCGTTCAGTACGCAGAGTAACGGCGTAAGCTTGCAACTTGACGGCAATTACACCCTTTTGATCGCCGACACCGCCCTCACTGCTGTGGCGATCCCCTTTCCCGGCATCGTTTCGATCCCCCTGCCCAACACTGCCAAGCTCTCTGAACTAGGCGCTTACATCGATAAAGCGCTTGAACAAGCGGCAGAGTCGTTCGTGCAGGGGCTACTCAAAAACAGCGAAGCCATTGCCACGCTGATCGCCCTGACAGCCGGCAAGGCGGCCGCCTCCTACGCCGCCACACTGGCGTGCCAACATCTGATCGAAGGTGCGGCCGCCGACGCAGTAGCGAGCACCGCAGCGGCGGCACTGGCGGCTGCCGAAGCCGCTGCCGCCGGTGCGGCGGGTGCTGCCGCCGCCGTAGCCGGTACGGTAACGGCTGTCGTGGCGATCCTGAACGGCACTGGCACTGGCACTGGCACTGGCACTGGCACTGGCACTGGCACTGGCACTGGCACTGGCACTGGCACTGGCACTGGCACTGGCACTCAGAGTGCTCCTACCCATCCCGCCGTCAATATCAACAACACGGTGGTGACACTGACGTGGGGCGGAGGCCAGGGTAACAGTGGCTATCATGCACAACTGCTCGACAGTGCCGCAAAAGTTCTGCTTGACCAGCCCGGGCTGGCCATCGAGGCACGCCAGACCACTTTCGAGTTCGCCTCCAGTTGGCCTACCGGCACGTACAAGGCCCAGGTGCAGGGCACCAATGCGTCATCCGCCAGCGCCTGGGTTGAGGCGCCGTTTCAGCGCCTGCCGACACCCGCGGACCTGGCCGCTCATCCCGACGACAGCCTCACGCCCCCGAACACTGGCGTAACCTTGAGCTGGACGGCTGTGCAGAATGCCCTGTCATACGTGCTTTCCAGTACCCATGCAGGCAGCACCTGGACGCCGGATCAAACGCTCCAGCCGACGACGCCGGGGCAGGCGCCGCCCACTCGCTGCAATGTGTTGTTCGATGCGGTCGCGCCGGCTGGCGACTTCAGCTTCACCCTTGTCGCCCACGGCAACTCTGCCACGGTGCCCAGCCTGCCGACCGAGGCTCTGGTGCTGACTCGCCTCGGCACGCCGGAGAACCTTCAGGCAACAAGCACAGGCGTCACCGCGACCCTTCGTTGGCAGCCAGTCACCGGTGCCTCCGGCTATCAAGCGCTGATCACCGACGCAGACAGCGCCCTTCAGGTCAGCCTGCTGAACGCGAGCACCCAGGGCGACAACCTGATTGCGTTACTGACGCTCAAGGGTGCCCCTGGAAAGTCGCTCGTCTACCAATTGGCCGTGCAGGCGCTACCCGTTGCGGGTCAGTTGAATGTCATTGCCGGGGCACCTTCGAACGCGGTAAACGTTACGATCACAGCGTTTTCGAGCGCCGCCGACATGGCCAAGGCCCTTATCGCCGAAGCAGTCGAGGGGGGGCGATGCGGCCAATTGCTGCTAGACGCGTTCCCGAACCTGAGCCTGGACACCCTGGCCAGCGCCATGGCCCAGGCCGGTTATGCAGCCGCCGACACCAGCAAAGGACTGCTCAGCGCCTGGCCAGACACACCGCCGGCTGCGTTGGCAGCGGCGTTGACCCAGGCCTATCCGGACCCGGTTCAAATCGCGCGGGATATGCGCCGTCAGGGAGCCCCTGGCGCAGATTGCGCTCAGGCCCTGATCAAGGCGTACCCTGTCCTGACCGCCAAGGAGATGGCAAGCGCCATGGCGCAAGCCGGGTATCTGGCCGATGACACGTCAAGCGGATTGAAGGCGGCCTTCCCTGCCCTGTCGCCACTGGAGATGTCCGTCGCGCTAGTGAGTGCTTATCACTGAGGCAAAGAGCATGCGGTCACGCAAAGTGTGCTGATCGCCCCAAGGTCGGGTGGCATTCGACCGCCCTGTACAAACGCACGACCTGCATTATCACTACAAAGGAGCGTCACCATGATGATGGACGTACAAGACATAGTCAGCCTCTTGGCCCCCTTGAAGCAGCAAGGCATGAGCCCGCTTCAGGCGGTGAATGCCCTGCTGTCGCAAGCATCGGCGGGCGACGGTTCGGTTGCGTTGGTAGTGCCCCATGAGGCGATCATCGCCAGCAGTGAAGCCGTCGCACGCGCCCTGACCCAGGTATTCGCGCCACTGAGTCCCGCAGAACTGGCCATGATCCTGCATGAAAGCTACCCCGCACTGTCGGCCCTCGACATCGGCAACGTCATACTTGCCGCCGAGGTTTTTCCAGACACGCCGGCAGCAGTGATGTTAAGCGCCCTGACCGGCGCCGGGTTCGATGCGAACACCGCAGCCGATGCGGTGAATGTGCTTTACCCCATCACAGTCTCGGTGCAATCCAATCAGCCCTGGCAAGCCACCGGGTTGCATGTCACAGGTCGCCAGGACACACAAATCAGCGCACAGGGCTCATGGACCGCCAACCCCGCAACCGGCATGGTGGGCCCCGCTGGCAACCGCGCATTCATCGCCAAACCCGGGTATACCCTGCCCGGTGCACCGGAAGGTGCGTTGGTCGCCAGGATTGGCGACAATGCGCCTTTCCTGGTAGGCACCCTGGGCCAGGCACCGGTCGGGCAGTCCGGGCAGATGCACCTGTGTATCAATGATGACGTCAATGGGATCTATGGCGCTGGGCTGAAGGATAACCACGGGACACTAGAGGTACATATCGTTACCCAACCCAGCTAGTACACAGCCACCAGGCAGCCGTTGCAGATAATCGGGCGGCTGTCTGGCAAACACCCGAGTGGGCTGATCGGGAGCCTGCGCGGTCATTCTGTGCCTGAGCGTTCCCGCTCGCCATAGAGCAAGGTTATGTTGACTCTTTTGTCAGCATAACCCGGTCGGAATCTGATCGGCGCCGTCGCATGAAACAGGTCCGAGTTGAAGATGATTGCCCGGTTGCAGCGATACGGTATGACAACAGGCTTCGCACCTGCGTCTCTCAAAAAGGCCGAGATCCTGTCCCCTTGTCGGTTGTAGGCCTCGAAATCCCAATCCATTGGTGCTTCCACATCATAGATCAGCAGCCCACCAGACGCCTGGTCCAGATTCGCCTCATCTGGCGTAATCCAGAAGTTCACGTTCACCGCTGCAAAATCCGCATGAGGGTGCGTTGCAGGTTGGTCATGCCGGTACTTGAACCCCCACATCTGCAACAGCGGATGCCGGCGACCAATCACATTCGGGAATGCCTGCTGGATCTCTTCGGCAATCTGCAACAACAACGGGCAATTGAAGCCGTCCCTGAAGAACGCGCCCAGGCGGTCATAGGCATACCTGTTGGCATGCCAGACGGTGGATTCCAGGCAGAACGTCTGCAACTCCGAAAGTGCTTTCGGCGTCAGGAAATCATCGATTACAACGATACCCAGCGTGCTTGCCAGATAGGCCTTCTCAGCGTCCAGGTTTACCCCAGTGCGCGACAACGCGTTTTCAGGCAGCCTCGCCGCCGGATAATGATGAACGATGCGCCCGTAAGTGCTCTTCATGTGCACAGCGTCACCCACGCGCAGCCTCAACGCAGCGTCGTTTTCGTCAAAACACTGAACCGCCTGGCCATAGCAGTCGATGATGCCATCGAAGACCTCGCCCAGCAGGCCGTGACTGCGCAAATACCGGTACTGTTCGAGGTCATGCTGCAGCTTGCCCTTCGATAACCTTGGCTCGGGTATCGTTACCAAGGGCGGATAGGCTGGCATCGGGTGATAAACACTGGCCCGGGTGACTGCGGCATACCGGGTCGCCCAGTAGCCAGCATCGACGAGATCGTTGGCCTTCAATGCCGTGCTGATCAGGTTGTCCAGTATTTCCGGGTCATGCGGGTAGCGCTCGACCAGCACCCGCCACATTGCCCTTGCTTCGTCGAACTTGCCAATGTGGACATACAAATGGGCGAGCAGGTAGGCAAGGTTCGCACGCGCCAGTTCAAACCCGGGGTCACGTTGCAAAGCCGTCTTGTAGCTGGCCAAAGCTTCTTCATTCCTGCCCTGCGCCTGCAGAACCCAGCCCAGGTTGTTATGAGCCATAGGCCAGTCTGGCTGCTGTTTCGCAACAGCCCTGAAACAGACCTCGGCATCCTCGTAGCGAAGAGAGAGGCACAGCCGGTGCCCCTCTTCGATCTGTGCGAGCCCGTCACCGGCTGCAGGCTGCTCATGCGCAGCCCGACCAGTACCCACCGCTGTGCCATAGCGAGGTGTTTGTGGCGCCAATGCTAGACAAACCCTCGAAACTGCTCCAGATACAAGCTCAGTTGCCTGGCATCGTCTATCGCTTCGTTGACGGTGCTTTCTACTGCGTCATTCCACGCGTGTATTTGCTCCCTGGCGGTATGGGTGTCGTCAAGCGCGGCCCAACTGGACTCTTGAACCTCAGTAACATCGAGCGCCCTTCGCTGACCATTTTCAGAAGCATTGAGCACAAAGTCATAGTTGAACAGAAAGCTGCTTTCTATCAGTTTCGCCAGCATGCCGGTGCATCCAATAAACCCGACATAAACCTCGCCGTCGGTCGTGGCGATCGGAACCCCGGTGGTGGTCACTATCCCGCCAGGCGTCCTCATTTTGCTGATCTGGCCACCGGGCTGACTGTGCTCCTTGAGGCGAGTCTCCAGCGTGCGGGATGTATAGCCGCAATAGACCGGGAAGCACGCGCCGTCCGCGGTCGACGTGACGAAATAGAGAATATAGAGGCCAGCGCTTGTTACTGCCGGGGTATAGGTTCTGGTCATCTTGTAGGATGAGCCGCCATAGGCACGGATAATACCGGTTATGACCCGACTGTCCTGTTCTGCGTTCATGTGCACGTCCTTGTAGCCAGGGGTAGGAAATCATTCGTACAAGAGCATAGCTGACGATTATCCAGCGGCCAGTTCCGCCTCTTTCTGCGCCCTGCGTCAGGGCTGTGGTCGCGGCGACTCCTCACGAGCAGGTGCTCGATGAAAAGACAAATAATTGATAAGCATTACCATTAGTGTTACTTTCAGCAGCCCTACTTCACGCGCCCTGACTGCCGGGGCTATTGCGAAAACACGATGTTTGAACTGCAATCGGTCAGCTTCAGTGTTCCCGGACGAACCCTGCTGCACCCGCTGAACCTGAGAATCCCCCACGGCCGCATGGTCGGCCTGATCGGGCATAACGGCTCGGGGAAGTCGACATTGATCAAGCTGCTGGCCCGTCAGCAACTGCCAGCCGAAGGGCAGATCACGCTGGACGGCAAACCCCTGTCAGGCTGGCAGAACCGTGAATTCGCGCGACAGGTCGCTTACCTGCCGCAGCAACTGCCACCTGCCGACAACCTCACCGTGCGAGAACTCGTCAGCCTTGGCCGCTACCCGTGGCACGGCGCCCTGGGGCGTTTTGGCAAAGAGGATCGCGAGCAGGTACAACGCGCCCTGGAGCTCACCCACACGCTCGTCTTTGCCGAGCGCATGGTCGACCATTTGTCCGGCGGCGAACGTCAACGTGTCTGGCTGGCGATGCTGCTTGCGCAAAACAGCCGCTACCTGCTCCTGGATGAACCCACCTCGGCCCTGGATATCGCCCATCAGGTGGAAGTGCTCGCGCTGGTCAAGAACCTGAGCGTTCAGTTAGGGCTTGGCGTGCTGGTGGTGCTCCACGACGTCAACATGGCTGCACGCTATTGCGACCATCTGCTCGCCCTGCATCAGGGGCGCCTGATGGCTGAAGGCAGCCCTGCCGAACTCATGCGCAGCGACACCCTGGAAAACATCTACGGCATCGCCATGGGCGTGCTGCCCCACCCTCAAGGCGGCTCACCCATCAGCTTCGTCTACTGACCCGGAGAGCATCCTGTTGCCTGCCATCGCGCTGCGTGCCGCTCTAACGATTGTGCTCTCTGTGTTGCTACCTGCCGCCTTCGCACAGCCTGTGACCTGGAACGATGATTTTGGTCCCGTCACCTTCAAGCAACCACCACGCCGGGTCATCGTGCTCGACTGGGGGCTTGTGGAGCAACTGCTGGCCATCGGCGTCACTCCCGTAGGGGTCGGCGAACCAGACGGTTATCGTCGCTGGGTATCGACCCCGGCGTTACCGACCAGCGTGGCCGATGTGGGGGCTCGTCGCGAGCCTAATCTGGAAGCCATGAGCCAGTTGCGCCCGGACCTGATCCTGGCAACACCCGAGTACGCCTCGATCCTGCCGCTGTTGAACGCGGTGGCGCCGACCATGCTCCTGGCCACGTTCGATGACAGTGGCCAGCCGTTGCAACGCTCGCGGCAGATCACAACGCTGCTTGGGCGCATGCTCGATCACCAAGCGCAGGCGGATGCCCTGCTCAAGCGAGTCGACAATCACTTCGCCGCAGCCCGGGCCGCGCTGGCCGGGCAAGCCCTGGAACCCTTGTACCTGGTCACCTTTCTTGATGAGCGGCACTTGCGCGTCAACGGTGGGCAAGGCCTTTACCAGGCGGTGCTCGATGAGCTCGGTTTACGTAACGCCTGGCACGGCCCCACCAGTTCCTGGGGGTTTGCGACCATTACCTTGGCGGCACTTGCCACCCCGTCCGATGCACGCCTGGTCCTGTTCGAGCCGTTGCCGGACGCCGCTGCGCTGAATCGCAACCCCATCTGGAAAGCCCTGAGCGCCGTGCGTGAGCAGCGCGTAGACAGCCTTCCTGCCGTATGGCCCTACGGCGGCATCAGCAGCGCCGAGCGCCTCGCCCTGCTGCTAAAGCAGCGTTTTGCCCCGAGCGCCCAGCCATGATCCTGCGTTACATCAATCGCCACCCCGCACCGCTACTGACCCTGATGCTACTCGCAGCATTGGCCCTGGCAACCGGCAACCTTGCCACGCACCTGCCCCCTGGCCTGTGGTGGCAAGCCGTCAGCGCCCCCCAGACAGAACAACTCGATCAACTGCTGGTGCATTACAGTTGGCTGCCGCGAATGGCCATGGCCTGGTTGTGTGGCGCGACCCTGGCGCTGACCGGCTGCATACTGCAGCAAGCGTTACGCAACCCATTGGCCGAGCCTGCCACCCTTGGCATTGCTTCAGGCGCGCAACTGGCGTTGAGCATGGCCACCCTGTGGGCACCCGGGCTGCTCGTCCATGGCCGCGAATGGCTGGCGCTGGCCGGTGGCGCGGTGGCGCTGCTGCTGGTGTTCGCCCTGGCCTGGCGCAGAGCCTTCAGCCCGTTGGCACTGATCTTGGGCGGCATTCTTGTGTCTTTGTACTTCGGTGCGGTCAATGCCGGGTTGATGATCATCCACGGCCAGGAGCTGGGGCCGCTGTTCATCTGGGGTGCCGGCTCACTCGTGCAACAGGACTGGCAGCAAGTAGCGTTTTTGCTGCCACGGCTGCTGCCGGCCCTGGGTGTGCTGCTGCTGATTCGTCCGCTGACCCTGCTTGGCCTGGAAGATTCCGGCGCCCGCGCACTGGGCCTTTCACTCAATGGCAGCCGTGTGATTGCCTTGGTGTTGGCCCTGTGGCTCAGCGGCTGCGTGGTGGCCAGCGTCGGCATGATCGGTTTTATTGGCCTTACAGCCCCCAGCCTGTGCAGCATGCTCGGTGCGCGCCGGCTGAAGGATCGACTGTTGTGGTCACCGGTGCTCGGTGCGCTGCTGCTATGGCTCACCGATCTGTTGGTGCAAAGCCTGGAAGGCTTTGACAGCGGCTTCCTGCCCACCGGCGCAGCGACGGCGCTGGTGGGTGCCCCACTGTTGATCTGGCTGGTACAAGGCTTGCGCTTGCGCGGCGATACGCCGCACTCAAGCGCCCACAGCAGCCGCCCCCGGTATTCAAACCGCGTACTGTTGTCGGGCCTGGCGCTGTTGCTGGTCGCCACGGTGATGGTAGCGCTGGCCGTGGGCGATGGCCCGCAAGGCTGGACCTGGAGCCACAGCCCGATGCTTCAGGCGTTGCTGGAATGGCGCACGCCACGGGTGTTCGCCGCACTGGGCTGCGGAGCCTTGCTGGCGCTGGCGGGTTGCCTGATCCAACGCCTCACCGGCAACCCACTGGCAAGCCCGGAACTGCTCGGCATCAGTTCAGGGGCAGCCATGGGCATGTTGCTAGCCTTGATCGCACTGCCCGCTGCCAGCAACGGTACGCTGGTCGGGGCCAGTACCGCAGGCGCCGTGCTCACCTTCGCCGCGTTGCTGGCCTTGAGCCGACGTGACAACTTCTCGCCAACCCAACTGTTGCTGGTGGGCATCGCCGTCGGCGCGTTGTTCGATGCCCTGCTGCAAATACTCCTGGCTAACGGCGACTCACGCGCACAACACATGCTCAACTGGATGGCAGGCTCCACCTACCGCGCCAATGAGCAGACAGCGTGGCTGCTTGGGGGGATGTTGATGCTGTTTGGCGGGCTGTGCCTGATGCTTCATCGCTGGCTGGACATTCTGCCACTGGGTGAGGCCGCAACCCGAGGCTTCGGTGTCAGCCTTCGTGGTAGCCGCCTGGCATTACTGGGCTTGAGTGCGTTGATGACAGCCTGCGCCACGGTGGTCATTGGCCCCTTGAGCTTCATTGGCCTGCTGGCTCCGCACTTGACCCGTATGCTCGGGCTGGTACGGGCACGGGCACAACTGATGGGCGCCATTCTGCTGGGGGCCTTGGTGATGGTCGCGGCAGACTGGCTGGGGCGCAATGTGCTCTACCCTTACCAGATGCCCGCCGGTTTGCTGGCGGCGCTGATCGCGGGGCCTTACCTGATGCTGCAGTTGTGGCGGCGCTGAGCCGCCGGCTCATTCGACGCTCAGGCCGCGCTCAGCCAAGGCATAGCGCAACAACAGCTCATCGCTGATCAGCGGGCAATCGCTACAGCATTCATAACCGGGTAGCCCGTCACGCAGGCAACACTGGCGGCGCTGGCGGATCTGCAGCGGGCCTTGTGGCCCTGGCATCTGCACATAGCGCACCGGTTCGAACAGCCGGTTGCGCTTGCCGTGCGGCCACTCGCGAACCCTGATCAGCGCCTCGCCATGGGCCAGGGTGTCGGTCGGAAAGCCACGCTCGGCCAACACACCGACAATACTCTCCACATAGTTGCCGGCGTTGCTCCATAGCACCCGGGGCGACAGCTTGACCACGCGTGCCAGTGCATCGATGAAAGGCTCCAGGTTGCCCTCTATCAAGGGTGCAAATCGCTGCCAGGCATCATCAGGCGCTACCCGCTCACCAGGGTTCGGCAATACCAGGCGGGCAGGCAGCCCTTGCGCATCGATGACCACCTCGATGTCGTCCAGCGTGACGGGCAAGTGCCACCCCAGCACCAGGCTTGACGCAACCACTGCAGGCAGCACGGTCAGGAAATAGTCCTTGGACCATAAGGAGGCCAAGGCGCGCCGGTCGGCACCGGGATACCCCACGGCATACAGGTCCAGGCACTGTTCAAGCTGCTCGGCTTCAACAAAGCGCCGCCCTGACACCACCGGCTGGTCGCCGGCACTCAGGCTCAGGCCTTCGGCGTATACCGCCAGTTCTCCACAAAACAGAGGGGCCAATACATCGATCAAGAGCTGTACATCCGTGTAAGAGGCGGGCCAAAAGTCATTTCAAAAGGCATTACTGTGCCCGGTTTGCAGGCACAACGCCCAGTCGCTGGCGACAATGACGCAGGGCATCACGCAGGAGAAAATTGATCAGGGTCGGCGAGGCGTCCTCACGGCGTGCGGCTTCGCGCTGGGTATGCCCTTGCAGTTGAGTCATTTCAAAAATGCGCCGGGTGCGCTCGGGCAATTCCAACAAGGCGCGGTGCACCTGCTCAAGCATTGCCCGATGGATAACGGCAGCCTCCGGCGAGGGTTTTGAACACAACAGGACATACGCCTGCTCTTCCCCAACACTGTGGCAGTTCTCCCAGTGCTGACGCCGCAGGCGGTCGATGGACAGGTTGCGCACCATCCGGTAGAGATAACCCAGCGGATGGGCCACAGGCAGACAAACAGGCTGTTCACACAATTTGAGGTAGATATCCTGAGCAACATCTTCTGCCTGATAACGACAGCCCAGTATGGCGTTGGCTCTGTCGATCAATGCCTGGCGATTGTCCAGAAAAGCCATCAGTAGCTCCGGGTTGTTGTTCGTTCCATGAGTCGTCAAAGCGAAACACCTTCAGGTCAATAAGAAGGGGTGAGTCCGATCGCGAATAATGCTATTACAAACCATTATCATTAGCAATTAATGACAAGGTGTTACTACGCCGCGTTCGAGGCGAATCCGCCTGTGCGCTCATGAAGCCAAAACCACGTGCATGGACCCATCCAGGCACGTGGTTAAGTTGCGCTCAAACCATTCAGGCGCCAGGCAACGCCTCAGCCAGGCTGCGCAGGAACGCTGGCTCCCGGACGATTCCGGCATGACTGCCCTCGATCTCCTGCCTGCTTTGCGCCTGCACGCCAATCCCCCGCTCCAATGCGGTCTGCGCAGCCATGGAAACCTCTGCCACTTCGCTTGACCACCAGCACTGCGGTGCCACATCGCAAGGCTTCAATGTGCAGTTAGCCGTCAGACCATTGAGGTGGCGCATCACGGCGAAACCTTGAGCGATATCCCCCTGCTCGATACGCGGCGCATCGCCACGTGATTGTGCGACCGCCCAGGCCAGTACGCCCTCGATCAACTCGGCATCGCTGCAGCCCTCCCGTCGCGCCTCAGCGATACGAGCCTGGACAGCGGCCAGCGGCACATCGCCGAACAACTCCACCAGATAACGGGCAAAACCGCTGTCCAGGTCGGCGTGCTGCGCCTCACCCGTCGCAGCACCCACGCCAGGAACGAACGGGTCGACCAATCCGAGGAAGGCTACCGGTTCACCGGCCTCACGCAGCAACCGCGCCATCTCCACCGCGAGGGCGCCTCCCAGGGACCAGCCCAGCAGGTGATACGGCCCCTGCGGTTGAACCCGGCGAATCGCCTGTACATAGTCGTGGGCCATCTGCTCCAGAGAGCTGTCGCGCCAGGTCGGCTCTACAAAACTGCGGCACAACAAACCATCAACCTGCCAGGTCGCTTCCAATGCACGCGCCAAGGGGTAGTAACCAAACAGCGTGCCGCCGCCAGGGTGTACGCAAAACAGCCGAGGGGCTCCTGCGCTGGCCTGATTGAGAGGCACACGCGGTGACACCTCGGCAGATGGCCCTTGCACCCGTTGCAACAGCTCACTCAAACGCGGGTACTGCATCAGTTGATCGAGCCGGACCTTCAGGCCCAGTCGGTCTTGCAGTGCAGCGGTCAAGGTCAATGCCAACAGCGAATGGCCTCCGAGGTCGAAGAAGTTGTCGTCAAGGCCCACACGCTCTACCTCCAGCACCTGCGCCCAGATACGGGCAACAGCCTGTTCGGTATCGGTCTGCGGCGCCCGGTACTCGCGGCCTGCAGCAGCGTCCGGCTCGGGTAGCGCGCGACGGTCGAGCTTGCCGTTGGCGGTCAGCGGCAAGCTCGCCAACACCACGATCTGTGCCGGGACCATGTATTCCGGCAGCCGTTCATGCAGGTGGGCCTTGAGCTCATCCTGAATCGCCGGGTCCGGGCTGGCGACATAGCCCACCAGCCGGGGGCCACCGGCCCCTTCCTTGACCAGCACCGCCGCTTCGTTGACCTGGGGGTGGCTTTGCAACTGCGCTTCGATTTCCCCCAGCTCGATGCGGAAACCGCGAATTTTCACCTGCTGGTCGATACG
>NZ_MBPN01000087.1 GCF_001695625.1 Pseudomonas defluvii
GCCTGGGGCAACCGGCGGGCATCTTCAACAGCAAGGTGGTGCAAAACAGCGGCGGCTTGATCGCCCTGATGGTGCTCTTGCTCAACAGCTGGAATGCCAATAGCCACCTGAGCCAGGCCAGTGCGCTGGAGGGGATGGACAATCAGCGGATCAACGACACGATTTCCGCGACGCTGTATGCCGGGGCGGCGTTGACGGCGGTGGTAGATATGCAGATTCGGAAGGGGTTGGGGGTTAAGGAGTTCACTTTTCGCTTATCTGCTGCGCCAGCGCTGACGCTCTTTGGTGGTGTTATTGGTGGATTTTCAGCTGTTGCCTCGGGGATGGAATTTCTATCAATACAAAAGCAATTAGAGGGCGCTCACACTTCTATCGATCCATGGTTGGTGATGCGTCACTCTGTAGTCGCTGGACAGGTGGCTGCTTTTAGTGCCCAAGCGCTACTAGGCGTGGCCTATACCGCCAAGGCTATCGCTGGTGTCATGACCATCGACGCCGCGATTACAGGCTATCTGTTATGGATGGGGCCTATCACGATCCTGATCGCCGGGCTGGGTGTGCTGTACCTGATCGCCTGGTTTTTCCAGCAAAAGCCCTTGCAGACTTTTCTCGCCAACTGCTGCTGGTCCAAACAACGGGCGCGCGACCTGGGGCCCGTTTCGCCCGAGGCGCAGCAGCAGGAACTCGCCCAGTTGTACCGTATCCTGTATGCGCCGAAGGTCAGTGTTGAGGTGCTCAACACGCTGACCTATTCAGCTCATCCCCACATTAAACGCAGCCTCTCGGTCATCAGAAGCCTGACCCTCGACCTGCCGGGTGCGGAGCCCCACAGTACCTACCTGGCGCTGGCCATGATCGGTGACCCGATCGATCGTGATACCTGGGATATGCAACTGGAGATGAACCCACTCAGCACCGTGGCACCGCCGCGCTTATGGTGCGATGTCGGTAAATACTGGCTGGCGGAAAGCCGCTGCAGTTGGATACCCCACCAAGAGGGGCAAGGCCTGCGTTTGCACGGTGAGTTTCGGCTGTCGAACAACCTCAGTTCAAACCCCGCCAGTGTTTCGCTGCGCGTGTACTACCGGACACCACTGATCTCGCTGCTCGGCGAGGGCGCCTTTGTCGGCGGCGAACGGGGCATGGCCTTTACCATCACCCACAAAGATGGCGTCATCGCCCTGCGTGACGATCCTACTCCCGGTTTGGACAGTGCCCGGCATTACCTGTTGAGTGACCAGCAGCAATGCTCGCGCTACCTGCAGCCGACGTGGCGAAAATGAGTAGACCTGCTGCTGGTACGACCAGGAAACGCTTGTTCTCAAAAAGTGATTACCTGGCACCTCTACCGATCCCGACCGGTGAACAGCCGGCGGATGTGCTCAACACCATCTGGCGCAAAAATGAGGTGTTTCTCGATATTGGGAGCTACAGCATAGGCTCGGGGGTGATGGTGCTGTGGCCTCTCGTGATGATGTTTCTGGGTTTGGCTTACGGTTTTAGAAACATCTCGCCGGAAGGTAGTGTGCTGACTCTTTCTATAGGAGGGGTTATAACGGGTATCCCGGCACTAATTCTCATCCAAAGCCTGTTCCGCCCAGTCCCCTTGCCATTGCGCTTCAACCGCCAGCGCCGAGAGGTCTGCGTTCCCCGCGAAGACGGTGAGTACTGGATTGTGCCGTGGGAATCGGTGACTGCAGCGGCCATCCAGCATTCGACCGTCAGCCAAGGGGGCCGAATGGAAATGGGGCTGTTACTCATCGGCTTTGACAACCCCGATCCAAATGCACAGGAAGGCAACCAGCATTTCAGCCTGGGTTTCAACTGCGGCGGTGGTACCACGGCGATGGCCTTGTGGGAGTGCATGCGCAGTTATATGGAAGTCGGGCCGCAGGCCGTTGTTGACCGTACCGCTCGGTTTCATCGCCCCAAGGGCATCCTGGCAACATACATCGACGACTGTTTTGAGGCCGCACAGCGCAAGGGCTGGTTCTTGACGCTGCTGTGGGAGGGTTTTTTCGGCCTGTTTATTTTCAACACACTGCTGATTGATGTGTTGGAACGCTGGAAGCTCTCACCCCCACCGGACCTGCCGTACCCCGAGATCAGCGAATGGTCAAAGCCCTTGCCACCCGAACAGTGGGCCAAGCGCTCACCTGAACTGGAAGCAGCCATCGCTGAGCGTGAGGCTGAACTGGCGGCGAAGTCGACGCCTGCCTTGAGCCGGGGAAATGATGAGTAGACCTGCAGCCGGTACAACCAAAAAACGCCTGTTCTCACAACGTGACTACTTGGCGCCCCTGCCGATCCCGACGGGTGAACCACCGGCGGATGTGCTCAACACCATCTGGCGCAAGAATGAGGTGTTTCTCGATATTGGGAGCTACAGCATAGGGGCGGGGGTGATGGTGTTGTGGCCCCTTGTGATGATGTTTCTGGGATTGGCTTACGGTTTTAGGAATATTTCGCCAGAGGGTAGTCTGTTCACACTGATTGGTGGAGGCATTATTACGGGTATCCCCGCACTGATCATGATCCACGGCCTGTTCCGTCCAGTTCCCCTGCCGTTACGTTTCAATCGCCAACGCCGCGAAGTCTGCGTCCCTCGCGAAGACGGTGAGTACTGGATTGTGCCGTGGGAGTCGGTCACCGCTGCGGCCGTCCAGCATTCGACCGTTAGCCAAGGGGGGCGGTTGGAGATGGGGCTGTTGATCATCGGTTTTGATAACCCCGCCCCCGATGCACAGGAAGACAACCAGCATTTCAGTCTGGGTTTCAACTGCGGTGGCGGCACCACGGCGATGGCCTTGTGGGAGTGCATACGCAGTTACATGGAGGTCGGGCCACATGCAGTTGTTGACCGTACCGCTCGGTTTCATCGCCCCAAGGGCATCCTGGCAACATACATTGACGACTGTTTTGAGGCCGCACAGCACAAGGGCTGGTTCTTGACGCTGCTGTGGGAAGGTTTTTTCGGCCTGTTTATTTTCAACACACTGCTGATTGATGTGTTGGAACGCTGGAAGCTCTCTCCACCCCCCAACCTGCCGTACCCCGAAATCAGCGAATGGTCAAAGCCCTTGCCTCCCAAACAGTGGGCCAAGCGCTCACCTGAACTGGAAGCAGCCATTGCTGAGCGTGAGGCTGAGCTGGCGGCGAAGTTGGCATCTGCGTCGAGCCGGGAACGGCATGAGTAGACCAGCAGCCGGTACAACCCAAAAACGCTTGTTCTCACAACGTGATTACCTGGCCCCCCTGCCGATCCCGACGGGTGAACCACCGGCAGATGTGCTCAACACCATCTGGCGCAAGAATGAGGTGTTTCTCGATATTGGGAGCTACAGCATTGGATCAGGGGTGATGGTCATATGGCCCCTTGCGATGATGTTTCTGATTATGGGGTATTACTCTTGGGATGATGACCTCTGGTACATCTTCGCTATTGGAGCAGGACTCATCGTTGGTGTTCCATCATTTATCTTGATCCACGGCCTGTTCCGCCCAGTCCCCTTGCCCTTGCGCTTCAACCGCCAGCGCCGCGAGGTCTGCGTCCCTCGCGAAGACGGCGAATATTGGATTGTGCCGTGGGAGTCGGTGACCGCAGCAGCCGTCCAGCATTCGACCGTCAGCCAAGGGGGCCGAATGGAAATGGGGCTGTTGTTCATCGGCTTTGATAACCCCGATCACGATGCACAGGAAGGCAACCAGCACTTCAGCCTGGGTTTTAACTGTGGCGGCGGTACCACGGCGATGGCCTTGTGGGAGTGCATGCGCAGTTATATGGAAATCGGGCCGCAGGCGCTACCTGAAGCCAACGACTTTGACGGTGCCCGCGCAAGGCTGAAAGGGCGAAACGTCTTCTGGGGCGAATGTTGTAATTACGTGGATGGCATTCGCGAGTATGCCGTCACTGGGCGCATGCACAAGGCACTATGGCTGGTGTTTGCCCTGTTCGTGTTCGGCGCGCCTTTGGCCTTCATGCTGCAAACCTGGAAGCTCTCTCCCCCCCCCGACCTGCCTTACCCCGAAATCAGCGAATGGTCAAAACCCCTGCCACCCGAACAGTGGGCCAAGCGCTCTCCTGAACTGGAAGCTGCCATCGCTGAACGTGAGGCGGAGCTGGCGGCATCGGCACACGCCGGTCAGGCGCGCTAGCTGCCAGGTTCGGACGCAGCGGAGGCTTCAGGCGTGGTCGGTAAAGGTATCCGCCAAAACCTGATTGCGCGGCACGCCGGCCAGGAACAGTCGACGGGCGAACTGCTCCACGCTGGTCGGCGCGCCGCAAACCAACGCCAGGGTTTGCCGTGACGGTGGGCGCAATGCCGCCAGCGCAGCGGGTAACTGCTCTGGGGTGATCAATTCCACCTGCAGTAATGGGTGTTCCCGCGCCAGCGCCTGCAACGGCGCCGCCAAGTAGTGCGCGCGCGGGTCGGGCGCCAGGTGCAAGAGCCGAATCGTCCCTCGGTGGCCCTGACGCAAGGCTTCGCGCAAGATGCCCCAGAGCGGCGCCAGGCCCGTGCCGGCGGCCAGCAGCCATAGCGGGCGCTCTTGCCAGTCGGCGTCATAGTGCAGCGCCCCGCCACGCAATTCCCCCAGGCGCAGCATTTCACCCACGTGCAGTTGTCGAGCCGCATCGCAAAACAGCCCAGGCCGACGACAGTCGATATGAAACTCCAGAAAGCCCTCTTCGCCCGGCAGGCTCGCCAACGAGTAGGGCCGGGCAACACCTGCGGCCGTCCACAACACCAGGTGCTGGCCGGCTTGGTAACGCAACGGTTTAAGCGGCACAACACGCAGGCGCAACACCTCAGGGGCGAGCCAGTCGAGTGCCACGATTTCAGCGGGCACACCATCCTCAAGAGGATCAAAGCGCGCAATGCGCAGGTCCTGGTCCACCCGACACTGGCAGGCCAACCGCCAGCCGTCCTGACGCTTTTCCTCGGCCAGCGCAGTAGGATTGGTATCGGTCGGCACACCTTCCAGGCAGCGCACCAGGCAGGCATGGCAACTGCCGGCCCGGCAGCTGTAGGGGATGGCCATACCGGCGTCATTCAAGGCATCAAGCAAGTTGCTACCGGCCGCCACAGTCCAGCAGTGCTCCCCTACATGCAGTTCAGGCATCGGCATACTCCCAAGCCGGCAGGCAACGATTGCGACCGCCATGCTTGGCACGATAGAGGGCTTGGTCGGCGCGGTGCAAGGCCGCGTCCAGATCATCATCTTTGGTGAGCAAGGTCATGCCCGCCGACAAGCTCAAATGCGAGCCTGGCAACACGACTGCTGCCAGCTCAGCCTCGGCAAAGGCTCGGCGCAGGCGCTCGCAACACACCGACAGTTGCTGGGCACTGCAGTGGGGCAGGAGCAACACAAACTCTTCGCCGCCGTAACGCGCCACAATGTCGGTTTCACGCAAACACGCCCGGGCAATATGGGCAAATGCCTGAAGGACCTGGTCGCCGACCGCATGCCCGTACACATCGTTGATACGCTTGAAATGATCAAGGTCGATCAGCGCCAGCCCATGTTGGCCACCCGCCTCCATGCGACCCAGCTCCTGCTCGGCCAGACGCAGAAAATGTCGGCGATTGAACAGACCGGTCAGCTCGTCAGTGGCCACCAACGCCTCCAGTTGACGCATCATGCCGCGCAAGGTGTCCTGATGGGCTTGAAGGGCGAAGCGATGCTTGCGTATGCGTTGCCGCGAGGCTTGTACATAGCGGGCATACAGGCACAACCAGACCAGTACCACGAGCAACGCACTGCCTTGCAGCAACGCAAGCGATGGGTTGGCCATCCGGCCGGTGAAGCCCTCCCAGCCATTGAGGACAAGGAAGCAGCCAAACACCAGCGCGGCGCAGCGGACAAATGCACAACCACGCAAATGGAACAGGCCAAACATCAGGATCAATGGATAGACCACCATAAAGGTTCCACGCGCCTGCCCCAGGTGGGCCAACAACCAGGTCAACCCGATCAAGGCCAGGACGATTTGCAGCTCAGTAAGGCTAGGGTCCTTGAAGCGCAAGTTGATCCCGCTGAGAAAAACCAGGCCCAGCAGCACTTGGGTCAACAGCATCAGGCCACTGCCTGCCACCAACAACCCCGGCGGCGCGAGGAAATGACCACACAGAAATGCCACCCAGGCCAACACCACAACCAGCGAGTAGGTGCTGACAGCCAGAAGGAAACGCTTGATGAGAAGCTTCTGCAGCGCTGTTTCGGTCACAAATGACTCACCGTGCTGCCATTGATGGCGACAAGTTGAAAGATGGCTAGGTGCCACTTTAGGCGCTGAACACAACAATTGCCATGTTTGCACTGACGTACCACGCAAAATCGATGCCTGTCTGCTGCCGACCTTTGTTGCACGACACAAACGTGTATCGACTGCCGATGCACGCTATACTGCGGCGCCTTTTTTGCGTCGCCAGCTCCAGTCGGCGCGCCTTGAAAGTCGTTTCGACAGCCCGTTTGCGTCGAAACTCCTTATTGAATGTTCCCGTCTTTAAGAGGAGCGCGCTGCATGACCGTGATCAAGCAAGACGACCTGATTCAGAGCGTTGCCGACGCCCTGCAGTTCATTTCCTATTACCACCCCGTGGACTTCATCCAGGCGATGCACGAGGCCTACCTGCGCGAAGAGTCGCCGGCAGCCCGTGACTCCATCGCCCAGATCCTGATCAACTCGCGCATGTGCGCCACAGGTCACCGGCCAATTTGCCAGGACACCGGCATCGTCACCGTATTTGTGCGCGTCGGTATGGACGTGCGCTGGGATGGCGCCACCATGAGCCTGGACGACATGATCAACGAAGGCGTCCGTCGCGCCTACAACCTGCCGGAGAACGTCCTGCGTGCTTCGATCCTGGCCGACCCGGCTGGCGCTCGCAAGAACACCAAGGACAACACCCCGGCGGTGATTCACTACTCCATCGTTCCAGGCAACACCGTGGAAGTGGATGTGGCAGCCAAGGGCGGCGGCTCCGAGAACAAATCGAAGATGGCCATGCTCAACCCGTCCGACTCGATCGTTGACTGGGTGCTGAAGACCGTTCCGACCATGGGTGCTGGCTGGTGCCCACCTGGCATGCTCGGCATTGGCATCGGCGGTACCGCCGAGAAAGCTGCGGTCATGGCCAAGGAAGTACTGATGGAGTCCATCGACATCCATGAGCTCAAAGCCCGCGGCCCGCAGAACCGTATCGAGGAACTGCGCCTGGAACTGTTCGAGAAGGTCAACCAACTGGGCATCGGTGCCCAGGGCCTGGGCGGCCTGACCACTGTACTCGATGTCAAGATCATGGATTACCCGACCCACGCCGCGTCGCTGCCGGTGTGCATGATCCCGAACTGCGCCGCAACCCGTCACGCGCACTTCGTGCTCGACGGCTTGGGCCCGGCAGAGCTGGAAGCGCCGTCGCTGGACGCCTACCCGGAAATCGTCTGGGAAGCCGGCCCATCGGCTCGCCGTGTCGACCTCGACACCCTGACCCCGGCAGACGTTCAAAGCTGGAAGCCGGGCGAAACCATCCTGCTCAACGGCAAGATGCTCACCGGTCGCGACGCTGCGCACAAGCGCATGGTCGAGATGCTGAACAAGGGTGAGGCTCTGCCAGTAGACCTCAAGGGCCGTTTCATCTACTACGTAGGCCCAGTCGACCCGGTTGGTGACGAAGTCGTTGGCCCAGCCGGCCCGACCACCGCGACGCGGATGGACAAGTTCACCCGTCAGATCCTTGAGCAAACCGGCCTGTTGGGCATGATCGGCAAGTCCGAGCGCGGCCCGACTGCAATCGAGGCGATCAAGGACAACAAGGCTGTCTACCTGATGGCGGTCGGTGGCGCGGCTTACCTGGTCGCCCAGGCGATCAAGAAGTCCAAGGTGCTGGCCTTCGCCGAACTGGGCATGGAAGCGATCTACGAGTTCGAGGTCAAAGACATGCCTGTTACCGTTGCGGTCGACAGCAAAGGTGAGTCGGTTCACATCACCGGTCCAGCGATCTGGCAACACAAGATCGCCGAGAGCCTGGCAGTAGAAGTGAAGTAAGCTGCACGGCGATGAGGCCCAGCCGGGTCTCATCGCCGCAGCGTTTTATCCCACGACGCGCAACGACACCGGCTGCGCTACCTGACGCTGGCTCAGGTAACGAATGCAGCTCACCCGCAGGAACGAGGCGAAATTCACGACCTCACCGCGGTAGGCCATCACTTCTTCATACAACTTCGTGATCAACTGGTTGACGGTCATTCCATCGACCTCGGCGATCTCCTGCAACACATCCCAACACTGGTTCTCAAGCCGCACCGTGGTCACGACCCCGCGAATGCGCAAAGAGCGGCTGCGCGACTCATACAGAATGGGATCGGCCCTCACGTAGAGCTCGCACATACCGCCTCCTTCAGAGTGTGATCCGGGTGCCGAGCAAGCCCAGGAAACCGGCCAGCCACGCCGGGTGTGCCGGCCACGCAGGCGCCGTGGCCAGGTTGCCCTGAACATGGGCCTGAGTCACTTCGATGTCGACATACTGACCACCCGCCAAGCGCACTTCCGGTGCACACGCCGGATAGGCGCTGCACTCGCGGCCTGACAGTACGCCCGCAGCGGCGAGCAGTTGGGCGCCGTGGCAGACGGCCGCAATCGGCTTGCCCGCCTGATCGATGGCCTTGACCAGTTGCAACACCTGCTCATTCAGGCGCAGGTACTCCGGTGCCCGCCCACCCGGAATCACCAGTGCGTCGTAGTCTTCGGCACGTACCTTGGCGAAGTCGAAGTTCAGGGCAAAATTGTGCCCCGGCTTCTCGCTGTAGGTCTGGTCACCCTCGAAATCATGGATTGCCGTGCGTACCGTTTGCCCCGCGGCCTTGCCCGGGCACACGGCGTGCACGGTATGGCCGACCATCGATAATGCCTGGAACGGCACCATCACTTCATAATCTTCGACGTAATCGCCGACCAGCATCAGGATTTTCTTCGCGGCCATTTCGCAGACTCCTTGGGCACAGGGGGAAAGTTCTCCATCACAATAGACCTCCCCAGCCAACGGCGGGTAATAGTCTGGTACTACAGCGACGGTCGTTCAGTCGCGCCGATTCAACAGGTTGACCACCAGACGATCCAGCCAGCCCCACATCCGCTGCTGAACCCGCTTCCACCAGGGCCGGGCGTGCCAATGCTCTAGGTCAATGACCGTGCTCTGGGCGAAGTCTCGCTCGAAGCTGGCGGCCACTGCGGCGGTCAACGGCGGGTCAAGCGCCTCAAGGTTGGCTTCGAGGTTGAAATGCAGGTTCCAATGGTCAAAATTGCACGAGCCGATGCTCACCCAATCGTCAATCAGCACCATTTTCAAATGCAGGAAGCAGGGCTGGTACTCAAAGATCTTCACCCCGGCACGCAACAGCCGGGGGTAATAGCGATGGCCGGCATAGCGCACCGACGGATGATCGGTACGCGGCCCCGTCAATAGCAGGCGCACATCGACGCCCCGTGAAGCTGCCCGACGCAATGAACGACGCACTTTCCAGGTCGGCAGAAAATAAGGTGTCGCCAACCAGACCCGACGCTGCCCAGTGTTCAGTGCACGCACCAGCGACTGCAGGATATCGCGGTGCTGCCGGGCATCGGCATAAGCCACACGCCCCTGCCCTTTGCCCTCTGGCGGTACCCGAGGCACCCGTGGCAAACCAAAATGAGTCGGTGGGCGCCAGGCCGTGCGGCGCAAGTTGGCTCGCCACTGCCGGTCGAACAGCATCTGCCAGTCCGCCAGCAGCGGCCCGCGCATCTCGACCATGACCTCATGCCACTCGCTGACCTCTTCACCTGGGGTCCAGAATTGATCCGTGACACCCGTACCGCCGACGACCGCCCAAGACTGATCCACCAGCAGCAACTTGCGGTGATCGCGGTACAGGTTGCGCACACCACGGCGCCAGCTCAGCGAGTTGTACCAACGTAACTCGACACCGGCCGCCAGCAGTCGCTGGCGCAAGCTCAGCGTAAACGCCAACGATCCGTAAGCATCGAACAGACAGCGTACGTGCACACCGCGCTCCGCAGCCTGAACCAGCGCCGCCACCATCGCCTCGGCACAGGCACCGGCTTCCACCAGGTAGAGTTCCAGGTCCACCTGATGCTGGGCACGAACGATGGCGGTGAGCATCCGCGGGAAAAATTCGGGGCCGTCGATCAGTAACTCGAACTGGTTACCCCCGCGCCAGGGAAAGACCGCCCCGGCCATCTCAGCGCGCCGTGAAAATCAGCACTGCACCCACCGGAACCGACAGGCTGATGGACTGCAGCCCGGCGACCTTGCGCAAGGCATCCAGACCCGGTGCCAGGTCGAACTCTTCAGCCCGCAGCATCAGCGGCTCAAGCGTCACCACCTGAAAGCGCCGCTCATCAAGCCGAGTCGCCAGCAGTTGAGCACTGTAACTATGCTCCTTGCCATGCAGGCTGACCGTCACCGGCAAACGCAACTCCAACTGAGCACCATTGGCCAGGTCATTGATGGGACGCAGATCAAGCTGGGCACGAATCAGCGCATCGGGGAAACGGGCGACCTCGAACAGGTCTTTGCGCATGCGCTCATCACGCAGGGGTATACCGCTATTGACCGAGTCCATCTCGATCTGCAGCTCAGCCGCGCCTTTGCTATCGACCTTGCCATGTAACACCAGGAAACGATGGACTTCGGTGACATCACCATTCTTGTTGGTGATAAACGACAGCCGCGACGACTCGTTGTCCAGGTACCAATTAGCCTGGGCCGGCAAAGCCAATACTGCGAGCAGAGCGAAGAACAGACGGGACGATTTGAACATGTGAAATCCATAGGCACAGTAGCAGTCAACCTTACCTGCACACCCTCATGGCAGCAAGCGACAGCCCTGCCTCGGCCCTTCCCACGTGGCACGATTGCTACGCCCCAACCCTGTAGCGCTGACCAAGTGCAAAGACGGCTCATCGCGCAGCGTACTCAATGGCAAATACTGCTGAACATATCCACGGCAATACTCGGCAGGAAATGCCATGACATATCGGCAGGAGCAGTACTCCTTGGCAGAGTAGGCACTCAGCACCCCAGGAAACGCCAGCAAGGCCTCCCGCTCCCACCCGGCCCAGGCGCACGCGCTAATCAGCAGCACCAGCAACATACGTTTCATGGTTGTTCTCCCGCGAAGGCCGCGAGGGCCCGCTTGAGGAGTTCGTTATGTTGATAACGCCCATCGCGATCATCCGCATAGCGCACGATCACCAGTTTCTGAGCTGGCAACACGTAGAGTGCCTGGCCCCAATGCCCCAAGGCGGCAAACGTCTCGGCGGGCGCATCCGGCCAGGGCCTGGTGCCGCCCGCGACAGGCGTATTCAACCACCAGTGGCCACCGGGTGTTGCTTCACCGGGCGCTGCGCTTGCCGCTGCAAACGGCTGGCGGTTGAACGCCACCCATTCAGGCGGCAGCAACGGCTGCCCCTGCCAGCGCCCATCACGCAACATCAGCAAACCAATACGGGCCAGGTCACGGGCGTTCAGGTACAGGTAAGAGGAGCCGATCAACGTACCGCTGGCATCCCGTTCCCAGGTTGCCTGAGTGATCCCCAACGGCTGGAACAGGGCTTGCCATGCATAATCCTCACTATCGACCATGCCACGCAGCGCCGCCGCCAACAGGTTACTGTCGCCACTGGAGTAGAGGAAGCGCTCACCGGGGCCGGCAGCACGTGCACGGCTGGCGGCGTAGGCGGCCATATCCGCGCGCCCTCGGGTATAGAGCATGGCCACGACCGAAGAGTGGAGCGGCGCGTACTCATAGTCCTCTTGCCACGCAAGGCCGCTGGCCCAGTGCAGCAGGTCCTCAATGCGCACCTGCGGGTGAGCCTGCATCGGCGCGTAATAGCGCGCCACCGGATCTTGCAGGCTGAAACGCCCCTGGCCGTAGGCAACGCCGAGTAGCGTCGCCAGGACGCTCTTGCTGATCGACCAGGTCAAATGGCGTGTCTGCGCCGACGTCGGCGCCACGTAGCGCTCATACACGATGCGCCCGTCCTGGACGACCAGCAAGGCATCCGTGCGTACGCCCTCACGGCCTTGACTGCCACGCGGCGCAAACGCGTACGCCTCCAGTGCCTGCAACGCGGGGCCTGCCGGCGGGCTTGTCGAAGCCCAGTCCGAATCGGGCCAGATCTCTGCTGCACGGCCCTCCAGCGCAAACACGCTCAATGCAATGATCAACAGCACAGCCTTGCCCATGGCCGGACCTCAAGACAGTCGATCCGCCCCAGACTACTCCGGTTCTATGACAATCCCGCAGCAGCGCAGGCTTTGGCCAGGCGCTTGGACCGTGCAGCACTGGCGATATCGAGAACGCCCTGATCGCGCTGCCAGAGGCTGGCCCACTGCCCATCGCTGGCCAGCAACGCACGGTTGATCTCCTCTCGCAAGCCCGCGAACTGGGCAAACAGCCCACCCAGCAGCAGGTGACAAGCCCCCGTATCCGCACACAGCCGACTACCCTCGGCACAGCCGGCAAGCAGACTGATCAGACGTAGTTGCAGGCTCTGCGGCCACCGGCTGACCTGGCCAACGCCATACAGCCAGGCACACAGAGCGCTGAGTACATAGAGGTCTTCGAGGGTGCGAAAGGGTTTGACATAGGCATCCCAGCCATCACCGGCCAGGCGCTCGCACAGCGCCTGCTCAAGGTGCAGCCGGGCATGCCCGACTTCTGGCATCAACGGTAGCGCTGGCAAAGGCTCCAAACGGACCCCGGGCTCGCCGGGGTAAACCACGGCCAGGCTCAAGCGCGGTGATTCGCCCTCTGCCTCGCTCCGGGCGGCCACCAACAGCCAGTCGGCATCCAGCCCGGCGGTGACAAAATCCTTGCTGCCACTCAGGCGCAGTTCATCAAGCCGGGTTTGCATGTCGGCCGGGCGCACACTGCGTCGCTCGCTGGCACACAGGGCACCAAGGCTCTGCGGTGCACTGGGCCAGAGCACCCGCAACGCGGCCTGATAACCAAGCAAGAAGGCCAAGCCCGGGGTCGGCATCGACCGTCCACCCAGGATTGCCAACTCGAACGGGCTGCAGGTGCCAAGCCGCTCGAGCAACACACTGTAAGTCTCACCCAACGTCGCCAACAGCGGTTGAGACGGCATGTGGTTGAGTCGTTCCAGCCAGACCATTGAGGGACTCCTTAGGGGCTGTCATAGAAGCATCACCAATCATTCACCGGGGTGACACCACGTCTACCTAGGCTGACTTTGCACAACAAAGTCGACCAGCCGCAACCCCATGGCTGGCTTATGGAGACTCGCAATGACTCAGATCGCTCGCTCTGGCGACAACAGCACTGAACGCCGTCTGCAAGCCGAACGTCTGGTCGGCCCAGAGGCCCTGCAAGAAGCACAGGCCCTGCGCTTCAACGTGTTCAGCAGTGAATTCAAGGCCAAGCTAAACGGTGCAGAACACGGCCTGGACATGGATGACTACGACCCTCACTGTCAGCATATCGGTGTACGCGACCTGACCAGCGGGCGCCTGGTGGCCACCACCCGACTGCTTGACCATCAGGCAGCCAGTACGCTGGGCCGCTTTTACAGTGAAGAAGAATTCAGCCTGCACGGCCTCGGCCATCTGCATGGCCCGATCCTGGAACTGGGTAGAACCTGCGTCGACCCGGCCTACCGCAATGGCGGCACCATCGCCGTGCTATGGAGCGAGTTGGCTGAAGTGCTCAACGAAGGCAACTATAGCTACCTGATGGGTTGCGCCAGTATTCCCATGCAGGATGGTGGCGTTCAGGCACATGCCATCATGCAGCGCCTGCGCGAGCGCTACCTGTGTAACGAGCACCTGCGCGCAGAGCCGAAAACGCCACTGCCGAACCTGGCCCTGCCAGGCAATGTCATCGCCGAAATGCCGCCGCTACTCAAGGCCTATATGCGCCTGGGGGCTAAGATCTGTGGCGAACCCTGCTGGGACGAGGCGTTTCAGGTCGCCGACGTGTTCATCCTGCTCAAGCGCGACAACCTCTGCCCGCGCTACGCTCGCCACTTCAAGGCGGCCGTCTGATGCGGCGCCTGCGCGTCCAGGGACGCGTTCTGCGCCTGTTGCTGGTGGTTCTGCTCGGGCTGAGCATGGCAAGCCTGTTCAGCCTTTACGAACGCCTTCGCCTGAACCCCTCGCTACAGCGCCGGCAACGCTGGTCTCAGCTGTTCATGCGCCAGTTGAGCAATGCCCTGCCCTTCAAGGTCACGGTGGTGGGCAACCTGCCGCAACAACCCATGCTGTGGGTGAGTAATCATGTGTCTTGGACGGACATCCCGTTGCTCGGTATGATCACGCCACTGGCGTTCCTCTCCAAGGCCGAAGTACGCACCTGGCCTGTAGCCGGTTGGCTGGCGCACAAGGCAGGCACACTGTTCATCCGTCGCGGAGGCGGCGACAGCCAGTTGCTGCGCAAGCAGATCAGCCAGCACCTGCAACAACAGTGCGACCTGCTGATATTCCCGGAAGGCACCACCACCGATGGGCGCAGCCTGCGCACGTTTCACGGCCGTTTGTTGGCCAGCGCCATCGATACCGGCGTGCCAGTGCAGCCGGTCGCCTTGCGCTACCTGCGCAATGGCGAAACAGACGCCATCGCCCCCTTTATCGGCGATGATGACCTGCTCTCGCACCTGCTGCGCCTGTTCAGCCATGAACGCGCCGAGGTCGAGATTCACCTGCTTGAGCCCATCGCCAGCCATGATCAGGAGCGCGCCGTACTGGCCCTGAACGCTCAGCAGGCCGTGCATCGCGCGCTGTACGGTCAGCCCCCAGAGGCCATGCCGCAACGGCGGGCCAAAGCGGCTTAACGCAGGGCTTTCTGTGCGAAGGCCTGCAACTGCGGGTAGAACAGCCGAAAGTCTTCCTGCAAAGGCTCGTACAACGCTTGCACCTCCTCCCAGGCACCGTCGAGCCCCTCGGGGCGCGACAGCCGTCGGGAAATGCCCTTGAGCACGCGCTCCAGCACCGCGAACTCACGGTATGAACCCAGCCAGTCGTCAGCCGCCATGTAAGGGGCTATCTGCGCCAGGCGACCCGGCAACACCGGCTGCTCGGCCAGCACCCGATAGACCCGGTGAGTAAACTGCGTCAACGGCTGATCGGCATAATCCAGCCAGTCCCGGGCCAGGCAATGGTCGAAGAACACATCAAGAATGATCCCCGCATAGCGCCGACGCTCGCGTGGAAACCGTCCCAGCGCCTCGTGCACCACGGGGTGACTGTCAGTGAATACATCGATCTGTCGGTGCAGACGGATAGCCGCTTCCAGCGACAGCGAAAAGCGACCGTCCAGCGGCCCTTTGACGAAGTCGCCATACAGGCTGCCGAGCAATTGCTCGGGCTGCTGGCCGCCAAGATGGAGATGTGCAAGGTAGTTCATGCGCGCAGTTTAGCACCTGGCCTGCACATATCGTTATAACCCGATATATCGATTTACGCAGTGCTAAGAACCTCTTCATATTTGTATATCGCGAAATACCGATTTATATTTCGCCGCATCGCGATATACCGTTACCCCTCATGAGCCACCACAATGACCCTTGATCTCGACGAAATAATAAAAGCCCTGGCCCACCCAGTACGGCGAGAAATCCTCAACTGGCTGAAAGACCCACACGTACAGTTTCCCGATCAGCAGCACAGTACCGAATACGGTGTCTGCGCAGGGCAGATCGATCAACGCTGCGGCTTGTCGCAGTCAACCGTGTCGGCGCACCTGGCAACCCTACAACGCGCCGGGCTGATCAGCAGCCAGAAGATCGGGCAGTGGCATTTCTTCAAACGCAATGAGGACACCATTCAGGCGTTCCTCAAGCAAATGAGCCAAGAGCTCTGACAAGGACCCTCGCATGCCCCTTCCCTTACTGATACTGGCGCTGAGCGCGTTTGCTATCGGCACCACCGAATTCGTCATCATGGGCCTGCTGCCCGATGTCGCTGCCGACCTGGGCGTCTCGATTCCAGGCGCCGGCTGGCTGGTCACCGGCTACGCCCTGGGCGTGGCAATCGGCGCACCGTTCATGGCCCTGGCCACCGCCAGGTTGCCGCGCAAGGCAGCCCTGGTTGCACTGATGGGTATTTTCATCATCGGTAACCTGCTGTGCGCACTGGCCAGTGATTACAACGTGCTGATGTTCGCCCGTGTGGTCACCGCCCTTTGCCATGGTGCGTTCTTTGGTATCGGCTCGGTAGTGGCGGCGAACCTTGTACCGGCCAATCGTCGTGCGTCGGCTGTGGCCTTGATGTTTACCGGCCTGACACTGGCCAACGTCCTCGGCGTGCCCCTGGGCACAGCGTTGGGCCAGGTCGCGGGCTGGCGCTCGACCTTCTGGGCCGTGACCCTGATCGGTGTCGTCGCCTTGTTTGGCCTGATCCGCTTCTTGCCCAACAAGCATGATGAAGAACAACTCGACATGCGCTCGGAAATGGCAGCGCTCAAAGGTGCGGGTATCTGGCTGTCGCTGTCGATGACCGTACTGTTCTCCGCGTCGATGTTTGCCCTCTTCACCTACGTCGCACCGCTGCTCGGTGATGTCACCGGCGTCAGCCCGCGAGGCGTGACCTGGACCCTGCTGCTGATCGGCCTGGGCCTGACCGTAGGCAATGTTCTGGGCGGCAAACTGGCTGATCGCCGTTTGGCGGCCACCCTCGTGGGCGTGTTTGCAACCATGGCGCTGATCAGCACGGCGCTGTCCTGGACCAGCACCGCCTTGATCCCTGCCGAAATCACCCTGTTTCTCTGGGCCACCGCCGCTTTCGCCGCCGTACCGGCCTTGCAGGTCAACGTAGTGAGCTTCGGCAAGGCCGCGCCAAACCTGGTATCGACCCTGAACATCGGCGCCTTCAACCTGGGCAATGCGCTCGGCGCCTGGGTCGGTGGCACGGTCATCGACCAAGGCCTGGGGCTGACCCGTGTGCCGCTGGCTGCTGCCGCACTGGCGGTTATGGCCCTGATCGTCACCCTGATTACTTTCCGCCAGAACGGCGACAACGCCGAACTGGCACCTGCCACCCACTGATTGCAACGAGGTCTACGTAAATGACGACGCTTTTCGACCCCATTACCCTCGGCGATCTGCAATTGCCGAACCGTATCATCATGGCTCCGCTGACCCGCTGCCGGGCGGACGAAGGCCGCGTACCCAATGCGCTGATGGCGGAGTACTACGTGCAGCGGGCCAGCGCCGGGCTGATCCTCAGTGAAGCCACCTCAGTGACGCCCATGGGCGTCGGCTACCCGGACACCCCCGGTATCTGGTCCAATGATCAGGTCCGTGGCTGGACCCAAATCACCAAGGCCGTGCATGCGGCCGGCGGCCGGATCTTCCTGCAGCTGTGGCATGTCGGACGCATTTCCCACCCCAGCTACCTGAATGGTGAAGCACCAGTGGCGCCGAGCGCCATTCAACCCAAAGGCCATGTCAGCCTGGTACGGCCAATCAGCGAGTTCCCGACCCCTCGAGCGCTGGAAACCGCAGAGATTGCCGACATCATCGAGGCCTATCGTACCGGTGCGGAGAATGCCAAGGCGGCGGGCTTCGACGGTGTCGAGATCCATGGTGCGAATGGCTACCTGCTCGACCAGTTCCTGCAGAGCAGCACCAACCAACGTACCGACCAGTACGGCGGCTCACTGGAAAACCGCGCACGGTTGATGCTGGAAGTCACCGATGCAGTGATCGAGGTCTGGGGGGCAGAACGTGTCGGCATGCACCTGGCGCCACGCGCCGATGCCCATGACATGGGCGACGCGAACCGTGCCGAAACCTTCACCTATGTCGCCCGCGAGCTGGGCAAACGGGGTATCGCCTTCATTTGCTCACGGGAAAAAGAGGCTGATGACAGCATCGGCCCGTTGATCAAAGCCGCGTTCGGTGGTCCTTACATCGTCAATGAGCGCTTTGACAAAGCCTCTGCCAGCGCAGCCTTGGCCAACGGCAAGGCAGATGCAGTGGCCTTTGGCATTCCATTCATTGCCAACCCGGACCTGCCCGCGCGCCTGAAAGCCGATGCACCGTGGAATGAACCGCACCCGGAAACCTTCTATGGCAAGGGCCCGGTCGGGTACATCGACTACCCACGGATGTAGTTAACAATACGGAAGCTGCCTGCGATCAAGGCACCCCGCGCCCCAGCAGCGGCAACCGCCCACACAAGGGCAAGGGGCGCAGGCAGATGATCCGTTCAACCGCGGCCTCAAGGCCGCGCGTTGATCTGCTGCTGCAGGTTCTGTATCTGGCTTTGCAGCGTATTGATGTTCCGTGTCACCTGGCCACGGAAGGCATCGAATTCAGCCGTAGACGCCCCCGCGCCTGCACTCGCTGCCGGGCGGTGTTCCTGCTCGCTCTTGAGCACAATCAAGTCTTGCTCCAAACGTTCGATCGCCGCGTTTGGATTACCTTGCTTCTTCAGCGCCGCGACTTCAGCCGACAAGCCCTTGAGCTGAGCATCGAGCTTGTCAGACTCGGCCTGCGCAGCCTTCAAGGCAGCCAATTCGGCCGTAACCGCCTTGAGCTGGGCTTGCACCTGAGCATTGGCTGCCTGCTGCTCACTGGCCTGTGCCAGTGCCTGCTCCAGACGCTTGCCCAAATCGCCCTGCTGACCGGCGACACCCTGCTGCTGCTTGTGTTGCTCAGCCAGACTGGCCTGCAGTTGCTTGATCTGCAACTTCAGCGCTTCGCTGCCAGTGGTCACGCTGGACTCACTGGCAGCGACCTTGCCACTGATCGCCTGCAGGCGCCCCGCTGCATCTTCGCTGATACGCGCAAAACTCTCCTGGGTGGCAACCAGTTGCTGCTCCATCAATGAGATTTGCTGGAAACTCCACCAGCCGAGCCCGGCAAGCGTAACGAAGGACGCCCCCAGCAATGCCCAGAGCGGGCCTGTTGCACCGCCCTTGCGGGCAGGCTGACGCACACCGGCGTGCGGCTGAGCAGCCGGCGTGAAGTCGTCGTGATCACGCGCCTCGGCCCTCAGGCTTGGGACATCATCGAAATCGTCATGGGCATCGTTACGCATGGGTACCTTCAACCGCCGTGATAGCAAATGAGCATTAGTATAAACCGCCCGAGGGCCGCACTGATCGACCACCTGCGAACCGATCGGTTCAGTGGCCGATGTGCTGTGCTTTCCACCAACCACAAAATTCGTCCAGCGCCGTCCAAAGGCTGACCGTCGGACGGTAGTCAAGCAAATGCCTGGCTCGGCTGATGTCCAGCGTGAAGTCCTTGTTCATGACCTGCATGCCCAGGCGTGACAGGGTCGGCTGTGGACGACCAGGCCATAGCAGGCAAGCCCCTTCATTCAACGCCGCCAGGCTGTATGCCAGACCGAACGAGCGGTAGCGTGTCACCTGCGGCACCTGCATCTGCCGCATGACATAATTGATCACGTCCCAGATGGGCAGCGGCTGCCCGTTGCTGATGTTGTACGCCTTGCCCAGCGCCTCATCACCAACATGCAAGGCGCTGAACAACGCCTCGTTGAGGTTCTGCACACTGGTGAAATCGACCTTGTTCAGGCCATTGCCCACAATGGCCAGGCGCCCCTTGCGCTGCATCTGCAGCAGCCGCGGGAAAATGCTGACGTCCCCGGCACCGGTGACAAAGCGCGGACGCAGGGCCAGTACCTCGAGGCCAAACTCTTGCGCCCCGAAGACCTTTTGCTCAGCAAGAAACTTGGTACTCGCATAATGATCATGGAAGCGTCGAGGCACCTGATCTTCGGTGATCCCCATGTGCGACCGACCATCGAAGTAAATCGACGGGGATGACAGGTGCACCAGGCGTCGGACATGCTCCTTCAGACAGGCTTCAACGACGTTCTCGGTGACCACCACATTGCCCTGATGGAAGTCTTGATAGCGCCCCCAGTGCCCCACTGCACCCGCACAATGCACAACGGCATCGACACCTTGGCACAAGCGCCGGGCCAGTTCAGGATCACCCAGATCGCCAGCAATGAACTGCGCACCACGACGTACCAAGTGCTCAACACCCTCAGCGCGTCGGCCGTTGACCCTGACATCCAGGCCTTGCTCAAGCGCATGGCGCGCAAAGCGCCCGCCAATAAAGCCGCTTGCGCCGGTGACCAGAATTCGCATGAACCACTCCGCTTAGAAATATCTCAGATGCTGCAGACGCGAGTCGCGCCTACAACGGCACCAGCCACTGCCGGCTTGTCGTCGCAAGATGCTCAGTCAGTTGCCCAAGCAATTGCCCGCCGTTGCGCCAATGATGCCAGTACAACGGCACATCGATAGGGGTATCAGGAAGTATTTCTACCAGACGACCCGATGCAAGCTGTTCGCTCACCTGCAACTCGGGCACCAGCCCCCAGCCAAGACCGGCCTCGGTCATCCGTAGAAACCCCTCCGAGGACGGGCACAAGTGGTGCATAAACCCCTCCTGGACCCCCAGCGACGCCAGGTAGCGGTGCTGCAGGAAATCGTCCGGGCCAAACACCAATGCAGGCGTGCGTGATAACCGCGTGACCTCAAAGCCATTGGCAAAATGACGCGCCATGAACGCCGGGCTCGCCAACGCCCGGTAACGCATGGCACCCAACAACAAGCTGCGTGCACCGGCCACCGGCCGCTCGCTGCCACATAGGCAGGCGGCCACTTCACCCGCCCGCATGCGCTTGAGCCCGACGTCCTGATCTTCCACCACCATGTCCAGCAACAAGCGCTGCTCAGCACAGAACTCACCCACTGCTGCCGCCCACCAGGTCGCCAGGCTGTCGGCGTTCAAAGCAATGCGCAGACGCTCGGGCATGCCCTCCTCGTCCAATGCCGGTACCTGCCGTTGCAGATCGCGCTCCAACAGCCGCACCTGCTGTACGTGGTTGAGTAGACGCCGACCGATCTCGGTCGGGCCCGGCGGTGTGGCCCTGATCAGCACCGGCTGGCCCACCCGGGCCTCAAGCAACTTGATCCGCTGCGAGATGGCCGACTGCGATAAACCCAGCACCTGCGCGGCACGCTCAAAGCCCGCCTGTTCGACCACCGCAGCAAGGGCCGAGAGCAATTTGTAATCGAACATTATTTTTCCTAATGCCAGATCAGCTTTATTTGTTTTTCTTATACAGCTGTTTTGCCCAGAATCACCAGCATCTTCTTTATATCTGCTGCGTGGCCTGACGAGGGGCAACGGCAGTCGTCTGTGGAGTTCTTCCTATGTGGCAAAGTTATCTAAACGGCTTGTTGGTCGCCTTTGGCCTGATCATGGCGATCGGCGCCCAGAACGCCTTCGTTCTCGCCCAAAGCCTGCGCCGTGAACATCACCTGCCGGTGGCCATGCTGTGCGTTTTGTGTGACGCAATCCTGGTGGCCGCTGGTGTCTTCGGCCTGGCGACGGTGCTGGCCCAGAACCCCACGCTGCTGGCAATCGCCCGTTGGGGCGGCGCGGTCTTCCTGATCTGGTACGCCAGCAAAGCGCTGATACGTGCCTGTTCGCAGCAAAGCCTGCAACACGCCGAAGGCCAAGGACAACGCTCGCGCCAGGCAGTACTGCTCAGCGCCCTGGCTGTCACCCTGCTCAACCCACACGTGTACCTGGACACCGTGCTGTTGATTGGCTCGCTCGGCGCTCAGCAAACCATGCCCGGCGCCTACGTGGCCGGTGCGGCCAGTGCCTCGGCACTGTGGTTTTTTACCCTCGCACTGGGCGCCGCCTGGCTCGCGCCCTGGTTGGCCCGGCCGAATACCTGGCGGATGCTCGACCTCATGGTGGCGGTCATGATGTTTGCGGTGGCCGCTCAACTGATCCTGGGCTGAGACAACATCGCTTAAAACCGGAAGAAGGCTCTGGAACCTCTTTCCCACACACTTGTTGCGTGGTTAAGCCTGGGGTCCGGTGCTATGATCCGGACCCTGCGTCGCAAAGAGTACAGACTCGCCGATGCACTTCCGGCCGCCCGTGATCGGCCTTGCGCTCACCGCAACAGACCTGATTAGGAGAATCACCATGGCTTTTGAACTGCCGCCGCTGCCTTACGCCCACGACGCCCTGCAGCCGCACATCTCCAAGGAAACCCTGGAGTTCCACCACGACAAGCACCACAACACCTACGTCGTGAACCTGAACAACCTGGTGCCTGGCACCGAGTTCGAAGGCAAGACCCTGGAAGAGATCGTCAAGACCTCTTCGGGCGGTATCTTCAACAACGCCGCTCAAGTCTGGAACCACACCTTCTACTGGAACTGCCTGGCACCAAACGCCGGCGGCCAGCCAACGGGCGCCCTGGCTGACGCCATCAACGCTGCGTTTGGCTCTTTCGACAAGTTCAAGGAAGAGTTCACCAAGACCTCCGTCGGCACCTTCGGTTCGGGCTGGGGCTGGCTGGTGAAGAAAGCTGACGGTTCCCTGGCGCTGGCCAGCACCATCGGCGCCGGCAACCCGCTGACCAACGGCGACACCCCGCTGCTGACCTGCGACGTCTGGGAGCACGCCTACTACATCGACTACCGTAACCTGCGTCCAAAGTACGTCGAGGCGTTCTGGAACCTGGTTAACTGGAAGTTCGTTGCCGAGCAGTTCGAAGGCAAAACCTTCACTGCCTGAATGCAACTGCTTTGAAAAAAACCCGGCCTGGCCGGGTTTTTTTTCGCACACTCTACCGCTCTGCGCGCTTGCCGTAGACCGATACCGC
>NZ_MBPN01000088.1 GCF_001695625.1 Pseudomonas defluvii
CTGTTGGGTCAAGCAATGGATGTTGCCGCCACCGAGCAACAGCTCGCGCCCTGGCACCATGACTACCTCACGATCCGCGAACAGCGTCTGCAAAATCGCTCTAGCCTCGGCATCTGCCGGATCATCGAAGCTTGGCGCGATGATCGCACCATTGACGATCAGGAAGTTGACATAGGAGCCGGCAAGGCGAACCGACGGGTTGCGCTCCTGGCTACCGGCGACCGGATCGACACCCGCACATTCCTCCTCGGTCACGTACAGCGGCCCGGGGATCGGCATTTTATGCACCACAAAGGTGCGCCCTTTGGCATCGCGCTGACGCTCCAACACCTCAAGCGCCGCACGGCAACGTGCAAAGTTGGGGTCGTTGGAATCATCGGTCCAGGCCAGTAACACTTCACCAGGGCGCACGTAACAGCAAAAGTTGTCCACGTGCCCATCGGTTTCGTCGTTATACAGGCCATCAGGCAGCCAGACGATGGTCTCCACCGCCAGGTGATCGCGCAGGATCGCCTCTATTTGCTCACGGTTCAGGTGCGGGTTGCGGTTGTGATTGAGCAGGCATTCTTCTGTGGTGATCAGCGTGCCTTCGCCGTCGACGTGAATCGAGCCACCTTCCAGCACGAAGCCTTCGGTCTGGTAGCGTGGGCAGCGCTCGATCTGCAGGATCTTGCCAGCCACTTGTTCATCACGGTTCCACGGTGCGTACAGGCCGCCCTCAAAACCACCCCAGGCATTGAAGCCCCAATCGACGCCGCGGACTTCACCCGCGTCGTTGATCACAAAGGTCGGGCCAGTGTCACGCACCCAGGCATCGTCATTGCTGATTTCCACCACGCGGATGTTCGGGGTGTCCAGCAGGCGGGCACAGGCGTGTTCGTATTGGGCGGCCGACACGCCGATGGTCACCGGCTCGAAGCGGGCAATGGCCTTGGCCACGGCAACATGCGCGGCCTGCGCCGGCTTGCCGCCCAGGCGCCAGTTGTCCGGGCGCTCCGGCCACACCATCCAGACCTGCGATTGTGGCGCCCACTCGGCAGGCATGTGAAAGCCATCGGCGCGTGGGGTAGTGGTCAGGGTTGTCATAGTTGAACCTTTGCAAGAACTGCCGCAGAACGGGCCTGCGGCACGATAAATGGGTGATCAGGATTCCAGCGAACCGTCGAGGGTCTTCAGCGTACCGTACAGGTCCGGCCGACGGTCACGGAAGGTGCCCCAGGCGCTGCGCACATGCTCCAGCTTGTCCAGGTCGAAAGTATGCACCAGCACGCCTTCTTCGGTTTCATTCAGTTCTTCAACCTTTTCGCCAAACGGGTTGGCGATGAACGACGAGCCGTAGAACGTGATGTCGTAGCCGTCCTGCTCTTCCTTGCCGATACGGTTGCTGGCGACCAGCGGCATCAGGTTGGCGCCGGCATGGCCTTGCTGCACGCGCTGCCAGTGATCACGCGAGGTGATGCTGGCGTCATGCGGTTCGCTGCCAATGGCGGTCGGGTAGAACAGAATTTCCGCGCCTTGCAGGGCCATGCTGCGTGCGCACTCGGGGAACCACTGGTCCCAGCAGATACCGACGCCGATCTTGGCATAACGGGTGTTCCAGACCTTGAAGCCGGTATCACCCGGGTTGAAGTAGTACTTTTCGTGGTAGCCCGGGCCATCCGGGATATGGCTCTTGCGGTAGATGCCCAGGTTGCGGCCATCGGCATCGATGATCGCAATGCTGTTGAAACGCGCCCGCCCGGCCAGTTCGTAGAAGCTGATCGGCAGCACCACTTGCAGTTCCTTGGCCAGCTTCTGGAAATGGACGATAGCGGCGTTGGTTTCAACCGGGGTGGCCAGTTGCAGGTAGTCGGCGTTGGGCTTCTGGCAGAAGTACGGGGTCTCGAACAGTTCCTGGATCAGGATGATCTGCGCGCCCTTGGCGGCGGCTTCGCGCACCAGTTTCTCGGCTGTGGCGATGTTGGCGTCGCGATCCCAGGAACAGGCCATCTGGGTGGCGGCGACGGTAACGATGCGGCTCATGAAAACGTCCTCGAAGGGTTGCTGGGCAAGTAATGAGGACTTTATAGCCGATAAAAATCGGCTTTGGAAGGTGATAAATCAAAATAAAAGGGTAAGACTTGCCATTTAAACCGATAACAATCGATTTAAATCCGTGTTATCCATGATGGTCACATTGTAGAAAAACCTGCCCCCCTTGGAGGAGCAGGCAAGCCTGCGAAGGGCTGCAGCGCAGCCCCAATGCGGGTTTAGAGGTCTTCTGCCAACACCTTCGCCACGCTGTCGACGAAGAAATCGACGCTTTCACGGGTGGTGCACATCGGCGGTTTGATCTTGAGGATGTTCAGGTAGTCACCGGTTGGCTGCATGAAGATCCCCAGTTCGCGCAAGCGCTCGCACAGCGCCGCGGTTTCTTCGGTGGCCGGCTCCAGTGTGCTGCGGTCGCGTACCAGTTCCAGGCCTAGGTAGAAACCGGAACCGTGCACGGCGCCCACAAGCGGATGTTTATCGACCAATGCCTGCAGCCGCGCCTTGAAGTGCCCACCGACGGTCCGCGCGTTGTCCCACAGGCCTTCTTCACCCATGACATCGAGCACGGCCATGCCGATCCGGCAACTGACCGGGCTGCCGCCAGCAGACGAGAAGAAGTAGCCCTCGGCCTCCAGTGCCTCGGCGATTTCCCGACGGGTGATGACCGCGCCCAGTGGGTGGCCGTTACCCATGCCCTTGGCCATGGTGATGATGTCCGGTACCACGCCCTGTTGCTCAAAGCCCCAGAAATACTCGCCAAGGCGGCCATAGCCGACCTGCACCTCGTCGGCGATACAGGCGCCGCCCAAGGCCCGGACCTTGCCGTAGACCTGTTGCAGGTAACCCGGCGGCAAGGCGATACCGCCGGCGTTGCCGTACACCGGTTCACAGATGAAACCAGCCACCTGGCGCTTCTGCGCGGTCAGGCGGTCGAGGGTGGCATCGACATCACGAACATAGTCGGCGGTGCTCTCAGCGCCCCGGTAGGCACCACGGTAGGTGTTCGGCGCCATCACCGGGTGTACCCAGTCTGGACGGGTGGTCAGGGCTTGCGGGTTGTCGGCAATGGAGGTGGAAATCGCATCGGTGGCCACCGACCAGCCGTGGTAGGCCTCCAATACGCTGAGCATGTCGCGGCCACCGCTGTAGGCCCAGGCCAGGCGGATCGCCAGGTCGTTGGCTTCGGTGCCGCTGTTGACCAGAAACACCCGGTCCATGCCTTCGGGCGCCAGTTCCAGCAGGCGCTCGGAGAACTCGGCAATGGCCGCGTAGTGGAAGCGTGAGTTGGTATTGAGCAACGACCATTGCCGCGCCGACTCGGCGACCATCCGTGGGTGGCCATGACCGAGCACCGCAACGTTGTTGAGCATGTCCAGGTAGGAGCGGCCCTGCATGTCGATCAGGTAGTTGCGCCAGCCACGCTCGATCTGCGGTGGCTGCTGGTAATAGTGCTTCTGCGAACGGGCGAAACTGGCGTCACGCCGCTCAAGCAGTGCCTGGGCATCGGCCAGTGGTTCAGCGTCGCAGGCAAACCCGAGCAATGGCTGCGGCGAGGGGCATAGCGCCAGCCAGGCCTGCGCACGTGAAGGCGTGGCGAACAGTGGCGGGCACAACCCCGGTACGCGGCACAGTTGCAGCATCAGGCCGACACTGCTCTGCCCCAGCGGCTCGCCCTGCTTGAGCGCCAGGCCATCGGCCGGGGCATCGACCACGCCCCACAACCACAGGCTGACCTGCTCACCCTGCAGGCAACCACCGCCCGCCAGCGCCGCGTGCCAGACACCGGCAAACGGCGCCTGCAGGGCCGTACCCGAGGGAACCTGCAGCTCGACATGCAAGGCGCAGGTTTCGGGTTCCTGCGGGTTATCGATATGGGTACGCGACAACCGGTATTGGCCGTGCAGCGAGCAGGCCAGCCCGCTCTGGGCGCGCAACAGCTGCTGGTCGATGCCCGGCTGCTGCCAGTTACCGGCCTGGAAATGTTCGCTGAGTACCCCGAGGTCGACGCGGGCGACAGGCTGGCCGTTCAGGCTGGGCATTAACAGCTTGGTGTTGACCAACCCCAGCGGGGCCAGATCATGACCCGCGGCCTGCAGGATCGCCGTTTCCATCAAGGCGAACGGCACGCTGGTCGCGACCTCGAAGATTTCCCACTCGTGGGCCAGGTTGTCCCGGCTGTAGGCATTGCCCGGATCGACGCTGACCTGCTGCTCTCCGCTCAGCACCAGCACGGCGGCACGGGCCACGATCATCGGCCACAGGGCCTTGAGCTCGGCTTCAGTCAGCGGGTTGACGACCTGATACGCCTGAATGGCAGGCAGGATACGCAACGGGTCGCCTTCGGCGTGGTGCAGCAGCGCCGCGCAAGTCACCGAGAGGTCGGCAATCCGCCAGGTATGCAGCAAGTCGCCAAAGTCGATCACCCCCTGCAACTGCCAGTGGCGCTGGGCATCGCGCTGCCACACGGTGTTGTCGTCGGTGATGTCCAGGTGCACGGCCTGCTGCGGCAGGTGTTCGATCAGCGGGGCCAGGTACTGCCAGGCCTCCGTGGCCGCCGCCTGCACGCGCGCCTTGCGCGGCCCTTCGACGAGTACCGGCAATAGATGTTCGATCAGCGCCGGGGCATGCCGAGGGTCCCACTGCAGGGTACGTTCCAGGCCTGGGTGGCTGAAGTCGGCCAAGGCATGGTCGATGCGCGCACAGAACTCGCCCAGCTCAGCCATCAGCCGTGGTTCAAGGCGCTTGAGGCGGGTCAGCGACTGGCCTTCTATGTACTCAAGCAGGCGTGCGCGCAGGGGCTGGCCATTCAGGCTCAGTGCCAACAGGTGCTCGCCGGAACGCGCTGGCACCACGCCAGGCACCGGCAGCCAGCGCTCACGCAGGTAACCGAGGGCGGCATGCTGGGCCTGAAGCTCGACCGGCGAATAATCACCGTGGCAGATCTTCAACACGTAACGACCCTGAGGGCTGTCGAGGCGAAAATTCAGGTCTTGTTGACTGCCCAGCGACTGTAACGTGCCGGTAAGCCCATAATGTTCCTGCAGCAACTGCAGGGCCTGTGATTCGCTGACATCCGGGCGCGGTAAGCTGGATCGGTGGATAAGGGTAGTAAGCGGCATGGGGCAAGCCTCGTTTTTTTGCTGCTTATATCGCCACCGCTTCTGCCGATAAGCAAGGGAGGTGGAAAAAAAGGCCGTACCGGGTATCGTTTTCTCCGACGCCGACAGTCGCCGTACGCTGCTTGCACCCACCCGCGCCTTTACACAGGCTAGGCAGCACCCGATCAATACCCGTTTAGTCAGGAAAGGCCACTCGACATGCGTATTCTTGTTACCGGCGGTGCCGGATTCATCGGTTCGGCGCTGATTCGCCACCTGATCGAGACCACCGCACATGACGTGCTCAACCTCGACAAGCTCACCTATGCCGGCAATCTGGAGTCGCTGAGCAGCATCGCGACCAATACCCGCTATGAGTTCGTGCAGGCCGACATCGCTGACCGCGCCAAGGTCGACGCCGTACTGGAACGTTTTGCTCCGCACGCGATCATGCACCTGGCCGCCGAATCGCATGTGGACCGCTCCATCGACGGCCCCGCCGCGTTCATCGAAACCAACATTGTCGGCACCTACAGCCTGCTGGAAGCCGCCCGTGCTTACTGGGCAAAGCTGCCCGCCGCCGAGCGTGAAGCCTTCCGCTTCCATCATGTGTCCACCGACGAGGTGTATGGCGATCTGCATGGGGTGGACGACCTGTTCACGGAAACCACGCCGTACGCCCCCAGCTCGCCCTACTCGGCCAGCAAGGCGGCCTCGGACCATCTGGTACGTGCCTGGCACCGAACCTACGGCTTGCCAGTACTGCTCAGCAACTGCTCGAACAACTATGGGCCGTTCCAGTTCCCGGAAAAGCTCATTCCACTGACGATCCTCAACGCCTTGGCGGGCAAACCGCTGCCGGTCTACGGCAACGGCCTGCAAGTGCGTGACTGGCTGTTCGTCGAGGACCATGCCCGCGCCCTGCTGCAGGTGCTGTGCGCCGGTCAGGTCGGTGAGACGTACAACATCGGCGGGCACAATGAACAGAAGAATATCGATGTGGTGCGCAGCATCTGCGCCCTGCTTGAAGAACTGGCACCCGATCATCCGGCCGGGGTAAACCACTACGCCGACCTGATCAGCTTCGTCCAGGACCGTCCCGGGCACGATCAGCGCTACGCCATCGACGCCAGCAAAATCCAGCGTGAGCTGGGCTGGACCCCGGCTGAAACCTTCCAGAGCGGGCTGCGCAAGACCGTGCAGTGGTACCTGGATAACAGTGAGTGGTGCCAACATGTTCAGGATGGCAGCTATCAAGGCCAGCGCCTGGGCAACAGCGATTTCAAGGACCTGATTGCATGACCAAAGGTATCGTTCTGGCGGGCGGCTCCGGCACTCGCCTGCACCCCATTACCCTGGGGCTTTCCAAACAACTGCTACCGGTCTACGACAAGCCGATGATCTACTACCCGATCTCGGTACTGATGCTGGCCGGTATCCGCGAAATCCTGATCATTTCCACCCCGCAGGACCTGCCGCAGTACCGTCAACTGCTCGGTGACGGCAGCCAGTTCGGCGTCCAGTTCAGCTATGCCGAACAGCCCTCGCCGGACGGCCTGGCCCAAGCCTTCCTGATTGGCGAAGCGTTCATTGGCAACGATTCGGTGTGCCTGATCCTCGGCGACAACATTTTCCACGGCCAGCGGTTTACCGAACAACTGCAACGCGCCGCCAGCCACAGCAGCGGTGCAACGGTGTTTGGTTACTGGGTCAAAGACCCGGAGCGCTTCGGCGTGATCGAGTACAACGAACAAGGCCAGGCCCTGTCGATCGAGGAAAAGCCGACGCAGCCCAAATCCAGCTACGCAGTGACCGGCCTGTACTTCTACGATAACGACGTGATCAAGATCGCCAAGGGCATTACCCCCTCGGCCCGTGGCGAGCTGGAGATCACCGACGTCAACAACGCTTACCTGAAACGGGGTGACTTGCGCGTAGAGCGCTTCGGGCGTGGCTTTGCCTGGCTCGATACCGGTACCCACGACAGCCTGCTGGAAGCCTCGCAATACGTGCAGACCATTGAGCACCGCCAGGGTCTGAAAGTGGCCTGCCTGGAAGAGATCGCCTTCCAACAGGGCTGGATCGACGAGGCGCACCTACTTGAACGTGCCAACGCTTTTGGCAAGACCGGCTACGGCCAGTACCTCTACAGCCTGACCCGAGAGAACCGATGGAAGTAATCACCACTGACCTGCCCGAGGTACTGATCCTGGAGCCGAAGGTGTTCGGCGATGCCCGCGGTTTTTTCTACGAAAGCTTCAATGCCCGGGCCTTCGAAGCGCAGACAGGGGTCACGACAGCCTTCGTTCAGGACAACCATTCCCGTTCACAGCGCGGCGTACTGCGCGGCCTGCATTACCAACTGGAAAACCCCCAGGGCAAACTGGTGCGGGTCGTACAGGGCGAGGTGCTCGATGTGTGCGTGGATATCCGCTGCAGTTCACCAGCCTTTGGCCGTTGGGTCGCGGTGCATTTGTCTGCCGAAAACAAACGTCAGATGTGGATACCGGAAGGCTTCGCCCACGGTTTCGTGGCGTTGAGCGACAGTGCGGAGTTCCTCTACAAGACCACCGATTATTACAACCCGGCCGCCGAACGCTGCATCCGCTGGGACGACCCGGACCTGGCAATCGACTGGCAACTGCAACAGGAACCACTGTTGTCGGCCAAGGACCAGGCCGGTAAATCGCTGAAAGAGGCAGAACTGTTTCCATGACCGCAGCGCCATTGAACACGCTGATCATCGGCCAACACGGTCAGGTGGCGCGCGAACTGCAACTGCAGCTGGCCCCGCTCGGCACCCTGCACGTGCTGGGTCGCGATGCGCTCGACCTGGCGCATCCGGAGCAGATCCGTCAGCAAGTGCGCAGATTGGCACCGGACCTGATCATCAACGCCGCCGCCCACACCGCAGTCGATCAGGCGGAAGTCGAGCAGGCCCTGGCCTTTGCGGTCAACGCCCACGCCCCCGGGGTACTCGCTGAAGAGGCCGCGCGGCTGGGCATCCCGTTGATTCACTACTCCACCGACTACGTCTTCGATGGCCGCAAGGCCACGCCCTACAACGAAGACGACACGCCCAACCCGCTGAGCGTCTACGGCCGCAGCAAGCTGGCTGGTGAGCAGGCGATCCGCGACGTCGCTGGCCAGCACCTGATCCTGCGCACCAGTTGGGTGTACTCGCAGCACGGGCGCAATTTCCTGCTGACCATGCAGCGGTTGCTGCAGGAAAAACCCGAGCTGCGCGTGGTTGCCGATCAGATCGGTGCACCGACCTGGGCGGCTACCATCGCCCGCAGCACCCGCGCCCTGATCAAGCATTGGCAGGCTGGCCAGGCGGGTGCCTGGGGCACCTATCACCTGACCGCGCAAGGCGAGACATCCTGGTTCGGTTTTGCCCAGGCTATCGCCGCGCACCTCCAGGCCCAAGGCAAGCACTGTGCCCGGCTAGTGCCCATCCCCACCTGCGAGTACCCGACACCGGCCCAGCGCCCACTCAACTCGCGCCTGGACTGCAGCCGCCTGCAGCAGCAATGGCAGGTCAGCCAGCCAGACTGGCAGCAAGCACTGATCGACTGCCTGAAGTAGCGCATAATGCGCCAGACTCCATCGGCGCATTTGCAATGACCATGACCCCGACCGTTCCCCGTCGTCCACGCTGGCGCAGCCTGGCCATCGTCGCCTTGTTCCTCGCCCCACTGCTCTTGCCGCTGCAACACCTGGCCGAGCGTTACTATCAGGACGAGCTGGCCGGGCAAAATCGCCAGACCCTCGACCTGTACGTGGCAAACCTGCTGGGTACCCTGCACCGTTATGAAACCCTGCCGCAGATCCTCGGTGACCTGCCAGCCCTGCGTGCGGTGCTCAAGGACCCGATGCGCCTGGAAACCCTGACCAACGCCAACCGTCTGCTCAAGGACATCAGCACCCAGACCGGTGCCGAAGTGATGTACCTGATGGACACCAACGGCAACACCCTGGCAGCGTCCAACTGGGACAAGCGCGACACCTTCGTTGGCCGTAACTTTGCTTTCCGCCCGTATTTCAGCGATGCCCTTACCGGGCGCCTGGGGCGCTTTTTCGGCCAAGGCACCACCTCGGCCAAACGCGGTTACTTCTTTGCAGGTGCCGTGCGCGATGGCGAGCACGTGATCGGCGCACTGGTGGTCAAGGTCGACCTGGACCACACCGAAACGCTCTGGGGCAAAACCCCGGAACAACTGCTGCTGACCGACCAGAACGGCGTGGTTATTCTGACCTCCCGTCCGGACTGGCGCTTCCGTGCCACCCGGCCACTGACCGATACCGAGCGCGCCGCCATTGCCGCGATCCAGCCCTACCCGACGCTGACGCCCCAACCGCTGAACCTCGACCCCAAAGCCTGGCTGATCCAGACCCGAACCATCGAGGAAACCGGCTGGCAGGTGAGCATCCTTGCCCCACGCACCCTGATCGACCGTTCGGTACGCACGGTGCTGGCCATCGGCGGCGCCACGCTGCTGGTGTTGATGCTGCTGCTTGGACTGATCATGCAGCGGCGCCGGCACTACATGGACCGAATCGCCTTCGAGGCCCGCGCCCGCCAGGAACTGGAACAACGGGTCATTGAGCGAACCGCCGACCTTGAAGGCCTGAACAGCCGGCTGAAAAACGAAGTGCTGGAGCGCGAGCAGGCGCAACAGGAACTGGTCCGTGCGCAGGATGAACTGGTTCAGGCCGGCAAGTTGTCGGTGCTCGGCACGATGTCGGCGAGCATCAGCCATGAGCTCAATCAACCGCTGGCGGCCATCCGCAGTTATGCCGAAAACGCCGAGATCCTGCTCGACCATCAGCGCACCGAAGAAGCCCGCAGCAACCTCAAGCTGATCGCTGAACTGACCGGGCGCATGGCCTCGATCATCGCCCACCTGCGCGCCTTTGCCCGGCGCGACCGGCACGCCCCCGAGAGCGTGGCCCTGCAACCGGCGCTGGACGATGCCCTGGCCCTGCTGGCCAAACGGCGCCGGGCAATGGCCGTGGAGCTGGTGCGTGACCTGCCAGAGGCCACCCTGTGGGTACAGGCCGGTGAAACCCGCTTGCGCCAGGTGCTCGGCAACCTGCTGGCCAACGCCCTCGACGCGCTGACCGAGAAGGCCAACCCGCGCAAGCTGTGGCTAAGTGCCGAACGCAAGGACGACAACGTCTACCTGTACATTCGCGACAACGGCCCAGGGTTCAGCAGCGAAGCCATGGCCCGCGCCCGTGAACCGTTCTTCACCACCAAGACCCGTACCCAGGGCCTTGGCCTGGGGCTGGCGATCTGCGATACCTTGATGCGTGCGCTGGGTGGCGAACTGCTGCTGGCCAACCACCCTGAGGGTGGCGCACTGCTGACCCTGAAACTGCGCGTAGCCAAACCCGGCGCCAACCTGCAAACCTCGGAGGATCCATCGGCATGACGACCGAGCCGCTCATCGATAGCCGCACACAGGTGATTCTGGTCGATGACGACCCGCACTTGCGTCAGGCGCTGAGCCAGACCCTCGACCTCGCCGGCCTCAAGGTCATGTCCCTGAGCGATGCCCAAGGCTTGGCCCAACGTATCGAAGCCGATTGGCCGGGGGTAGTAGTAAGCGATATTCGCATGCCAGGCATCGACGGCCTGCAACTGCTCGAACAGTTGCATGGGCAGGACCCGGAGTTACCCGTGCTGCTGATTACCGGCCACGGCGACGTACCGTTGGCCGTCCAGGCCATGCGTGCCGGCGCCTACGATTTTCTGGAAAAACCCTTCGCCAGCGATGCCCTGCTCGACAGCGTGCGCCGGGCCTTGGCCCTGCGCCGCCTGATACTGGACAACCGCAGCCTGCGCCTGGCCCTCAGCGATCGCCAGGCATTGAGCGCTCGGCTGGTCGGGCAATCGGCACCGATGCTGCGCCTGCGTGAGCAGATTGGCGCACTGGCCCCGACCCGCGCCGACGTATTGATCCTCGGCGAAACCGGCGCCGGCAAGGAAGTCGTCGCCCGCGCCCTGCACGACCTGTCGAACCGCCGCGACGGCCCGTTCGTGGCGATCAATGCCGGCGCGCTGGCAGAGTCGGTGGTCGAGAGCGAGCTGTTCGGCCATGAACCCGGCGCCTTCACCGGGGCGCAGAAACGCCGGATTGGCAAATTCGAGTTCGCCAACGGCGGCACGCTGTTCCTCGACGAAATCGAGAGCATGAGCCTGGATGTTCAGGTCAAGTTGCTGCGCCTGCTGCAAGAACGTGTGGTCGAGCGCCTGGGCGGCAACCAGCAGATCCCGCTGGATATCCGGGTCATCGCAGCCACCAAGGAAGACCTGCGCCAGGCCGCCGATCAGGGCCGCTTCCGGGCCGACCTGTACTACCGCCTGAACGTCGCGCCGCTACGTATTCCACCGCTGCGCGAACGCGGCGAAGACATTTTGCTGTTGTTCCAGCATTTTGCCGATGCGGCCAGCCAGCGCCACGGCCTGCCCGGCCATGCCCTGCAACCGGCGCAGCGCGCGCTGCTCATGCGCCATGCCTGGCCAGGCAACGTGCGCGAACTGCAGAACGCGGCGGAACGTTTCGCCCTCGGCCTTGAGCTGGCCCTGGACGGCGAAAGCCACAGCGAACCGCTGGCCGCCAACCCGGTGCTGGGCAGCGGCAATTTGAGTGAGCAGGTCGAGCACTTCGAGCGCTCGCTGATCGCCGCCGAGCTGGCCCGTTCGCACAGCTCACTGCGCAGCCTGGCCGAGGCCCTGGGTATCCCGCGCAAAACCCTGCACGACAAGTTGCGCAAGCATGGCCTGAATTTCGCCGACAGCCACAGCAGCGGCACTGATGATCTTGAGGAGAACCGCCCGTGACCACCGACAACCAGTACCTGGAAGCCCTCCTGCACCACGACATTCCCCTTACCCGGGAAATGGGCTTGCAGGTGCTTGATTGGCAACAACAGCGCCTGCGCCTGCAGTTGCCGCTGGCCGCCAACGTCAATCACAAGAGCACCATGTTTGGCGGCAGCCTGTATTGCGCCGCCGTGCTGGTCGGTTGGGGCTGGTTGCACATGCGCTTGCGCGAGGCCGGCATCGACGACGGCCATATCGTCATTCAGGAGGGGCAGATCAACTATCCAGTGCCCGTCACCGGTGCAGCCATCGCTCAATGCGAGGCGCCTGATGAGAAGGTCTGGAACAAGTTCATCGCCACTTACCAGCGCTATGGCCGGGCCCGCCTGAACCTGAACACCCAGGTTCGCAACGCCGGCAGCGAAGAGGATGCCGTGCGTTTCAGCGGGCAGTACGTGTTACATCGCTGAGGCGCGCTTGAGCAGGTCGTTGCGCCACGCCGCAGCGGCCGGCAACGCCAGGAAAAACTCATTGAGTAACGATTCACGCGGCGGGTAGCTGAAGACCTGGCCATCGAGGCCCAAGACTTCACCACCGGCGCCCTCCAGCACTCCTTGGGCTGCTGCCGTATCCCACTGCGAGGTCGGCGCCAGGCGCGGGTAACAATCCGCGCTGCCCTCGGCCAGCAGGCAGAACTTCAACGAACTGCCGATATTGGTCAGTTGCAAATCGCCCAGCGTGCCGCTGAGCCCTGCCAACAAGTGCTCCTGCTGTGGGCTGGTATGACGGCGACTGGCGACCACGGTAAAGCTTTCACCCGCCGGGGGCGCCAGACGAACCTGAATCGGCTGCGCCTCGCCCTCGCGTTCGGAGCGCCAGGCGCCGAGCGCTTTACCACCGAAATAGCAGCGGCCACTGGTCGGCATGGCGACCACACCGAACAGCACTTGCCCCTGCTCAATCAGTGCGATGTTGACGGTGAATTCTTCGCTGCCTGCGATGAATTCCTTGGTACCGTCCAGCGGGTCGACCAGCCACCAGCGCTGCCAGGTCTGACGTTTGCTCAAGGGAATATCGCAATCCTCTTCGGACAGCACCGGAATCTCCGGGGCCAGCGCTTGTAGCCCACTGGCAATCACTTGATGCGCGGCCATATCCGCAGCCGTCACCGGCGAGGCATCAGCCTTGGCAGTCACCGCAACATTGACCCGCCAGAACGGCAGAATGGCATCCCCTGCCAGACGGGCCAGATCGACGACCTCGGCCATCATCGCGTTCAGGTTCAATTCGCTCATGGGACAAATACCCCACGCTGGGTCAGCAGGTCGCGCGCCAGGTACAACGCCGCCAGCGCTCGCCCTTCGGAAAACTGCGGATGCTGTGCCAGCGAGGCCAGATCACGCAGGTTGACCTTATCAACCCGCATCGGCTCCGGCTCATCGCCCTCAAGGCGCTCTTCATAGAGGTCGCTGGCCAGCACCACCTGGATTTTCTGGCTCATGTAGCCCGGCGACAACGACAGTTCGGTCAGGTGCTCCAGTTGCCGGGCACCGAAGCCGGCCTCTTCCTTGAGCTCACGGTCGGCCGCAGCCAACACGTCTTCGCCCGGTTCGATCAGGCCCTTGGGCAACGACAGTTCGTACTCGTCGGTGCCGCCGCAGTACTCCTCAACCAACACCGCGTGTTCGGCATCGAGCATCGCCACGATCATCACCGCACCATACCCGTTGCCGCGCCCGACTAATCGCTCATAGGTGCGCTCGGCACCGTTGGCAAAGCGCAGTTGCACCGCTTCGACACGAAATAGACGACTGCTGGCGACAATCTCGCGAGCAAGGACTGTGGGTTTCTGGCGCATGGGTGGCGGCTCCTTGGCGTGAACGCGGTACTATACCGTGGCTTGCCCGGCCACTGCGCCCGACTGACCGAGAATCTTTCATGCCTGCCCTGAACTGGCGCGACATCGATACCGTTCTACTCGATATGGACGGCACCCTGCTCGACCTGCATTACGACAACCACTTCTGGCTCGAACACCTGCCGCAGCGCTATGCCGAACTGCATGGGGTGAGCCGGGCCATGGCCGAACTGGAACTGCAGCCGTTGTTTGAAAAGAACGCCGGCTCGTTGAACTGGTACTGCCTGGATTTCTGGAGTGCAGAGCTGAACCTGCCGATTCGCGAACTGAAGCTGGAAACCGCGAACCTGATCGCCCTGCGCCCGGATGCCGACGTGTTCCTCGCGGCTATCCGCGATGCCGGCAAGCGGGTGGTGCTGATCACCAACGCCCACCGCGATTCGCTCTCGGTGAAACTGGAACGGGTGGCACTGGCGCCGTATTTCGAGCGCCTGATCAGCTCCCATGACTACGGTTTTCCCAAGGAAGACCCGCAGTTCTGGAGTGCCCTGCAGGCCGACATCAACTTCGACCCGGCGCGCAGCCTGTTCATCGACGACACCCTGGCGATCCTGCGCAGCGCCCAGTCTTTTGGTGTTGCACACCTGCTTGCGGTGCGTCAGCCCGACAGCCGTAAAGGCCCACGGGACACCCAGGAGTTCGCGGCACTGGACGACTATCGGACGTTGCTCGAAGGGCTCGGTTAGAATGCCTCGCCTGCCCTGTGCCGTGGAGCGCCGATGGACATCAAACAACTGAAATTCCTGATCGCCCTGGATGAAACCCGCCACTTCGGCCAAGCGGCCGCGTTGTGCCATGTAACCCAGCCAACCCTGTCGATGCGCCTGCGCAACCTGGAGCAGGAGCTGGGTTTGGCCCTGGTCAATCGTGGTCAGCGCTTCGAGGGGTTTACCGCCCAGGGTGAACGGGTGCTGGCCTGGGCCCGTTCGGTACTGGCCGCCTACGATGGCTTGTACGCCGAAGCGGCTGCCTGCCGTGGGCATCTGGTCGGCACCCTGCGCCTGGGCATGGTGCCGCTGTCGAGCTTCGACCCGCTGCCACTGCTGCAGCGCCTGCACAGCCAGCATCCACAACTGTGCTTTGAACTGAGCGCACTCAGCTCCGAGCAGATTCTGGAGCAGTTGGCGAGTAACCGGCTTGACCTCGGCGTGTCGTACCTCGAACGGCTGGATAACGAACGTTTCGAGTCCCTGGCGCTGGGCGACACACGCATGGGCCTGCTGTATGACCCGGCGTACTTCAATTTCGACGATAAGCCCCTCAGTTGGCAGGCATTGACCGAACTGCCTTTGGGCCTGCTCACCGCCGGCATGCACTTTCGTCAGTCAATCGACCACAACTTCCACAGCCGTGGCCTGAACCCGCAACCGCTGCTGCAGACCGATGCCGTGCATCAACTGGTACAAGCGGTGAACGGTGGCCTGTGTTGCGCAATCATGCCGCTGGCCACCGGCCTGGAAGCCTTGACCGAGCGTCTGCGCCTGCAGCCCATCGAGCAAGCCAGCACCCTGGCACCGCTGGGCCTGATCATGCGCCGCAGCGCACCGCGTTCGGCCTTGGCCGAGGCTTGCTTCAACGAGTACCGCCACATGCAGGACGAGGTTTGATCGACCCGCTCTATCACGGCATCAGTATTAGCGATTAGACGATACCTGAGCGCAGGCCTAGGCTTAAGACTGATCAGCCGCCGGTACCTGTGCCATGACCCTAAAACGCCCCACTTGCGCGGCGACCACTGAGCTGGTGACGCCAGCGGCCAGCAACGACTACGCGTTCCACGACCTCGAAGACAGCACGCCGACCTACACCGCACTGGCCGAGGAAGTGGCCCTGGCGATTGCCTATAACGGCATCAGCCAGGCGGTCATGCTGGTCAGCCCCACCGACCTTGAAGACTTCATCGTTGGCTTCAGCATCGGTAGCGGCATCGCCGAGGCCAGTGAGATTTATGACATCACGCTCAGCGGCAGCGGCTCAGCCCTGCACGCGGAGGTTGAGATCGCCAGCCGGGCGTTCTGGAACCTCAAGAACCAACGTCGGCAACTGGCCGGTACCAGCGGTTGCGGCCTGTGCGGGGTCGAGGCATTGGAGCAGGCGCTGCCCGAGCTCAAGGTATTGCCCGGCGCACCCTTGCCACCGGCCGCCTGGCTGGTCGACCTGCGCCAGCGCATCAGTGCCTTACAGCCGCTGGGCCAACACTGTGGCGCGGTGCATGCCGCGCTGTTCATGGACGCCAACGGCGAACTGCTGTTGGGCCGCGAAGATATCGGTCGGCACAACGCCCTCGACAAACTGATCGGGGCCCTTGTACGCCAACGCATCGCCACCAAGGGTGGCCTGGCCATTGTCACCAGCCGCTGCAGCCTGGAGCTGATCCAGAAGGTGCTGCGCGCCGGCATCCAGACGCTGGTCAGCCTGTCTGCTCCGACCGGCCTGGCCCTGCAATGGGCCCGCCAACACAACCTCAACCTTATTCACCTGCCACAACATAGTGCGCCGCGGGTCTACAGCCCTGCGCGGGAGAACCGAACGTGAACCTGCCCCATCAAGTCGACCAGAAACCTGTTCCACGCTACAAGCCTTACCGCGGCGCCGCGGGTGGCTGGGGCGCACTGCGCAGCGTGGCACAAGCCTGGATTGGCAGTGACAACGCGCTGAAAAACATCCGTGCGTTGCTCAAGACCAACCAGAATGGCGGCCTCGACTGCCCAGGCTGCGCCTGGGGTGACTCGCCGGAAAGCGGCATGGTCAAGTTCTGCGAGAACGGCGCCAAGGCAGTGAACTGGGAAGCGACCAAACGCCGGGTCGATGCTGCATTCTTCGCCCGCCACAGCGTCACCTCACTGCTGCAGCAAAGCGATTACTGGCTTGAGTACCAGGGCCGGCTCACCGAACCGATGAGCTACAACCCCACAACCGACCGCTACCAGCCCATCAGCTGGGAGGCCGCCTTCGCCCTGATCGCCCGACACCTGCAGAACCTGGCAAGCCCGGATCAGGCCGAGTTCTACACCTCGGGCCGCGCCAGCAACGAAGCGGCATTTCTCTACCAGCTGTTCGTTCGTGCCTACGGCACCAACAACTTTCCAGACTGCTCGAACATGTGCCACGAAGCCAGCGGTGTGGCGTTGGGGCAAAGTGTCGGCGTCGGCAAAGGCACGGTGACCTTCGACGATTTCGAGCATGCCGAGGCGATCTTCGTCTGGGGCCAGAACCCAGGCACTAACCACCCCCGGATGCTTGAGCCGCTGCGCGAAGCGGTCAAGCGGGGCGCTCAGGTCGTCTGCATCAACCCGCTCAAGGAACGCGGCCTGGAGCGCTTCCAGCATCCGCAGCACCCCTTGGAGATGCTCACCAACGGTGACCGTCCAACCAACACGGCGTACTTCCGTCCGGCCCTGGGCGGCGACATGGCAGTACTGCGCGGCATGGCCAAGTACCTGTTGCAGTGGGAACGCGAAGCCCAGGCCAGCGGTGCACCAGCGGTGTTCGACCACGCCTTCATCGCGCAACACAGCGCCGGTGTCGACGACTACCTGGCAACGGTCGAGGCCACGCCCTGGGAACAGATCGAGGCACAGTCGGGCCTGAGCCTTGCCGAGATCGAACAGGCGGCGCAGATGTACCGCAAGGCTGGCAGGGTCATCATGTGCTGGGCCATGGGCATCACACAGCACCGACATTCAGTGGCAACCATTCAGGAAATCGCCAACCTGATGCTGCTGCGCGGCAACCTTGGCGTACCGGGCGCTGGCCTGTGCCCGGTCCGTGGCCACAGCAACGTGCAGGGCGACCGCACCATGGGCATCAACGAGCGCCCACCGGTGGCGTTGCTCGACGCACTGGAAAAGCGCTTCGGTTTCAAGGTGCCTCGGCACAACGGCCACAACACTGTCGAAGCCATTGGCGCAATGCTCGCCGGTCAGGCCAAGGTGTTCATCGGTTTGGGCGGCAACTTCGCCCAAGCCACGCCAGACACCGAGCGCACCGCCCAGGCCCTGCGCAACTGCGCACTGACCGTGCAGATCAGCACCAAGCTCAACCGCAGCCATCTGATCCACGGCAAGGACGCGCTGATCCTGCCATGCCTGGGACGCACTGACATCGACCTGCAGGCCGAAGGCGCCCAAGCGGTCACGGTAGAAGATTCGTTCAGCATGGTGCATGCCTCCAATGGTCAACTGCAGCCGTTGTCGCGGCAGATGCGCTCGGAGCCTGCAGTCATCGCCGGCATCGCTGCGGCCACCCTCGGCGCGCAGCCGGTGGACTGGCACTGGCTGGTGGCCGATTACGCACGCATCCGCGAGCTGATCAGCCAGACCATCCCGGGGTTCGAGGATTTCAACCAGCGCCTGGCGCGCCCCGGCGGTTTCTACCTGGGCAACAGCGCCAGCCAACGCCAATGGAACACCGCCAGTGGCAAGGCCAATTTCAAGGCCAACGCCCTGCCCGATGACTTGTTGCATGAATGTGTTCGCGCCAGTGGCCAGGTACCGGACCTGATCATGCAGTCGATGCGCTCGCACGATCAGTACAACACCACGATCTATGGCCTGGACGACCGCTACCGTGGCGTGAAAGGCCAACGCGATGTGTTGTTCGCCAACGAGGCCGACATCATTCGCCTGGGCTTCCGTCCGGGGCAGAAGGTGGATATCGTGTCGCTCTGGAGCGATGAGCGTGAGCGTCGGGTCAAAGGCTTCACCCTGCTCGCCTTCGACATCCCCGCCGGGCAGGCGGCAGCCTATTACCCCGAGGTGAACCCACTGGTGCCGCTGGAAAGCGTCGGCGATGACAGCCACACGCCCACCTCGAAATTCATCGCGATCAAGCTGCTCGCAGCCAGCGAGACGGCACGCATCATCTGACTGGTTTACGCCCACAAAAAAGGCCCTGACAACACTGCCAGGGCCTTTCCCGAAGTAGCTCAGACACGCGAAATTCGAGAAAGTTTCAGCTAAAAAACAGTAACTTATCGATTTGTGCACAAGTCGTGTTACTCGTCGGATTTCCGTTGCCAGCCCCATCCCAGAGCCTCAGGATCGCCTCGTCATCCCTCTGAGGCTCTCTTGATGAAGAAGTACTCCTCGATTCTCTTGTTGTCCCTCGGCCTGCTCAGTGGCGTTGCCTCGGCAGGCGGCACCACCGAAGCCGGTATTGGCGGCGCATTGGGTGGGGTATTGGGTTCGGTCGTCGGCCAGTCGATTGGCGGCAGCACCGGCTCTGCGATCGGTGCGGGCCTCGGTGGTGCAGCCGGTGGTGCTGTTGGCGCGAACAAACACAGCCGCGGCGAAGCCGCCATCGGGGGCGCACTGGGCGCTGCCGGCGGTAACGTGGTGGGTCGCAGCATGGGCGGCACCACAGGCAGCCTGATCGGTGCAGCCGCCGGTGGCGGTGCCGGTGGCGCGCTGGGTAACTACATGGGCAGAGAAGCCGACGAAGAAGACCGTGACTACCGCAGACGTGGTTACCGCGGGCGCGACTACGACGACCGTCGTTACTACCATGACCGTGGCCATCACTACGGCCAGCGCAAGCACCGTCACTGGCGCCACGACGACTGATAGCCGCCGCGACAACGGCCTAAAGGCACACCGCTATCACGTCACTGGCTTAAGCCAAATACCTAACGGTTCGCTTCCCTGGCGATCCGTCGGCATCGACCCGGAGCTCACGCTCCGGGTGCGTTGCAGAACACCCGCCAAGCGGCCGGAACGCCCCAACCCACCGCATACCCCTCTAGCCCGACCTTGCCCGATACCAACGGCTTAAGGGGAGTCCTGATATGGGCAAACAGGGCTGGGCGCTATCATCCAACGTCCTCAGATCAGGCAGGACGCAAGGAATGCGGATAGGTAATGACGCTGAAAGCCGAACGCTTGTCGCCACTAAAGGGTTGGCAAACTTCAAACCGGCGTTACCCGACCCTACCGAGTTCCAGCAGTTGCAGACACTCGTGCATCAAAGCTGCGGCGTCGTCATCACCGACGACAAGCGCGCACTGATCGCCGCCCGCCTGAATCAGCGCCTGCGCCACCACCGCCTGGACACCTACCGCGACTACCTTCAGTTACTCGAACAGCCTCATTATCAGGCTGAGCGCAGCCTGGCCATCGACCTGCTGGTTGCCAAGGAAACCTACTTCTTTCGCGAGCACCGTCACTTCGAGTACCTCGGCCAATGGTTAGCGAAACACCAAGGCCCAGTGCGCCTCTGGAGCGCCGCCTGCTCGTCCGGAGAAGAGGCCTACAGCCTGGCCATGGTCGCCAGCGAACATGCCGCCACCGATCACTGGGAAGTACTGGCCAGCGATGTCAGTACACGTATGCTGTCGCTTGCCCAAGCAGGTATCTACGATATTGCCCAGGCCCGCTATTTTCCTGAAGGCTGGCTAGAGCGTCATGGCCTGTGTGGCATTGGTCAGATGGTCGGGCGCCTTCGTATGAGTGCATGCTTGCGCCAACGGCTAACCCTCAAGACCATCAACCTGATCCACCCGTTGCCCGACGACCTGGGCCATTTCCACGCCATCTTTCTGCGCAACCTGTTGATGTACGTCGACAGCGAGCACAAGCCGAGCCTGCTCAAGGACATAGTGGCTCGCCTGCACCCTGGTGGCCTGCTGTTTATCGGGCACGCTGAAAGCATCCACGAACTGGCGCTTCCCCTTCGCCCGATACTACCTTCCGTATTCGAACGCTTATGACTGCACACTCACGGCAGGCCACCCAGGCGCGACACCGACACTGATGGCGCAGCACCGCGACAGCGCTCACACGGACCGAGCAAACCTGTCGCTCCTCATCCCTTGCGAAACAGGCTCGAACCCATGCTTTGCCGAATACTCCTTGTCGATGACTCGCCCCTCTTCAGAGCAGGTCTGAGGGCATTGCTCGAACAAAAAAAAGACTATGTCATCGTTGGGGAGGCTGGCGACGGCCTGAAGGCCATCACGTTGGCTGAACAACTGAAGCCGAACATCATCGTGCTGGACATGCTCCAGCACGCACTCGACAGCGAGGAGGTTCTGGGTGAATTGCAACTGCGCGTACCGTCGAGCCGTGTACTGATCCTGTCGTCCCGCTCAGAGCTGGAGTTCGTGATGAAATGCCTGCAACACGGCGCCCACGGCTTCCTGCTCAAGAGCGCAACCGTACCGGAACTTGAGTCGGCACTGCATGCCCTAAGAAGCGGCAGTCAGTACCTGTCCGCCACCGTACTGCCGCTGGTGATCGAACAGGCGGTAAAACACAGCCGCAAGCGCCCGACGATAGGCACCACGACACAACTGACCACTCGCCAACTGGAAATCCTTCGGCTGATTGCTCGTGGTGAGTCGACCCGTTCGATTGCCGAAGGCCTGGGCCTGAGCATAAAGACCATCGAGGCCCATCGCTCGCAGATCATGCACCGCCTGCAGATCCACGACGTGCCGGGCCTGGTACTGTTCGCTGTGCGCGAAGGCATCATTCGCCTGAACGACTGAGCCTACTGGAGCGCCTGCAAGGCCGCCTGCAAGCGCTCCGGCAGGCTTGCCGGGCGACCTGTAGCACGATCAACGAACACCTGTACCACGCGCCCTACCGCGCAGGCTTGCGAGTCATTGGCCTTGAACAATGCCACCGTGTATTCGACGCTACTACCGGCCAGGCGGCTAACCCGCACGCCAACCGCCAACGCCTCGGGGAACGCTGCCGAAGCGAAGAAATCGCAGGACGAACTCACGACAAAACCCACCACTTCGCCGTCTTGTGGGTCCAGGTCGGCACGTTCGATCAAGTACGCCTGCAGCGCACTGTCGAAGAACGCATAAACCATTGCACCGGCGATATGACCCTGTGCATCAGTGTCCTGCCAGCGCGTCTGAACAGGGTGAAAATGAGGGTAATGATCACGCTGAACCGTCTCGGACATACGATCCCTCCTGATGATGGCATCGACAAAGTGTCAGAGAGTGCGCGGTGCCTGCATCGTTGGCAAGCCAACTCACACAGGGGTCCGCGCAGAACGCCGCATTTCCTGTAGGAACAAGCTTGCCTGCAATGGCATCAACTCGGTGCCAGCAAGTACGCGGCGCCTGCATCGTTGGCAAGCCAACTCCCACAGGGGGCCGCGCAGTAGACTGCTTTTCTGTGGGATGCAGGCTTGCCTGCGATGGTATCGGCGCAGTGTCCGTGGGTACGCAGCGCCTGCATCGTTGACAAGCCAACTCCCACAG
>NZ_MBPN01000008.1 GCF_001695625.1 Pseudomonas defluvii
TCCGCGACTTTTCTGTGTCCGCCCTGGTGGCCGGCCTGATCGCCACAATGATCTCTTATGCCGGGCCACTGGTGATCGTCTTTCAGGCCGCCCACAGCGCACAGTTGTCGGCGGCCGAATTGTCTTCCTGGGTCTGGGCCATTTCCATTGGCAGTGGTCTGCTCGGGGTGGTCCTCAGCCTGCGCTACAAAGTTCCTGTCGTAATCGCCTGGTCGGCGCCTGGCTCGGCGTTGCTGGTGGCGCTGCTGCCCAACATTGCCTTTGCCGAGGCGGTAGGCGCCTACATCGTCGCCAACCTGATCATCCTTGGCGTGGGCGTGTCCGGGGCGTTTGATCGGATCGTCAGCAAGCTGCCGTCAGCCATTTCGGCGGCCATGTTGGCCGGCATCCTGTTCAGTTTCGGTACGGGTCTGTTCCTGTCGGTGAAAGCGCAGCCCGTGCTGGTCTTGGCGATGTTTGTCACCTACCTGCTGTTCAAGCGCCTGGCCCCGCGCTATGCCGTACTGGCGGTACTGATTTGCGGGGTGAGCCTGTCTCTGGCCAATGGCGAGTTGAAAAGTTCGGAGCTGGTCATTGGCCTTGCGACACCCGTCTTGACCCTGCCGGAGTTCAGTTGGAACGCGGTGCTGAGTATCAGCTTGCCGCTGGTGATGGTCGCACTGACCGGGCAGTTTGTACCGGGGGTTGTCGTGCTGCGTAATGACGGTTATGCCACAGCCGCCAGCCCGATCATCAGCAGCAGTGCGTTCACCAGCCTGTTGCTGGCGCCCTTTGGTTGCCATGGCCTTAACCTGGCGGCGATTACTGCGGCGATCTGCACTGGTCGTGAATCACATGATGATCCACATCGGCGCTACTGGGCGGGTGTTTGCGGTGGTGCACTGTATGTGTTGCTGGGCGTGTTCGGCGCGACATTGGTGTCGTTGTTCAGTGCCTTTCCGGCCGCTTTGATCGCAGCCCTGGCCGGGCTGGCGCTGTTCGGTGCCATTGGTGGTGCGCTTGCCGGTGCGATGAGTGTGCCGGCTGACCGCGAAGCTGCACTGATCACCTTTCTGGTGACGGCATCCGGGATGTCGTTTCTTGGTCTGTCGGCCGCTTTCTGGGGGCTGATCTTTGGCTTGTTCGCTCATCTGTTGCTGAACCTGCGGCGGGTCGCGCCGCAGGTTCGCAGGTCAGGTGTGCAGGCAGACTGAGGTCAGATCTGCATCGCCATGCCTTCGACGTTCATGGCCGCCTGGCGCAAGGCCTCGGAGCGGGTCGGGTGCGGGTGGCAGGTGAGGGCGATGTCCTCGGCCGAGGCGCTGAACTCCATGGCCACGCAGTACTCACCGATCATCTCGCTGACGCTCGGGCCAACCAGATGCACGCCAAGGACTTCGTCAGTGTTGGCATCTGCCAGGACTTTGGCGAACCCTTCGGTTTCATGGTTGATCTTGGCCCGGCTGTTGGCGGTGAACGGGAACTTGCCAACCTTGTAGGCCCGGCCTTCGGCCCTGAGTTGTTCTTCGGTCTTGCCGACGCTGGCCAGTTCCGGGCGGGTGTAGATAACCCCTGGGATCAGGCCGTAATTGACCTCGTGCGCCTTGCCGGCAATTCGCTCGATACAGGCGATCGCTTCGTCCTCGGCCTTGTGCGCGAGCATCGGCCCCGAGGTGACGTCGCCAATGACCCAGATACCCGGAACCGTCGAGCGATGGCCCTCGTTGGCGAGCATGCCGCGCTTGTCGGTTTCCAGGCCGACGGTCTCCAGCCCCAGGCCATGGGTATAAGGGCGCCGTCCGATGGCCACCAGTACATAGTCGGCTTCCAGCGTTTCGGCAGCACCGCCAGCGGCAGGCTCCAGAGTCAGTTGCACGCCGTTCCCGACGACACTGGCCTGGGTCACCTTGGTACCCAGCTTGAAGGTCATGCCTTGCTTGGCCAGTGAGCGTTGCAGGGTTTTCGCGGCCTCTTCATCAGTGCCTGGGCAGATACGGTCCAGGTACTCGATGATGGTGACCTGGCTGCCAAGGCGACGCCATACCGAGCCCAGCTCCAGGCCGATGACACCCGCTCCGATCACGACCAGGTGCTTGGGCACTTCGATCAGGGAGAGGGCGCCGGTGGAGTCGATGATGCGTTGGTGATCAAGGGGCACCCCTGGCAGCGGCGTAGGTTCGGAACCGGTGGCAATGACAATGTCCTTGGCCTGCAGTTCGCTGACGGTCCCTTGCGCGTCGGTTACCTTGACCTTGCCGACGCCGTCGAGACGACCCCAGCCCTTGATCCAGTCGACCTTGTTCTTGCGGAACAGGTACTCGATTCCTTTGGTCAGGCCGGTAACGCTGTCATCTTTTTGCTTCATCATCTGGGCCAGGTTCAAGGTCGGTTTCACCTCGATACCCAGTGTGGCCAGTTCGCCATTGCTGGCGGCGTCGTAGAGTTCAGAGGCATGCAACAGCGCCTTTGACGGCATGCAACCGACATTCAGGCAGGTGCCGCCCAGGGTTGAACGACCTTCCACACAGGCGACGCTAAGGCCCAATTGCCCGGCCCGAATAGCAGCGTTGTAGCCACCCGGCCCCCCGCCAATGATCACGATATCGTAGCTTTTCATTGCTGTACTCCAGGATGAGGTATCGACAATGGGCGCAAGATTAGTCCGTGATTGATGGATTGTATACAATCTGTGGTGTGGACTTATTCAGAAAGTTCTCGCAGATGAACTACCCTTTTCCTCGTGACGTTCTAAGACAACGGGAGGTTTTTTCATGCTTGCGCAACTTCCAGCGGCTCTGCAAAACGTACGGCTGCCACTTCGCCTGAAGTTTTGGAATGGTCTCCACTTCGATCTGGGGCCTGGGCCACACGTCACCATTGTGGTGAAGGACCCACAGCTGATAAGTCAGCTTACCCGTCCTAGCCTTGATGATCTGGGGTCGGCATTTGTCGAAGGCAGGCTGGAGCTGGAAGGTAATATCGGCGAGGTTATCCAGGTTTGCGACGAACTGACTCAAGCGCTGCTTCTGGATGATGACGAGCCACAACCCCAGCGTGCTGCGCATGACAAGACGACTGACGCGGCTGATATTTCCTACCATTACGACCTGTCCAACGATTTCTATCAGCTCTGGCTCGACCAGGAAATGGTCTACTCCTGCGCCTACTTCAAGACGGGCAATGAAACCCTTGAGCAAGCCCAGCAGGACAAACTCGAGCATTTGTGTCGCAAGCTACGGCTGCAGCGCGGTGACTACTTGCTGGATGTCGGTTGTGGTTGGGGTGGCCTGGCGCGGTTTGCCGCCCGCGAGTTCGGTGCCAAGGTCATGGGTATCACCTTGAGCAAGGAGCAACTCAAGCTGGGTCGGGAACGGGTCAAGGCGGAAGGCCTGGAGCAGCAGGTTGATCTAAAAATCCTCGACTACCGGGATCTGCCGCAGGATGGCCGTTTCGACAAGGTGGTGAGTGTTGGCATGTTCGAGCATGTTGGCCATGCCAACCTGGCGTTGTACTGCCAGCGCCTGTTTGGCGCTGTCCGTGAAGGTGGCCTGGTGATGAACCACGGCATCACCGCCAAACATATTGATGGTCGGCCAGTCGGGCGGGGGGCAGGCGAGTTCATTGACCGCTATGTGTTCCCCCATGGCGAGCTGCCGCACCTGTCGATGATCAGTGCTTACATCAGCGATGCCGGGCTAGAGGTGGTCGATGTGGAAAGCCTGCGTTTGCACTATGCCCGGACATTGCACTTCTGGAGTGATCGACTGGAGGCGAAGCTTGATGAAGCCGGACGTCTGGTGCCTGAACGCGCGCTGAGAATCTGGCGATTGTACTTGGCCGGTTGTTCATACGCCTTCGCCAAGGGCTGGATCAACCTGCACCAGATTCTGGCGGTAAAGCCGCTGGCCGATGGCAGTCATACCCTGCCATGGACCCGGGCGGATCTTTATCGCTGACGATGCCTCGCCACTAGAGGATGGGGGAGATCAGCCTGGCGATACGCATGCCCAGCAACTGCAGTCGATGGGTGTCGCGGCTGTCCTCGGCAGTGATTTCCCGAGCCTGTTCGAAGTCGTGCTTGAGCATGGCTTCGACCTGATCGGCAAAGGTCCTGTCGATGGTCAGCAGCATGATCTCGAAGTTCAGGCGGAAGGAGCGGTTGTCCAGGTTCGCGCTGCCGATCGCACTGACTTCATCGTCGATCAGTACAACCTTCTGATGCAGGAACCCGGGCTGGTAGCGAAAGATCCGCACCCCGGCGCGTACCGCCTCTAAGGCAAACAGGCTGGAAGCGGCATAGACGATCCGATGGTCGGGACGTGAGGGCAACAGGATACGCACATCGACGCCACGCAGAACGGCCAGTCGTAGCGCGGCGAAGATCGCCTCATCGGGAATGAAGTACGGGCTGGTTATCCATAGGCGCTCACGCGCTGAATGAATCGCCTCGATGAAGAACAGTGAGCAGGTCTCCTGAGGATCAGCTGGCCCGCTGGCCAGCACTTGGCACAGTACGCCCTCGTCCGGGTACTCATCCGGCAGGATCAATGGCGGCAATTGCCGTGCGGCCCAGAACCAGTCTTCGGCAAAGGATTCCTGCAGGCAGGCCAGCACTGGGCCGCTGACCTGTACGTGGGTATCGCGCCAAGGCGACAGTTTGGGGTTGCCTCCCAGGTACTCATCGCCAACGTTGTGCCCACCGACGAAGCCTTGCAAGCCGTCGACGACGACGATCTTGCGGTGGTTGCGGAAGTTGACCTGGAAGCGATTGAACCAGCCGTGACGGGTGCTGAAGGCACGTATCTCAACGCCGCCTTCACGCAGCGTCTGGCAGTATGCCGAGGGCAGGCCGTGGCTGCCGACACTGTCGTAAAGCACATAGATCTTTAAGCCTTCGGCGGCTTTTTTCAGTAGCAGTGTTTGCAGCCGCCGGCCCAGTTCATCGTCATGGATGATGAAAAACTGCACCAGCACCGTATTACGGGCTTGGGCAATGGCATCAAGGATGGCGCTGAAGGTGGCCTGCCCATCGATCAGTAGTTTGATCTGATTGTTCGCCAAGCAGGGCATGCGACCGAGTTTCGGTAATGCGCGCAAGGCGGCGTAGGAGCTGGAGCTTCGCGCAGCTAATGCTTCTTCCACCCACGGGCGCCAGTTCAGGTCAGTGATGGCCAGGTGCATTTCGCGGTTGGCCTGACGTCGTGCTTTGATGTACGCATCGAAGGTTCGGCTGCCAAACACCAGGTAAGGAATCAGTGTCAGGTAGGGTATGAACAACAGCGACAGGGCCCAGGCGATCGCACCCTGCGCAGTACGGACGCTGACCACGGCGTGGAGTGCAGCACCCACACCCAGCAAGTGGATCAGGCCGATCAGGTAACCGAAGAAGTAGGGGCTGTGGTAATCCATACACATCCTGCTGTCCGCTGGCACTGCCTCTACCAGAGCATGTTCCGGGCAGTACTTGCAACCGAAAGCGTAAATCAGCGTCTAAACCATGTTCCGGCCCGACGCCGGCGTTTCGAGGAGTGACTAGATGAAGATTCGTCTGCCAATACTGGCGCTGGTCTTCGGGTTGGCGAGCCCGTTGGTGAATGCACAGATGTTGCAGCCAGGCCTGTGGGAGTTGACCACCAGCAACATGCAGGTTGATGGCAGGCCGCTGCCGGATATGCAGTTCATGCTCGGCCAGTTGAAAAACCTGCCGCCCGAGCAGCGTGCAATGATGGAGCAGGTGTTGGCCAAGCAAGGTGTCACTGTGGCGGGGAATGGCGTGCGCTCCTGCCTGACTCAGGAGCAGGTCAACAGCGATAACATCCCCTTGCAAGACCCCAAGTCAGGTTGTCGCCAGGAAATCACCGAGCGCAACGGCAATGTCTGGAAATTCCGTTTTAGCTGCCCCAAAGCCCAAGGTGCCGGGCAGGCTCAGTTCCTCAGTGACCGTGAGTTCCTGACCAAGGTCAACGGCACCTTCAACGCTTCGGGAACGCAGCAACAGGGCAGCATGGAAACCCGTGCGGTCTGGCTCGGCAGCAACTGCGGCACCGTTAAGCCACGCACCTAGAACTCGTTCTGCAGCGCCTTGTAGCCCCGCACCAGGTCAACGTTGGTGCGGGCTACGTCTTCGGAGAATTCCGAGGCGCTGATGCTCACAGGAGGAAACTGTGAGAGATCCGTGCTGGCACCCATTCGCGTTGTTGAGGGCACATAAAATTGCGCCGGCAGGTTGCAGCCATCGACCACCGAGTTGTGCCGTACCACGCTGCCGTCGCCGACGGTGCAGTTGAACAGTACGCTGTTGAAGCCGATGAACACCCGATTGCCAACGGTGCAGGGGCCATGGACGATGGAGCGGTGAGCAATCGAGGTGAACTCGCCAATGGTCACCGCGGCCCCTGACTTTGAGTGGATCACCACACCATCCTGAATGTTGGAGTTGGCGCCAATAGTGATGGGCTCCATCGCGCCGTTGCTGTCCACTTCATCAGCCCGAATGACCGCATAGGGCCCAACGAACACATTGTCGGCGATGATCACCTTGCCGCAGATGATTGCCGTTTTATCGACATAAGCGGATTCGGCGATCACCGGTAGATCACCGCTGGGGTTCTTGCGAATCATGGCTATCTCTCCCTTACCAATGAATTACCACTGCCACTGGCTGCGGGCGACTGCATCGTGAGCATGCAAGCTCTCGGCATGTTCAACCTGCAGGCTGAACCCGTCGATCCAGGCATGGCGCCTTAAGGCCAGGTGTAAACGGCGCACGGCATCTTCGCAGAACATCAGGTTCTGACCGTTGGCCAGTGCGAAAGCTTGCTCATCGGCGCGTTTCACTGCGGTCTGCACCGCCGTACCCAGTGCCCCTTCGGCATGATCAATCAGTGCGACGATGGGAAACACACTAACGTCTTGCGTTAAGCGTACCTGCAACGTTGCCAGGCTACGTTGGCTATGGGGCGTGGCAACGATGCCCGCGGCACTGCCTAGCCAGGAGAGCAGCGCATCATGGCTGAGCGGTCGGTTAGCGAAATCGGCGAGAAATTGCTGTTGAATCAGTTGCCTTGCGAGTGCTGCGGAACAGGGGCAGGTTGAGGAATAGGTCACGTGCACATTTAGTTCCACGTGGAACACTTCTTGTTCTAGGCGTGCAGTCAGCACCACGGGATAGGCCTTCCAGCCTGACAGCGGGCTGACCAATGCTGGCTGTTTCAGCATGACTTCAAATTGCAGGCGCAGGTAAGCGCTGTCAGAAAGACCGCAGTGGCTTTCCAGAAAGTGTTCAAGCACCTGATGAATCAGTGCTGGGCAAAGTTCTTTTTGTTCCAGTGCTTCCAGTGCCAGGTACAAGCGCGACATGTGTATCCCGCGTGATTCGCCGTTATCCAGGCTGACGCCGGCATCGGCACTGGCGCGCAGCCGTTGAGCGTTGAACGACACCGGCAAGGCAATGCCGCACATGCCCACCCAGTTCAGTGGTAGTGGCTGGTGTAGTGCCTGAGTGGCAATGTCGGGAAGAGGCAGGGCAGTCATGGGTTGTTCGTCGTGGCGGAAAAGTAGTTTGTTATATTATAACAATGCAGTGTTCTACAAGACTGCAGGGATTACTGGCAACCGCTTACTCGACTGCAGCGCACGCCAAAGCGCTGTCCGTTGGAACTGGATACGCGGTTGATCGTGGTCCAACCGACGCGACGGCTGTAGCCGACCCAGGCTTCACCGTCACTGGCCAGCCCGGTGAAGAAGGTCAGTTGACCGTAGCGGTCGCTGGTTTGTGCCCAGCGACGTTTGCCCTCTATCTCGTACCCGCGCAAAAACACGGTGCTGCCTTTGGTTTGCACACTGTAGTAATTGCCCTCGAGATCCTTGCAGGCCAGCAGGTTTGCGCTGCGCGTGCAGTGCGCCAGCGTGTCGCTGGGTAGTGCCTGCGCGAGGGCGTGCGGGGCAAGTGCAGCGAGGCAAACAAGCCAAGCCCACGGTTGATTCATCAAGACTTCCTCGAGGTGGTTAGCGGTCGTGCGCTTGCGAAGGTGCTTGGAATAAGTGCGCCGTTATAATATAACATCTCGTAAAGCATCTATCGAATGCTGCCCCGATGAGGACCCCACCATGCCCGACCGTCTTCCCGTTACTGTGCTCTCCGGCTTTCTCGGCGCAGGCAAGAGCACGCTGCTCAATCATGTGCTGCGCAATCGCGAAAACCTCCGGGTGGCAGTGATCGTCAACGACATGAGTGAAATCAACATCGATGCCAGTGAGGTGCAACGTAATGTCAGCTTGAACCGTGCCGAGGAGAAGTTGGTCGAGATGAGCAACGGTTGCATCTGCTGCACCTTGCGCGAAGACCTGCTCGAGGAAGTCGGGCGACTGGCTCGAGAAGGTCGGTTCGATTACTTGCTGATTGAGTCGACCGGTATTTCTGAACCACTCCCCGTGGCTGAAACCTTTACCTTCCGGGATGACCAAGGCCGCAGCCTGGCCGACCAGGCGCGGCTCGATACCATGGTCACGGTAGTCGATGGTTTGAATTTCCTGAGTGATTATCAGGCTGCGGAAAGCCTGGCGAGCCGTGGCGAAACCCTTGGCGAAGAGGATGAGCGTTCGATCAGTGATCTCTTGATCGAGCAGGTGGAGTTCGCTGATGTGATTCTGGTCAGCAAGATCGATCTGGTGGGTAGCCACAGCCGTGACGAACTAATGGCGATCCTGCGTAGCCTTAACGCTCACGCGCAGATTGTTCCAATGGTCATGGGACAGGTGCCGCTGGAGCGGATCCTCAACACCGGCTTGTTCGACTTCGACACGGCCGCACAGGCGCCCGGTTGGCTTCAGGAACTGCGTGGCACGCATGTGCCTGAAACGCAGGAGTATGGCATTTGCTCATGGGCCTGGCAGGCTCGGCGTCCGTTGCATCCGCAGCGCTTCTTCGACTTTATCCACAGCCCCTGGACGAATGGGCGACTGCTGCGCTCCAAGGGCTTTTTCTGGCTGGCCAGTAAACTGAGTGATGCCGGTAGCTGGTCTCAGGCAGGTGGCATGGTTCGACACGGATTCGCCGGTCGTTGGTGGCGTTTTGTGCCTCGCGAGCATTGGCCACAGGATCAGGACAGTCAGGCGGCAATCCTCAAGCATTGGAACAGCGCGTGCGGTGATTGTCGGCAAGAACTGGTGTTCATCGGCCAGCATATTGATTTTGCCAGGCTTGAAGCTGAGCTGGCGGCCTGCTTGCTGAGTGACGCTGAAATGGCGCTAGGCGAAGACGCCTGGAGTCAGCTGCCGGACCCCTTTGGTCCGTGGTACGAAGAGGACGCTGCCTGATGTTGGCACCAACGCCTCGTTATGTTCCGCGCCAGGTACTTGGTGAATCACCTCAGGTCCTGGGTGAAGCCTTGCAGGATGGGATCAATCTGGCCGTTTGGGAGCGGCAACTGCCTGTGCATATCGCCGATTTTGCCAGCCTGTTGTTGTCATTGAACCAACCATTGGCGGAGTCGTTCACGTTGGAATTGGACGACGACGGGCAACTTCCGGCATTGCCTGCGGTGGCCAGAGGCTATGCCGACCTGACAGGCTACGATGGCTTCGTCGCCGATGTGGCCTGGCTGGTTGGTGCCTATGCCTGCCTGCTTGATGCTCGTCGGGTTGGGGTACGTCTTACGGCACTGGACAACGCCATGTGCCCGCGTTGGCATGTCGATCACGTACCCTTGCGGCTGCTCACGACCTATGCCGGGCCCGGCAGCGAATGGCTGGAAGAGGCTGTGGATAAACGCGTCCAGCCGCTGCCGGCAGAGGTCGAGCCGGCGCGGGTTCGTCAGTTGGGCTGTGGTGCTGTCGCCTTGCTGAAGGGGGAGAAGTGGTTGGGTAATGAAGGCTGCGGGCTTATCCACAGGTCGCCAGCACTGGCCAACGGTGAGCGCCGTTTGATCCTTAGCCTTGACTGGATGGCCTGAGTCCAGCGCATAGTGTGCGATCTTCCAGGCCTGTTGATGACCATGCTGCAGAACATACCTACCCACGTGATTGCCGGGCCCTTGGGGGCCGGTAAGACCAGTCTGATTCGCCACTTGATGGCTCATCGCCCGGCCACTGAGCGCTGGGCGGTGTTGATAAACGAGTTCGGTCAGATCGGCCTGGATGCGGCGCTGCTCAGCACTGCAGATGACGGCATTGCCATGGGCGAGGTGGCTGGAGGGTGCTTGTGTTGTGTGAACGGCGCACCGTTTCAGGTTGGCCTGGGTCGGTTGTTGCGCAAATCCAGACCAGACCGGCTGTTTATCGAACCTTCAGGGCTTGGTCACCCGGCGCAGCTGTTGGCGCAACTGCGCCAGCCACCATGGCAGGGTGTGCTGGATGTGCAGCCCTTGGTGATGGTGCTGGATGCCCAGATGTTGGCGGGTGGCCAGCCGCTAGCGGACAGTCAGCAAGCCGCATTGGTTGAGGCAGGGTTGTTGGTGCTGAACAAAGCCGAGGCTGTGGATAGTGAAAAACGGGTGTGGATAACCTCCCGATTACCCACCGTGCCGTGCTATTGGACGGAACAAGGTCGGTTACCTCTGGATGAGCTGCTGAAGCAGTCCACCGCAATTGTGGATAAGCCGGCTGTGGATAATTCTGCGTTGCCTGACGGTACCGCACCACTCGGCGCTCTGTGGACAAGTCCATCCGAGCCGATCTGCCTGCACCATCAATCAACTGACGGCTGGAGCATTGGCTGGCGCTGGCACCCGAGTCAGTTGCTCGATGCGCAGCGTATAGAGGGGTTTCTTGCGGGGCTGGTGTGGCGCCGGGCCAAACTGGTTATCCACAGCCCGGAAGGTTGGCAGTCTGCTAACGCATTGGAAGGTAAACCCCTGGTCTGGCAGTCGAGCCACTGGCGGCGTGATTCACGTATCGAACTGATCTTTGCTCAGCCCCAGGATGCTGAAGCGCTGCAACAAGGCATGGCGGCATGCCTGTGTTGATCAGTTGTGCCAGCGGTTGTGCTCCTGGCGCCACTGTTTCATTTCAATCACGTTGTCATGGTGTTGCACTGGCTTGATCTCGAACGGGTAGGGCGCCAGTTCGATTTGCATGGCGTGGGCGCCAAATTGAGTGATGGTGCCGGGGTGGCGTTGCTCCCCGGTTACCGTGAACTCAAAGTTATACACACGGGCCAGGCGCTTCCTGCCATTGGCATCACGGATAAAGGCGATACGTTTGAGCGCGACGTTGCCGTCGAGCAACTCCAGGTCGAGCTTGGCGCAATGCTGTTTGACCCTTTCCAGCGCTTTTTCACGCAGCCCGTGGTTATGCCAAAGCCAAGCACCGACGGTAGCCAGCAGCATCAGTACGGATAGATTTTCGAGGGTCAACATTACATAGGCTCCAACGAGGTGTACTCAGCTTAACCGCCTCCCAGCGCTGTCGTACAGGTGGTATTTAGCGCCATACTGCATGCCTTGTCTCTATTACAACGCATCGGAAGCCTTGCATGAAACGTACGCCACACCTGCTTGCTATCCAGTCTCATGTGGTCTTCGGTCACGCCGGCAACAGCGCTGCGGTGTTCCCCATGCAGCGTGTGGGGGTCAACGTCTGGCCACTCAATACCGTGCAGTTCTCTAACCACACACAGTATGGCCAGTGGACTGGAGAAGTGCTTGCGCCAGCGCAAATTCCTGCGCTGGTGAACGGAATCGCGACGATCGGTGAGCTTGGCAATTGCGATGCGGTGTTGTCCGGTTACCTCGGCAGTGCGGCCCAGGGGCGTGCAATCCTCGCGGTTGTGGCGCAAATCAAGGCGGCCAACCCGGCAGCGCTGTACCTGTGCGATCCGGTGATGGGGCACGCAGAAAAAGGCTGCATCGTGCCCGAAGAAGTCAGCGACTTTCTACGAGAGGAGGCGCTGGCGGCGGCCGATGTGTTGTGCCCGAATCAGCTTGAGCTGGACAGCTTTTGCGGTCGTCGCGCTGAATCGCTCGACGATTGCGTTGCAATGGCACGGTCGTTGTTGAGCCGTGGGCCGAAGGCGGTATTGGTCAAGCACCTGGCCTATCCGGACCGGCAAGCCAATGATTTTGAGATGCTGTTGGTGACCGCTGAAGGCAATTGGCACCTGCGTCGCCCGCTGCTGGCCTTCCCGCGCCAGCCGGTGGGTGTCGGCGACCTCACTGCCGGGTTGTTCCTGGCTCGGCTGCTGTTGGGCGACAGTTGGGTCGCGGCATTCGAGTACAGTGCCGCAGCTGTGCATGAAGTACTGCTGGAAACCCAGGCCTGCGGCAGTTATGAACTGGAACTGGTGCGGGCCCAGGATCGTATTGTGCATCCACGGCTGCGTTTTGAGGCGCAGCGCCTGGCGTTTTAAAGGGCGTCGGCCTTGAGCTCCTGGTAGCGTTTTTCCAGCTCCTGGCGAATCAGGCGGCGCTGCTTACCCTGCAGGAAACGACGCTTTTCTTCGCTGGTTTCCGGCTGACGTGGCGGCACAGGCACGGGCTTGCGGTCGTCGTCGACGGCGACCATGGTGAAGAAACAGCTGTTGCTATGGCGCACCGAGCGTTCGCGGATGTTCTCAGTGACCACTTTGATGCCCACCTCCATGGAGGTGGTGCCGGTGTAGTTGACCGAGGCCAGGAACGTCACCAATTCGCCGACATGCACCGGCTCGCGGAAAATCACTTGATCAACCGAGAGTGTCACCACATAGCGGCCAGCGTAGCGGCTGGCACAGGCATAGGCGACTTCATCGAGGTACTTGAGCAGGGTACCGCCGTGTACGTTGCCAGAAAAATTGGCCTTGTCCGGAGTCATCAGGACGGTCATCGATAGCTGGGCGTTTCCAGGTTCCATAGTGTGCTCACGGTGAGGTTGCGCTGAGTGGGGGGCGCCTGAACGGACGCTTCTTTCCCCGTTACGATTCCCATCATAAAAACGGGACGCTGGCAGGCTCCTTGCCGTCACGCGTTTCAGGTCATTTGGTCGGGCAAATCTGTCGATCTGTTTCTACATATTGCATCGCCAGCCTCATGCAGTGGCGGGTGTTAACCTCAGTTGGCCCATGCAAGGTGGGTTATTCCTACAGATAAAGCATAAAACAGGTGCCGCTCAATCAGATCACTCTGACAGGTACTTGTTTGTTTTTTGTACGTATTCAGGAGGTGTCCGCCATGCATGCCATCAGCTTTATTCAGGATTTGGCGGTGATCATGCTGGTTGCCGGGGTCGTCACCGTGCTTTTTCATCGCCTCAAGCAGCCGGTGGTCCTGGGTTACATCGTTGCCGGGTTCATCATTGGCCCTTATACCCCACCGTTCGGCCTGATTCACGACGAAGACACGATCAAGACCCTGGCCGAGCTCGGGGTGATTTTCCTGATGTTCTGCCTGGGCCTGGAGTTCAGCCTGCGCAAGCTGTTCAAGGTCGGGGCAACCGCCTTTATCGCCGCTTTTCTGGAAATCGTCCTGATGATCTGGATCGGCTTCGAGATTGGCCGCTGGTTTGGCTGGAGCACCATGGATTCGTTGTTTCTCGGGGCGATTCTGGCGATTTCCTCGACCACGATCATCGTCAAGGCGCTCAATGACCTGAAGATGAAGAACGAGCGCTTCGCCCAGTTGATCTTTGGTGTACTGATCGTTGAAGACATTCTGGGTATCGGCATTATTGCCTTGTTATCGGGCATTGCCGTCAGCGGTACGGTCAGCTCCGGTGAGGTGTTTTCCACGGTCGGCAAACTGTCGCTGTTCATGATTGTGGCGTTGGTGGTCGGCATTCTTCTGGTGCCGCGTGTGTTGGCCTACGTGGCGCGCTTTGAAAGCAACGAGATGCTGCTGATTACGGTGCTAGGGCTGTGCTTCGGCTTTTGCCTACTGGTGGTCAAGCTTGAGTACAGCATGGTGCTGGGTGCGTTCCTGATTGGCGCGATTATGGCTGAGTCGCGGCAGTTACTGAAAATAGAGCGCTTGATCGAGCCGGTTCGTGACCTGTTCAGTGCCATCTTTTTTGTCGCCATCGGCATGATGATCGACCCGCGGGTGCTGCTCGACTATGCCTGGCCGATTGCGGTGATTACCGTTGCCGTCGTGCTGGGCAAGATGCTTTCTTGCGGCATGGGAGCATTTATTGCGGGCAACGATGGGCGCACGTCGTTGCGTGTCGGCATGGGCCTGTCACAGATCGGCGAGTTCTCTTTCATCATCGCGGCGCTGGGGATCACCCTGCAGGTCACCAGTGACTTCCTCTACCCGGTCGCGGTGGCCGTGTCGGCGATTACCACGCTGCTGACGCCGTATTTGATTCGCAGTGCAGATCCGTTGTCACAGAGGCTGGCCAAGGTCATGCCGCAGCGTCTGGGCCGAGTACTGTCGCTGTATGGTGAATGGTTGCGCAGTATTCAACCACACGGCGAGGGCGCGATGCTGGCGGCCATGATCCGGCGGATTCTGTTGCAGGTTGGGGTCAACCTGGCCCTGGTGGCCGCGATCTTCTTTAGTGGCGGTTACTTTGCATACCGCATCAGCGCCTGGTTGAGCGGCTGGATCAGCGACACAGGGCAGCACAAGGCCTTGATTTGGGGCGCAGCGCTGTTGTTGTCGCTACCGTTCCTGATCGCGGCTTATCGCAAGCTCAAGGCGCTCTCGATGCTGTTGGCGGAAATGGGGGTGAAACCGGAGGTGGCGGGGCGACATACCCAGCGTGTTCGACGGGTAATCGCCGAGGTGATTCCGCTGCTGTCGTTGTTGGTGATTTTCCTGCTGTTGTCGGCATTGTCGGCCAGTATTCTGCCGACCAGTGAACTGCTGCTGGTGATCGCGGTGGTCGCTGCGGGCGTGGTCGCGTTGCTCTGGCGCTGGTTCATCCGGGTGCACACGCGGATGCAGATCGCTTTGCTCGAAACGCTTGAGCATGATGACGGCCATCACCGCTAGGGTGCGTTGATGGCGCGTCCTGCCAGCGCCAATCGACTGCCCGATGGCCGTTGATGCTTCAGGCGATGTTCAGGTCAGCTTTCCAGCCAGACATCCCGAGCCCAGTGCCAGACCGATTCCCAGTTTTCCTCGGTGACGCATTCTTCTTCGCCCGACCACAACACTACGGTGCCGTCTTCTTCGACGCAGTAGTAGTCATCGCCGTCCTGGCAGAGCGGGATCAGGTCGCGCGGTACGCCCGCATCCCAGGCATTGGCGGCGACTTCAGGCAGGTAGGTGTGCGATTGTGGGTCGGTCGCGGTCACCGGTTCCAGGCTACCGTACACGACATCGCTGACGGTCAGCAGGAACTCTTTGAAGACGAAGGGAATGTTGATGAACAACTGCTCTTCGATCTCGACCAGTTGATCCTCGTCGGGCAACTCCAGTGGAACCGGCACGGGTTCATTGGCTTCACGGAGTTGTTCAATCACTTCTTCCACGGCTCTATCCTCTTACCTTGATGACACGCTGCGCGTTATACCCTAGTAGCGCAATCCGGCAAAAGCAAAACCCCGGGACAGGCCCGGGGTTTTTTGTGCAATGCCTGAAAATCAGCCGTTTTGGCGGATCCCGGCGACCAGCCACGGCTGGTTTTCGCCTTGGGCACGTTCCATGTTCCAGCTTTCGCTGAACACTTCGCCCTGGTCGAAGCGCGAGGTTTTCGACACGCCGCTGAAGGTCAGAGTGGCGATGGTCTTGTCGGCGCGGTCGTCGACACCTTCCAGTTGCACATTCAGGTCATCGATGTAGGTGGACTGGAAGCCCTCGCCCAAGGCCGCGCGCTCCTGCTTGAGGAACTGCAGCATTTGTGGCGTGACGAACTCGGCGATCTTGTCCATCTCGTTCGCGTCCCAGTGCTGCTGCAGCGACTGGAAGTGGTTGCGTGCTGCAGCCAGGAAGCTCTGCTCGTTGAACCAGGCCGGTGCGTTGATGACCGGGCGGGCCGACGAGGCTGGCGAACCACCGAATACCTGCGGCTGTGCTGGTTGCTCGTAGGCTTCACGCTGGAACGGTGCGTGACCTGCTGGCGCCATCTGTGGCTGCTGTTGCTTGCGACGGCGGGCCGCAATGAAGCGGAACGCCAGGAAGGCGATCAGCGCCATGATGATGATGTCGAGGAACTGCATCCCCTCGAAGCCATCACCCATGAACATCGAGGCCAGTAGGCCACCGGCGGCGATACCGGCCAATGGGCCGAGCCAGCGCGAGGCGCCGCTGGCAGCGGCAGGCGCACGGCCTGGCATTGCGGGGGTGGCTGCCGGAGTGGATGGGGCGGCCTGGCGGGTTTGATGGGTCGGTGCTGCGCCCGAGCTCTTGCCGCCGCCGAAGCGTTTGGCATTGGCGTCGAGGCTCATCGTCAGGCCAATGCACAGCGCTAGAGCGATGCTAAGAAAACGTTGCATAGTATGGGAATTCCCGTTTTGTGGATTGCACGCGCGTCATGGTGCACAGGTTGTAGGCTGCATGACCAGCACCATAATGTTTCCAGCTTTTGCTTGATTATGCCTTCATGCTTGACTCAAGCCTGTTGCACGATCAGCTAATACCTGGGGGCCGGTGGCTATGGGGGGCAGGCGGCAATGGCTCAGAACGTTCATGAGGAAAAGAAGCCCGAGCCCATTGCGTTACCTTTGTCCAGAAACGCGACTTAGATGGCTTCCAGCTTGGCATAACCCAGCATCAGCCACTTGCTGCCTTCGGCGAAGTTGACTTGCACGCGTGCCTGCGCGCCGGAGCCTTCAAAGTTCAGGATCACGCCTTCGCCAAACACTGCATGCTGTACCCGCTGGCCGAGGTTGAAGGCGGTTTGCGGGATGTTAGCGCTACCGAACAGGCTGCTCGAATTCTGCTTCTGGCCAGAGCCGAACGGGCGGCTGACGCTGTTGGACAAACGCACTTCCTGAATCAGCCCGGCCGGAATTTCACGTACGAAACGTGACACCTTGTTGTAGGTCTCGCTGCCGTACAGGCGGCGGGTTTCGGCGTAGGTCATGACCAGTTGCTGCATGGCCCGGGTAATGCCGACATAGGCCAGGCGGCGTTCCTCTTCGAGGCGCCCTGGCTCCTCCAGGCTCATCTTGTGCGGGAACAGGCCTTCTTCCATGCCCACCAGGAACACGTAAGGGAACTCCAGGCCCTTGGCGCTGTGCAGGGTCATCAACTGGATGCTGTCTTCATGCTCATCGGCCTGGGCCTCACCGGCTTCCAGCGAGGCATGGCCGAGGAATGCCGAGAGCGGCGAGAGGTCTTCGTCGTCTTCACTGGTTTCAAAGTTGCGCGCTGCGCTGACCAGTTCCTCAAGGTTTTCTACCCGTGCCTGGCCTTTCTCACCTTTCTCTTCCTGGTGATAGACGATCAGCCCTGATTGCTCGATCACTGTCTGGGTCATCAGGTGCAGCGGCATTTCCAGCACCTTCGCCGCCAGGTTTTCGATCAGTTCGATAAAGGCGCTCAGCGCGCTGGCTGCACGGCCCTTGAGGCCCTTGTTGGCGAGCAGCAGGGCCACGGCCTCCCACATCGAGACCTGGGCATGGCGGGCATGCTCGCGAATGGCTTCGACGGTTTTCTCACCGATGCCACGCGGCGGCACATTAATGACCCGCTCCAGTGCCGCGTCGTTGCCACGGCCCTCCAGCAGGCGCAAATAGGCCATGGCGTTCTTGATCTCGGCGCGCTCGAAGAAGCGTTGCCCCCCGTAGATTCGATAGGGGATGCGTTCGCGCAGCAGGGCCTCTTCGAGCACCCGCGACTGGGCGTTGGAGCGGTAAAGGATGGCGATATCGCTACGCGCCGCACCGGTCTTGATCACGCTTTCGATGGTTTCCACCACGTAGCGCGCTTCGTCGTGTTCGTTGAAGGCGGCGTAAAGGCTCAGTGGTTCGCCGTCGCCACCGTCGGTCCACAGCTCTTTGCCCAGGCGCCCGCTGTTGTTGGCGATCAGGGCGTTGGCGGCTTTGAGGATGCCGGCGGTGGAGCGGTAGTTCTGCTCCAGGCGGATCAACTCGGCGTCGGGGAAGTCGCTGGTGTACTGATGAATGTTCTCGATCTTGGCACCGCGCCAGCCATAAATGGACTGATCGTCGTCGCCGACCACCATCAAGCTGTCGCCACCCTTGGCCAGTAGCCGCAGCCAGGCATATTGCACGGCGTTGGTATCCTGGAATTCATCCACCAGCAAGTGGCGGAAGCGGCGCTGGTAATGCTCCAGCAGGCCGGGATGGTCGCGCCAGAGGTCCAGGGCGCGCAGCAGCAGTTCGGAGAAGTCGATGACGCCAGCGCGCTGGCAGGCGGCCTCATAGGCTTCATAAATGCTGCGCATGGTGCCCAGGAACAGGTCGCCGCTGGCTTGAATATGCTGTGGGCGCAGGCCTTCGTCTTTCTGGCCATTGATGAACCATTGCGCCTGGCGTGCAGGCCAGCGCTGTTCGTCCAGGCCCAACTCGCGGATTACGCGCTTGACCAGGCGCTGTTGATCGTCGCTGTCGAGAATCTGGAAATTCTGGTTCAGCCCGGCTTCTTGCCAGTGCGCCCGCAACAGGCGATGGGCCAGGCCGTGGAAGGTGCCCACCCACATGCCTGCCGGGTTGATACCCATCAGTTGCTCGATACGCTGGCGCATCTCGGCGGCAGCCTTGTTGGTGAAGGTCACCGACAGGATCGAGTGCGGTGAGGCCTGCTCGACCTGGATCAACCAGGCGATACGGTGCACCAGCACACGGGTTTTGCCGGAGCCGGCACCGGCCAGGACCAACTGACGGCCAACCGGGGCCGCTACGGCCTGACGTTGGGCATCGTTGAGGGAGTTCAACAGGAGAGAGAGATCATCGCGCATCCGGCCATTCTAGGGGGCAGGGGAGTCAGGGGCAAACCTGGCGTGGAAAATCCGTCGGGGTGACGATCCGCTGGTCATGGCGTGCAGGCTTTGGCCCGCGTGCTTGAGCGGTCGCCATGGTTATGGCGCGTGCATCAGGTTGGTGAATATTTATAACGCAGAGCAGTTTGGTAGTGGTCGATGCTTGTGTATGCTCCGTGCCACGTTTAAGGCTCACCATTACAAGAATACTGCCTATGACCTTCGGTTCAGGCTCTGCGAGCGTCCCTCAGGAAGCACGTCGGAGCATTCGAAAGCAATTTGCCACGCAACTGGCCGTCGAGCGCACCCGCTTGTTGTATCAGGGGTCACTGCTGCCAACGTTGTTCATGCTGCTCAATGGCCTGGTATGCGCCTGGTTGCTGTGGAGCCCGCCACGCTATTTTCAGATCAGTATCTGGATGGTCTGGCTGATGGCCCTGGTTGCCTTGCGAGTGATCCAGGTCGCGGCATTCGACGCGGCCATGCCAGAACGTCAGGCGCAACCGACCTGGTGGCGAATGTTCCTCCTGGGTTCGGCTTTCAGTGGCCTGACCCTGGCCAGCGCAGCGATCGCCCTGGTGCCTACGGATAATTTCGTACAGCAAGCCTGGGTCTTTGGCCTGCTTGGCGCGGCGACACTTTCGGCCAGCATTGCCTACGCTGTCAGCTTGCCCGCCTTCCTCAGCTTCACCTTGCCATGTTTGTTGCCGCCGATCCTCTACCTGTTCTGGAGTGGTGCCGACGAGCACCTGGGTTGGGGCTGGTTGGGCCTCATCCTGCTGGGGGCCTTGTTAGTGGTTGCCTGGCAGGTCAATCGCCTGATTGAGAACGGGTTGCTGCGCCGCTTTCAGAATCAGGCGCTGATTGAACACCTGCAGGCTGCACAGCATCGCAGTGAACAGCTCAACCAGGCCTTGGCCAGTGAAGTCGAGCGGCGACGGCTGATCGAAGACCAGTTGCGTCAGGCCCAGGTCGGCCTGGAGTCGCGGGTTGCGCAGCGCAGCCAGCAACTGGACGCCGCCAATCAGGCGTTGAGCAAGAGCGAACAACGTCTGGCGCTGGCGCTGGACGCCAGTGAGCTGGGTTTATGGGACTGGAACCTGCAGAGCGATGAGGTTCACCACACCCAGCTTCGCGAGTTGTTTGGCCTTGATCCAGAGCAGGTCAAGGCGATGCTGGCTCACCTCAAGCCGCGCTTGCACCCCGACGACCTGCCGTCGCTCAAGCGCACGCTGGTCGAGCATTTGAAGGGGCGCACCGAGGATTACCGTATCGAGTACCGGGTTCGTCACAGCCAGGGCCATTGGTGCTGGATCGAGGACCGTGGCCGGGCTGTCGAGCGCGATGCCGACGGGCGCGTTGTGCGTATGCTGGGGACGCGGCGCGACATCAGCGCAAGCAAGGCTCAGGAAGAGCAGCAACGCTTGGCGGCCACAGTGTTCGAGGCTGCCAGCGAAGGTATTGCGATTCTCGACCCGGATTACGTGCTGCTGGCCGTCAATCAGGCATTCTGTCGGATTACCGGCTACGACCGAGAAGAGTTGCTGGCGCGCAACGTGCTGGAGTTGCCCTGCAGCCGCGACGCGCGGCGGCACCTGTCGGCGATTGACCAGGCTCTGGAGCAGCAGGGCGGGTGGCAGGGCGAGCTGGTTGAGGCGCGCAAGAGCGGTGAGCTCTATCCCCAGTGGCTGCAACTCAATGGTGTGCGGGATGCACAGGGCAACATCAGCAGTATTGTTGGCTTCTTCAGTGATCTCTCCGCGCGGCGCGAGTCGGAAGAGCGTTTGCGCTACCTTGCGCATTACGACGAGCTCACGGGGCTGGCCAACCGTGCGCTGTTCCGATTGCGTTTGCATGAAGCCGGGCAGCGCTTACCTTTGAGCGGTCGTAGCCTGGCCTTGCTGCATATCGACCTCGATCGCTTCAAGCTGTTGAACGAGAGCCTTGGGCATGAGATTGCAGATCAACTGCTGACCCAGATGGCGCGGCGTATCAGCAATGCGTTGCCTGAGGCCGATACCGTTGCGCGGCTTTCCGGGGACGAGTTTGCCGTGCTGTTTGATGGGTACACCAACCTGTCGAGCCTGGTGCGGGTTACGACACGCCTGCTCGACAAGTTGCGTGCACCGTTGCGGGTTGCGGGTCATGAGTTGGTGATCAGTGCATCGGTCGGTATCAGCCTGCTCTCCGACACCACTCGGGAGGTCAGTATGCTGGTCAGCCAAGCGAACATGGCGATGCAGCACGCCAAGCACCTGGGGGGCGACAACTTCCAGTTCTACACCGAAAGCCTGCAGGCCAGCACGTTGGAGCGTCTGCAACTGGAGAATCAGTTGCGCAGGGCGATTGAAGAACGCCAGCTGGAGGTCTACTACCAACCAAAACTGTGCCTGGCCACAGGGCGTCTGACAGCAGCCGAAGCCTTAGTGCGCTGGCATCATCCGCAATGGGGCATGGTACCGCCGAGCGAGTTTATCGGGTTGGCCGAGGAAACCGGGCTGATCGCGCCGATGGGTGAGTTCGTCTTGCGTCAGGCGTGTTGGCAAGCCTGCGAATGGCAGCGTCAGGGCTTGGCACCGATACGTGTCTCGGTAAACCTTTCGGTTCATCAGTTACGTCAGGGCAAGTTGGTCAGCCTGGTGCGTCAAGTGCTTGATGAGAGCGGGCTGGAACCTCATCTGCTGGAGCTGGAACTGACCGAAAGCCAGTTGCTTGACAGTGTCGAGCACATCATTGCGACGTTCCGTCAGTTGCATGAGTTGGGGGTGAAGCTGGCCATCGACGATTTTGGAACGGGTTACTCGTCCCTGAGTTACCTCAAGCGATTCCCGGTGGACTACGTCAAAATCGATCAAACCTTTGTTCGCGGCCTGACCGAAGGCAGTCAGGATGCAGCGATCACCCGAGCAATCATCGTCATGGCCCATAGCCTGGCGCTCAAGGTGGTGGCCGAGGGTGTTGAAACGCAGGAGCAGTTGGCTTTTCTACGTGAGCAGGGCTGCGATGAGGTACAGGGCTATCTGATCAGCCGGCCGGTGGCGGCGTCCAATCTGATGAGTTTGCTGTCGATGCCGCCTGTGTGGTGATGCAGTCGCGTGGCTGAATACCCTGCAAACAAAAAACCTGCCTGGCATTGCGGGTACCAGGCAGGCAAGGGGAGAAGCGTTCGCGCCCAGCCAAGCGCTGGTGTTCAGTATCGGATCAAACGAATCACTATCGGTATTACATAGTAGTCGCTCATTGGCGCGTGTCATGTGCTCAGTTGTGCCATTCCCGGCCTTGATGGGCCAGCAGGCTATGTGCCTGGTCGGGGCCGTTGGTACCAGCGTGGTAGGGCCTGGGGGCCTGGAAGTATTCCTGCCAGCCGTTGAGGATCGGGTCAATCCAGGCCCAGGCGGCCTCGACTTCGTCACGGCGCATGAACAAGGTTGAATCGCCCTCCAGCACATCCAGCAGCAGCCGTTCGTAGGCTTCCCAGCGACGTGTCTGGCCGAACACCTGGGCCAGGTTCAGGTTCAGTTCCACAGGCTCCAGGCGCATGCCTTTGCCTGGGCTTTTGGTCATCATCTGCAGGCTGATGCGTTCGTCCGGCTGCAGCTGAATCAGCAACTGATTGGTCTGTGCGCCCTCGAACAGTTGGTGCGGTACCGGTTTGAACTGAATGACAATCTGCGATGACTTCTTCGCCATCCGTTTACCGGTACGCAGGTAGAACGGTACGCCGGCCCAGCGCCAGTTGTTGATATAGGCTTCAACGGCGACGAAGGTCTCGGTATCGCTGTCGTTGTCGACATCTTTCTCGAAGTAATACGCCGGTACTTCCTGCCCGCCGATCTTGCCCGCGCTGTACTGGCCGCGCACGGTCCGATCCTGGACATCCTGGCCGGTGATCGGCTTGAGGGCCCTGAGGATCTTTACCTTTTCATCGCGCACGGCTTCGGCGTTGAATTGAGCCGGTGGCTCCATGGCTACCAGGCAAAGCAGTTGCAGCAGATGGTTCTGCAGCATGTCGCGTGTCGCGCCAGCGCGGTCGTAGTAGGCCCCGCGGTTTTCGACGCCCAGGGTTTCGCACACACTGATCTGCACATGGTCGATCTGATTACTGCGCCATACCGGTTCCAGCAGGGCGTTGGCAAAACGCAGGGCCATGAGGTTCTGTACGGTCTCCTTGCCCAGGTAATGGTCGATCCGGAACACCTGCGACTCGTCGAGCACGGCGCCAATGGCACTGTTGATTGCCGTTGCCGATTCCAGCGAGTGGCCGATAGGCTTTTCCAGTACGACCCGCGCGTCGCTGTCAGCCAGCCCGGCAATCTGCATATGGCTGATGATCGGCACGAACAGGTCGGGGGCCGTGGCCAGGTAGTAGATCCGCGTCAGCCCGCCTGGTTCGCCGAGGAAGCGTGCCAGACGGCCGAAGTCGGCGCTCTGCGAGGCGTCCATGGGAAAGTAGTCGAGACGCGCGGAGAAGCGCTTCCAGACCTCTTCATCGAAGTCATGGCGGGCAATCTGGGCCCGGCAGCGGCGCTCGGCGAGCAGCCGATAGTCGCTGCGCGGCAGATTTTTTCGAGCCAGCGCAACGATACGCACTTCAGGGTGCAGGCGTGCTTCGCGATACAGGTGGTAGAGCGCCGGAAGCAGCTTGTGCAGGGCCAGGTCACCGGTGCCGCCGAATACCATGATGTCGCAAGGGATAGTCAATACCACCACTCTCCTAGATCGTTTAGCTGGGCGGGTCGCCGGTCATGTAGTATAACTACAAGAAAGCTACAACCCGGTCAGTCGATCATAACCGAGTCCTGCCCTTGAATCTGTTGCAACACATCGCCCAGTCGCGCCATCTGCTACGTAAGTCGGAGCTCAAGGTTGCCGACCACGTGCTGCTCGACCCAGCAGCCGTCATGCATAGCTCCATGGCCGACCTTGCCCACAGCGTCGGCATCAGCGAGCCGACCATCGTGCGCTTTTGCCGCGCCATTGGTTGCTCCGGGTTCCAGGACCTCAAGCTCAAGCTTGCCCAGAGCCTGGCGGCCGGGGCCAGTTTTGGCCAGTTTGCGATCCATGAGGACGATTCGGTTGCCGACTACAGCCTGAAGATCTTCGACACCACCCTGCACACCCTGATGGAAGTGCGTGAGCACCTCGATGCCCAAGCGCTGCAGCGTGCCGTGACCGCCATGGCCCAGGCCCAGCGCGTCGAGTTCTACGGATTTGGCGCCTCCGGCGCAGTGGCTGCCGATGCGCAGCACAAGTTTTTCCGTCTGCTGCTCAGCGCTGCTGCCTATTCCGACCCGCACATGCAGGCGATGTCGGCGGTCACCCTGAAACCGGGTGACGTGGCCATCTGCATTTCCCAGTCCGGGCGCTCCAAGGACCTGCTGATTACCGCCAACCTGGTGCGCGAGAGCGGGGCAACCCTGATTACCCTGTGCCCGAGCCAGACCCCGTTGGCTGAGCTGTCGAGTGTCAACCTGGCCATCGACGTTCATGAAGACACCGAGATCTATACCCCGTTGACCTCGCGGATCGCCCACCTGGTGGTGATCGACGTGCTGGCAATGGGCGTTGCCATGGCCCGTGGCCCGAGCCTGGTCAACCACCTCAAGAGCGTCAAACGCAGCTTGCGCAGCCTGCGCCTGTCGCCCAAGTCGATCAAGGCCCTGGACGACTGACCGCCGCCGACTGTCCCTGTACGGTCGGCAAGGTTCATGGTTTTGTCATCGCCGCGCCGCCAAATCGTCACCGCCATTGCGCACCCTGAAACTCCCGTACTTGACCAGGGAGATTCGCAATGGCTCGTGAATTTGATCGTCCGTACCCGTCCAACGCCAAGGCCCGCAAGCAGCAGGAAAAGGATCAGCGCCGCATGGAGTATCGCCGTGCGATTGAAAGCTATTCCGAGCAGCGCCGCCTGTTGCAGGAAATTGCTGACTACCCCGAATTACAGGCCGTCAACCTCTGGCAGGTATCGGCGGCAGAGTCCCCGAGAAACGCTCAACAAGTGCGCTGATTTGCGCGCGTTCGCTGCGGATGTATGCAAGAAAGGCCAGGGCTACCGGCGACTGCCGCTTGGCCTTGGCCTGTACCACGCACCAGCTTCGGTACAGCGGTAGCTCTTCCACGGGCAGTTCGCGCAACACGCCGGTGGCCAGTTCCAGGTTCAGCGCATGACGCGTCAGCAGTGCGATCCCGAGCCCGGCAATGACGCACTCGCGTTGAGCGTCGGCAGACGCCACCTCCAGTGTCTGGGAGAAGTGTACGCGTTTGTCTTTGAAGTACTCTTCGCAGGCTTTGCGCGTGCCTGAGCCTTGCTCGCGAACCAGCAGCGTGTGGGGCTCCAGGTCTTGCAGGCGCAGGCGTTCGAGCTTGCAGAGCGGGTGGTCAGGTGGCGCCACGGCAACGATCGGGTTGTTCAGGAAGGGCATGAATTCCAGGCCCATGTCCTGCGGCACCATGGACATGATGATCAGGTCATCACGGTTGTCCGAGAGGCGCCGAATCGCCTGGGCGCGGTTGACCACGGTAAGGGTCAGGTTGACCTCGGGATGAAGCTTCTTGAAGGCGGCAAACAGGTGCGGCACGAAGTACTTGGCGCTGGACTCCACCGCCAGTTTCAGTTGCCCCTGCAGAGAGCCTTGCATGTCCGAGAGCTGCATGTCGAAGCTCTCCAGGCGGCCGAAGATGTCTCGGCTGGCGCGCTGCAAAGCCTCAGCGGCTTCGGTGAGGTAGAGCTTCTTGCCCACGTACTCAAACAGCGGCTGGCCGACCAGTTCTTCGAGTTGGCGGATCTGTAGACTAACGGCGGGTTGCGTCAGCGACATCTCTTCGGCGGCTCGGCTGTAGGAGCGCAGATCGCAGACTTCGTTGAAGACTTTCAACTGCCGTAATGTCATACGCATCAATGACTTACGCATCTCTCATCCGGCTCCGGACAAACCTTGTTACGGCACTATAAGCTTTTGCTAATGCAAGGCCTAATAAATATTGATTTTTGTTTATTAAGCGACGGCGCTAGGGTACTTATGCGACTGGCCAGCAACGTATGGTCACGCGCCGACCGGTCTCGCCGGTTCGTCTGTTCCAATGGCTTGGGAATATTCCAGTGATAAAAAAAATCCTGATCGCCAACCGGGGTGAGATCGCAGTACGGATTGTCCGTGCTTGCGCCGAAATGGGCATTCGCTCGGTGGCGATCTATTCCGATGCCGACCGTCATGCACTGCACGTCAAGCGTGCAGACGAGGCTCACAGTATTGGTGCCGAACCCCTGGCCGGTTACCTGAACCCGCGCAAGCTGGTGAACCTGGCGGTAGAGACCGGCTGCGATGCCCTGCATCCTGGCTATGGTTTCCTGTCAGAGAACGCAGAACTTGCAGACATCTGCGCTGAACGTGGGATCAAGTTCATTGGCCCTGCGGCAGAAGTCATTCGCCGGATGGGCGACAAGACCGAAGCGCGACGCAGCATGATCAAGGCCGGCGTACCCGTGACCCCGGGCACCGAAGGCAACGTCGCGGACATACACGAGGCGCTGCGCGAAGGTGATCGCATTGGCTACCCGGTCATGCTCAAGGCCACCTCGGGTGGCGGTGGTCGTGGTATTCGCCGCTGCAACAGCCGTGAAGAATTGGAACAGGCGTTCCCGCGGGTGATTTCCGAAGCGACCAAGGCCTTTGGTTCGGCGGAAGTCTTCCTCGAAAAATGCATCGTCAACCCGAAACACATTGAGGCGCAAATCCTCGGTGACAGCTTCGGTAATGTGGTGCACCTGTTCGAGCGCGATTGCTCGATTCAGCGCCGCAACCAGAAGCTGATCGAAATCGCCCCCAGCCCTCAGCTGACCCCGGAACAGCGCGCCTACATCGGCGACCTGTCGGTACGTGCGGCCAAGGCGGTCGGTTATGAAAACGCCGGTACCGTGGAGTTCCTGCTCGCCGATGGCGAGGTGTACTTCATGGAGATGAACACCCGGGTGCAGGTGGAACACACCATCACCGAGGAAATCACCGGCATCGACATCGTACGTGAGCAGATTCGCATTGCTTCGGGCCTGCCGCTCTCGATCAAGCAGGAAGACATCCAGCACCGCGGCTTTGCCCTGCAGTTCCGGATTAACGCCGAAGACCCGAAGAACAACTTCCTGCCCAGCTTTGGCAAGATCACCCGTTACTACGCGCCCGGTGGTCCTGGCGTGCGTACCGACACGGCGATCTACACCGGCTACACCATCCCGCCGTTCTACGATTCGATGTGCTTGAAACTGGTGGTTTGGGCCCTGACCTGGGAAGAAGCCATGGACCGCGGCCTGCGGGCGCTGGATGACATGCGCGTGCAAGGGGTAAAGACCACCGCCGCTTATTACCAGGAAATCCTGCGCAATCCGGAATTCCGCAGTGGCCAGTTCAATACCAGCTTCGTGGAAAGCCATCCGGAACTGACCAACTACTCGATCAAGCGCAAACCCGAAGAGCTGGCCCTGGCCATCGCTGCTGCCATTGCCGCCCACGCAGGCCTGTGAGGAATACGAAAAAATGTCCAAGAAAATTCATGTAACCGACACGATCCTGCGTGACGCCCACCAGTCCCTGCTGGCAACCCGCATGCGCACCGAAGACATGCTGCCCATCTGCGACAAGCTCGACAAAGTCGGCTACTGGTCGCTGGAAGTCTGGGGTGGCGCGACGTTTGACGCCTGCGTACGTTTCCTCAAGGAAGACCCGTGGGAGCGTCTGCGCAAGTTGCGTGCGGCACTGCCGAACACCCGCCTGCAAATGCTTCTGCGCGGGCAGAACCTGCTCGGCTACCGGCACTACAGCGATGACGTGGTCAAGGCGTTCGTGGCCAAGGCAGCTGTCAACGGCATCGACGTCTTCCGCATCTTTGACGCCATGAACGACGTGCGCAACCTGCGCGTTGCCATTGAAGCGGTCAAGGCCTCCGGCAAGCACGCCCAGGGCACCATTGCCTACACCACCAGCCCGGTACACACCATCGACGCATTCGTGGCCCAGGCCAAGCAGATGGAAGCCATGGGCTGCGACTCGATCGCGATCAAGGACATGGCCGGCCTGCTGACCCCGTATGCCACCGGTGAGCTGGTCAAGGCATTGAAGGCCGAGCAGTCGCTGCCGGTGTTCATCCACTCCCACGACACCGCTGGTTTGGCCGCGATGTGCCAACTCAAGGCCATCGAAAACGGTGCCGACCATATCGACACCGCGATCTCCAGCTTCGCCTGGGGCACCAGCCACCCGGGTACCGAGTCGATGGTTGCCGCGCTCAAGGGCAGCGAATTCGACACCGGCCTGGACCTGGAGCTGCTGCAGGAAATCGGCCTGTACTTCTACGCCGTGCGCAAGAAGTATCACCAGTTTGAAAGCGAGTTCACCGCCGTTGACACCCGTGTGCAGGTCAACCAGGTACCAGGCGGGATGATTTCCAACCTGGCCAACCAGCTCAAGGAGCAGGGCGCGCTGCATCGCATGAACGAAGTGCTGGCCGAAATTCCTCGGGTGCGTGAAGACCTCGGCTTCCCACCGCTGGTTACGCCGACCTCGCAGATCGTCGGTACCCAGGCGTTCTTCAACGTCCTCGCGGGCGAGCGCTACAAGACCATCACCAACGAAGTGAAGCTGTACCTGCAAGGTGGTTATGGCAAGGCGCCGGGCGTGGTCAACGACCAACTGCGTCGTCAGGCGATTGGCAGCGAAGAAGTAATCGACGTGCGTCCGGCTGACCTGCTCAAGCCAGAGATGGCCAAGCTGCGTTCGGACATCGGCAACCTGGCCAAGTCTGAAGAAGATGTACTGACTTTCGCCATGTTCCCGGACATTGGCCGCAAGTTCCTCGAAGAGCGCGATGCCGGCACCCTGACCCCTGAAGTGCTGCTGCCGATTCCGGAAGCCGGTGCCGTGGGCTCGGCCGGTGGTGAAGGCGTCCCGACTGAGTTCGTCATTGATGTTCACGGTGAGACCTACCGCGTCGATATCACCGGTGTTGGCGTCAAGTCCGAAGGCAAGCGTCACTTCTACCTGTCCATCGACGGCATGCCGGAAGAAGTGGTGTTCGAGCCGCTCAACGAGTTCGTCGGCGGTAGCGGCAGCAAGCGCAAGCAGGCCAGCGAGCCAGGGCATGTCAGCACCACCATGCCGGGCAACATCGTCGATGTGCTGGTCAAGGAAGGCGACACGGTGAAAGCCGGCCAGGCCGTGCTGATCACCGAAGCGATGAAGATGGAGACCGAAGTGCAGTCGGCCATCGCCGGTAAAGTTGTCGCTATCCACGTCGCCAAGGGCGACCGGGTCAACCCGGGCGAGATCCTGATCGAGATCGAGGGCTGAAACAGCCCTCGGTAGTAAACGGTTAACCTCTGGGGGGCATATGCCCCCCTTTTTTTATGCGCGATTTGGCGATGCGGCGTCAGTGCCGATAGCCTTTGCCGTAGTGCCGTTCCAGGCGCACCTGGAGCAACTCCAGGGCAAACGACAGCAGCCAGTAGATGGCGGCTGCAGTGGTCAGCATTTCCAGGTAGCGGTAGCTGGAGCGGCCATAGGACTGCGCCAGAAACATCACTTCCCAGACCCCCATCACCGAAATCAGCGACGAATCCTTGAGCATGGAAATGAACTGGTTGGCGCTTGGCGGAATGATCGTACGCATGGCCTGGGGCAGGGTGATGTGCCAGAAAATTGCCCGTGGGCGCATCCCCAGGGCCATGGCCGCCTGCCGCTGGCCGGGCGCCACGCCAATGATACCGGCTCGGAAAATTTCACTCAGGTAGGCACCGTAGTTCAACGACAAGGCAATGATCCCGGCGCTGATCGCACCAGGTACAACGCCAATTTGCGGCAGGCCCAGGTAGATCAAGAGGATCTGGATCAGCAGCGGCGTGCCGCGAAAGAACGAGGTGTAGAAGCTGGCGATGCCCAAGGCGACAGCGCTGTTCGACAGGCGCGCCAGCGCCGCAGCGAAACCCAGTATCACCGAGCTGAGCATCGAGCACAGGCAAAGGAACAGGGTCAGTGCTGCGCCTTGCAGGAAACCATTCGGTGCCAGGTGCAGCCCGAGCAGGTTAGGCAGCTTGTCGAGGATGATCGAAAACTTCAGGTCGAAGCTCAGAAAGAACCCGACGAACATCACGAACAACGCTGCCCACGTCAGGTAAAGGCGCGTGCGAAAACCGAACAGGCGCTGGCCCAGCGTGCGCGTAGCCTGGCTGGGCGGTGGCTGATAGGCACTCATTTACTGATATCGGCGCCGATCCACTTCTGCGACAGGCGGCTCAGGGTGCCGTCCTGTTTCAGCTCGGCGAACACTTGCTGAACCTTGGCATTCCAGGCCGCATCACCTTTCTCGATGGCCACCGAGTTAGGTTCTTCATACAGCGCCTGGCCGGCCAGTTTGAAGCGCGCATCCTGATTCAGGCGCGGCTGGGCGGTGACCAGGTTGGTGAGGATCGCATCGAGGCGCACGCCGGCACCCAGGCCCAGATCCTGAAAGGCCACGTTGTCGGTGTCATAGGGGGCGATCTGGACGTTCTCGAACGGGTAGTCCAGCGCCTTGTCTTCCGCGCCTTCAATGACGAGGTTCTTGTTCAGGTAGCTTTCGTAGCTGGAGGCGCTGGTCAGGCCGACTTTCAGGCCGCTGAGGTCTTTAGCGCCGTGAATACGGTCATCCTTGGCGTTGACCACGATGACGGCAGGCGAAGCGTAGTACTCCACCGGGAAGTCGAAGACCTGGGCGCGAGCCTTGCTCGGCGTCATCGAGCAGATGCAGATATCGTATCGACCGCTCCAGCGACCGGCGGCGATCACGTCCCAGGATGGGGTTTCCAGGCGCAGTTTGACACCGAGTTTTTCGGCTACGGCCTTCGCCACATCGACATCGAAGCCGTCCAGCTGGTTCTGCTCGTTGAGGAAAGAGAATGGCGGGTAGCTTTCCATCAGCACGCCGACCAGTTCCTTGCGTTCTTCCACGCGTTGCAGCGTTGCCCCCGCCAGGGCTTGGGTGGTCACACTCAGTGCCAGCAGGCTGGCGCCCAACAAGGTGGAAAAACGCATGGAAAATCACCTGAAAAAAGAGTTGTTAAATTGAATGTCCGGCGTATTAAATAGTTATAAAAAAAACTCTACTAGTAAGTTTTATTTATATTCATAGAAGTGGACGTTATATGGGTGAAAGTGCGGTGGTGATTCTCGATGGTGGCATGGGCCGTGAGCTGCAGCGCCGTGGCGCGCCCTTTCGGCAACCGGAATGGTCGGCGCTGGCCTTGAGTGAGGCCCCGGAGGCTGTGGTGGCCGTGCACGCGGCCTACATCGAAAGCGGGGCGCGGGTCATTACCAGCAACAGCTATGCCGTGGTGCCATTCCACATCGGCGAGGCCCGCTTTGCCGCTGAAGGGCGGGCCTTGGCCTCGACCGCCGGGCAACTGGCCCGCGCTGCTGCGGACGCCAGTGGTCAGCCGGTACGGGTTGCCGGTTCATTGCCACCCCTGTTCGGCTCGTACCGTCCCGACCTGTTCGATGCCGCTCGGGTCAGCGAAGTCCTGACGCCGTTGGTTGAAGGTCTGGCTGAGCATGTCGACCTGTGGTTGGCCGAGACCCAGAGCTCCATCGTCGAAGCGCGGGCCATTCGTACCGGCCTGCCCAACGATGGCAAGCCGTTCTGGCTGTCCTTCACCCTGCAGGACGACGATGTCGATGACCTGCCGCGTTTGCGCTCTGGTGAGCCCGTCAGTGAGGCCGCCGAAGTGGCCGCACAGCTGGGTGTGCAGACCTTGCTGTTCAACTGCAGCCAGCCGGAAGTCATCGGCGCGGCTATCGATGCCGCACGCGAAACCTTCGAGCGGTTGGGTGTACAGATTGCCATCGGCGCCTACGCCAATGCGTTCCCGCCGCAACCCAAGGACGCTACCGCCAACGATGGGCTGGACGAGCTACGCGAAGACCTTGATCCGCCGGGCTACCTGCACTGGGCCGAAAATTGGCGTCAGCGCGGTGCAAGCCACCTGGGTGGTTGCTGTGGCATTGGCCCGGAGCACATAGCCGTCCTGGCGCAACGCCTGCGCTGATCCTTCAGGCGGATTCGCGACACGCCTCCAGCGTTCTGAGCTGACCGTCAGGGCGCTGGTTTTCTGCCGCGAGCCAGCGCTCGAAACCGGCAGCGATGGCAGGCCATTCATCGTCGGTGATCGAGTACCAGGCCGTATCGCGGTTCTGCCCCTTGATCACCATATGCTTGCGAAACAGCCCTTCATAGTGGAAGCCGAAGCGTTCAGCCGCCCGTTTGGAACGGCTATTGGCGTCGTTGCACTTCCATTCCAGGCGGCGGTTTCCCAGCTCAAAGGCCAGCTTGCCCAGCAGGTAGATGGCTTCGCTACCTTTCGGCGTGCGCTGCATGGCGGCGCCGAAGGCGACATGGCCAATCTCGATACGACCGTGTGCTGGCACTATCGACATCAGGCTGAGAATGCCCTGGGCCTGGCCGTTGTGCAGGTCAATGACGGTGTAGAACAACGGGTCACTGGTGGCGGCATTACTGTCGAGCCAGTGGTCGAACGCTTCACGCTCCTCGAAAGGGCCGTAGGGCAGGTAGCTCCATAGCGCAGCGTCAGCATCGGGGCCATTGAACACTTCCCAGAGGTCGTCACGGTGCTGGCGCGGGTTGAGTTTCTCCAGGCGGATGAAACGCCCGGTCAACGGGGTGGCGGGTGGCAGTTTGGCGGGGTGCCAGTTCAGCAGAGTGTTCATGGGACGGCTCCTCGAATTACAACAGTTTGCGGAACTGAATGAAGCCCGGACGTTCGGCCAACTGCTCGTAGAGAGCGATGGCGGTGGTGTTGGTCTCGTGGGTCAGCCAGTGGACCTTGGCGCATCCCGCAGCGCTGGCAGTCGCGTAGACGAACTCGATCAACTGCCGACCAATGCCCAGGCCACGGTGCTCCTGAGTGACCAGCAGGTCTTGCAGGTAGCATGAGTTTTCCGTGGTCCAACAGGAACGATGATAGATCCAATGAACCATGCCCACGGCCTTGCCGTCGACCCAGGCCAGGGCTGCATTAATGGGTTCGGCGGGGTCGAGCATGCGTTGCCAGGTCACTGCGCTGACCTGCTCATCAATCTGGGTTTCGTAGAAACGCTGGTAGGCCTGCCACAGGGGCAGCCAGGCGCTATGGTCGTCGGCTTCGACCGGGCGGATCTGTACGGTGGGCATTTCAGGCTCCTTCAGGGTTGGCGCATCAGGGCGGCCAATTGGTTGTCCAGTGGGTCTGGGCTTTCGCTCAGGCCTTTGCGTACGCCTTCAATGTCGGCGCTGTTGCGGTTCTGGCTGGTCTTGCGTTTGCCTTGCAAGCGCTCAATCGGCAGGGCGAAGCCGACAATCGCTTTGAGCATGCCGTTGATATAGTCGACGGGCGCGTCGTCGATCGACCAGGGCTGTGGGCGGCCACGCTCATGGCGCTCACTGAGGCTGTCGAGCAATGAGTGCAAGCGTTGCGGGTCGTCAAACACCTCGGCGCAGCCGTAGGCATGCACCGCCAGGTAATTCCAGGTGGGTACGGCTTTACCGTCCACGGCTTTGCTTGGGTAGAAGGTTGGGCTGACATAGGCGTCGGCTCCCGCGAAGATCAGCAGCGCTTCGCTGCCAGTGGCCAAGTCCTGCCACTGGGGGTTGGCTTTGGCCAGATGCCCGTAGAGTGTGCCGTTAGGGCCTTCGTCGCGTTTCAATAGCAACGGCAGGTGGCTCGCCTGCAAGCCCTGCTGGCCGTGTGTGACAAGAACGGCAAGGCGGGTCTGTTCGATTTGCTGGTGCAGGCTGTCGAGATCGGTGTCCCGGAACGCACTGGGTATATACATGGCGATAGTCCTTGGCGAATGCAGCCATCCTAGGCAGGCTATTGGCCTATGGTAAGAGCCATTCACTATCGATTTTATAGGTCCAATACCGTGCGCGAGCAGCCCCTGTCATTGCCCTTTGATCCAACGGGTATCGTACTTGATCGGCGTCTGGGGTTGAGTCGCCAGTTGTATCAAGTCTTGCGTGCCAGAGTGCTGGATGGGCGACTGGGCAGCGGTACACGTTTGCCGGCCAGTCGCGACCTGGCCAAGGCATTGGCGCTGTCGCGCAACAGTGTGGTGCGTGCCTATGACCAGCTTTACGCCGAAGGTTTTATTGAAAGCCGGGTAGGGGACGGCACCTATGTTGCTCAGTTGCCAAAACTATCCACAAATATATCCACAGGGTTATCCCGGGGTTTTTCCACAGCCTTATCCACAAAATCGCCAGAAAGCACTGAGCATCTAACCAGTAAAGTTATCCACACCGGGTCTTTGAGTCGGCTTGAAAAGCATCATTTGCCAGCACCGAAAAGCGGGCCACCGAGGGCATTCCGAGTCGGTGCACCCGCTTTCGATCTATTCCCCTTCGAGACGTGGGCCAAGCTACAAGCGGGTTTCTGGCGTAAGCCCGATCCGGCCTTGCTCGGTTACGGTGATCCAGCAGGCGAGCCGATTTTGCGCGAACTGATTGCGACCTACCTGCGTCGTTCGCGGGGGCTTTCCTGCAGCGCTGAACAAATTGTGATCACCAGTGGCGCACAGCAGGCGATCAGCCTTTGTGCACAGTTGTTGCTGGAGCCTGGCGATGGGGTGGCTGTGGAAAACCCTGGGTACCGGGCTGCCGGGCATGCGTTCGCGCTTGCCGGGGCGCGGGTGTTCGGTGTCGCGGTAGATAACGAAGGGATGGATTGCGCAGCCTTGTCGGCACTGCCCCAGTGCCGCCTGAGCTACGTGACGCCTTCACACCAGTACCCTACGGGCGTCACCATGAGCCTGGCCCGGCGTCTGGAGCTGCTGGCCTGGGCTGAACGCAGCGATGGCTGGATTGTCGAGGACGATTATGACGGCGAATACCGCTACAGCGGTGCGCCCCTGGCGCCCTTGGCAGCCTTGGACCCACATGGCCGTGTGCTGTATGTCGGTACTTTCGGCAAGATCGCCTTTCCGGCCCTGCGCATGGGTTATCTGGTCGTGCCGCCGCCATTGGTCGAGGCATTTTCCCGCTGTCGGGCACTGGCGGTGCGGCATTCGGAAATCGGTAATCAGGTGGTGATGGCGCAGTTCATGGCACAAGGGCATTTTCAGCGGCATATCCGTCGTATGCGCCGGGCTGCGTTGAGTCGGCGCAATGTGCTCAAGGCGGGGTGGCCTGTGGATATCCCCGGCTGTGGGGCAATGCCTGAGGTGGCGGCGGGCCTGCATGTCAAAGTCGATGTGGACAACCTGGCACGTGAGCGTGAACTGATCGCCCGCGCGGAGGCCGTCGGGGTTGAACTGAATCCACTGAGCGATTACTGGCTGGAGGACTCAAGCACCCCTGTGGATAAACGCGCCGGCCTGGTACTGGGCTTTGCTGCGGTGCCTGAAGCCGCGATCGCCGATGCCTTGGCACGCCTGCGGCGTGCCTGGCGTCGCTGATCAGGTGCCGGACTTGATCTTGGTCCAGGCCCGGGTACGTGCCCGTTCCGCATCGCGAGGCAGTGGCTTCAGTGCATAAAGTTTCGCCATGGCCTCTTCGGTCGGGTACAGGTTCGGGTTGTTACGGATGGCTGGATTGACCCGTTCTGTAGCGTCCTTGTTTGGGTTCGGGTAGCCGACGAAGTCGCTGATCGGTACAACGACCTCTGGTTGCAACAAGTAGTTGATGAAAGCGTGCGCATCTTCGGGGTTGGCCGCACCTTTGGGGATGGCCAGCATGTCGAACCAGATCGGTGCGCCTTCCTTCGGCAAGCGCATGTCCACGATTACACCGTTCTTCGCTTCCCTGGCGCGGTTGGCTGCCTGAGAGAAGCTACCCGAGTAGCCGACGGCTACGCAGATGTCTCCATTGGCGATATCGGCCATGTATTTAGAAGAATGGAAGTAGGTAATGTATGGACGAATCTTCAGCATCAGATCCTCGGCTTTCTTGTAGTCGGCCGGCGCGCTACTGTTCGGTTCCAGTCCCAGGTATTGCAGCGCCAGTGGAAGGATCTCTGACGGTGAATCAAGCAGCGCGACACCACACTGCTTGAGTTTGGCGATGTTCTCTTCTTTGAAGATCAAGTCCCAGCTGTCCACCGGGGCGTTGTCGCCGAGCACTGCCTTGACCTTGGCCGGATTGAAACCGATTAGCACGGTGCCGTACATATAGGGCACGGCGAATTGGTTGCCGGGGTCGTTGGCCTCGATCAATTTCATCAGTTTTGGGTCCAGATGCTCCCAATTCGGCAACTTGCTGCGATCCAGCGGTTGGAACACCCCTGCTTCGATCTGCTTGGCCAGGAACACGTTGGACGGTACCACCACGTCGTAACCGGAGTTACCGGTCAGCAGTTTGGCCTCCAACGCTTCGTTGGTGTCGAAAATGTCGTAGATCAGCTTGCTCTCGGTTGTCTTGCGGAAGCCGTCCAAGGTTTGCGGGGTGATGTAGTCGAACCAGTTGTACACCCGTAGCGTGCGTTGCTCGGCGGCTTGAAGGCTGCTGGCGAGTAGTGTGCTGCAGAGCAGTGGGGTGAGTAGGCGTTTGAGTCGAATCATGGGTGTACCTCCTGTAGAGCGCGTTCGAAACCTTCCAGCACGTTCACCGCGTTGATACCGATTTCCGCTACGGCATACCCGCCCTCCATGACGAACAGCGTCGGTATGCCCAAGCGCGCGATGCGCTCGCCCATGCGCAAGTAATCGGGGCTGTCCAGCTTGAACTGCGAGATCGGATCGTCCTTGAAGGTGTCGACGCCCAATGAAATCACCAGCACCTGCGCAGCATGGGCCTCGATCCGCTGGCAGGCCATTTCCAGTGCTGCGCTCCAGGTCGCCCAGTCGCTCCCGGCTGGCAGCGGGTAGTTGACGTTATAGCCAACACCTTCGCCGTCGCCCTCCTCGTCGGCATAGCCGAGGAAGAAGGGGAACTCTGCCTGTGGATGGCCGTGGATCGAAGCAAAGAACACGTCGCTGCGCGAGTAGAAGATTTCCTGAGTGCCGTTGCCGTGGTGGTAGTCCACGTCAAGGATCGCCACGCGCTCATGGCCCTGGTCCAAGAACGCCTGAGCGGCAATCGCAGCGTTGTTCAGGTAGCAGTAACCGCCCATTACATCGCTCGCTGCGTGGTGTCCTGGCGGTCGGCATAGGGCAAAGGCACTGTGCGCGCCGGCCTGGATAGCCGCTTGCGCAGTCAGGGCAACCTGAGCTGCACTGTAGGCAGCCTGCCAGGTGCCTGCAGTGATCGGTGCGCCGGCGTCAAAGCTGTAATAGCCCAACTCGCCCAAAAGGCCGCGTGGTTTGACCTGTCGCAATGTGCGAGCGGGCCAGGTGAAAGGCAGCAGGTCTCCCGTATGACCCATATCGCTCCAACGCTGCCAGGCATGCTCAAAAAAGGCGAGATAGTCGGGTGTATGCACCCGTAGTATCGGTTCTCGGCCGAAGTCTTGTGGTGCCTGTACTGGGCCTATTTCGCGTACTTTTATGCGCTCCAGCACATGATCAGCGCGTGAAGGCATTTCAAAGCAGGGCATCAGTTGCCCGTCGATCAGCTCGCAGCGGCCGTGGTGGAGGCGGTGGTCATCAGAATAGATCGTCAGCATTTATTGTTCTCCGCGTTGACTGGCTTGGCCCATTGTTGATGGGTACGTTGCCTGTGGAGAACGTCGAATACGGCCAAAAGGGGATCGATATGGCCAGCCTGACTGTCCGCATTTCGCCCTTTATACGGCTATTCAGATGCGGAAATGACTTGGTGCCACGCCACTCCAGCGCAAGAAAGCGTGGCGAAAACTGGCGGTCTCGCTGAAACCGAGCAGTTCGGCAATGCGATGGATCGGCATCTGGTCTTCGCTCAGTAGTTGTTTGGCGCGTTCAAAGCGCAACTCATCAAGCAACTGTTGGTAGCTGCTGCCCAGTTCTTGCAGGTGGCGGCGCAAGGTGCGTGAAGAGCAGTTCATCTGGCGGGCCAGACCCTCAAGGCCGGGCGGTGCATCAAGCTGTTGCAGTAGCAACTGGCGAATTCGGCCGAGCCAGGCCTGGCGCCCGGTAAACTCCAGGTTCTGCTGCCGACAGCGTTCGGCCATGGCCCTGTGAGTAACGGCATCCGCCAGTGGCAGGGGGTGAGCCAGCCAGTCAGCGCAGAACGCAAAGGCATTATCGATGGCGTCGAAATGCAATGGGCAGGAAAACGTCTGGCGGTAACGCTCATGGTAGTCGGGTTGCGGATAGGCGAATCGCGCACCGAGCAACGGCAATGGGCAGCCTAACAGGTCGTCGCAAATCACTTTCAGCGATCCTATGCACAACTCGGCATTGAACGCCGCCAGTTGGGGTTGTTCGCGGTAGTCACTGGCGCTGAGCCATATTTTGTCGCCGTCTTCGATCAGGCGCAGATGAAAAAGTGTTCCCAGCAGCGCGGGGTAGCGCAGGGCCAATCGTAAAGCGTCACCTAGGGTGGCACTGGAAAGTAGCGCATAACCGAGCATGCCGTAGGACGAGACATGCATGCGCGGCCCAAGTTCCAGGCCGATTTCACGACGCAGGGCAACGGCGTTGGCACACACCAGCATCTCCTGGCGGGTGGTGATGCGCGGGTCTGAGCGCTTTAGGTCGGTCAGGCTGATACCGCTGCCGACAAGTAATTTCTCGCTGCACAGGCCTTCGCTCTGAAAGGCGTTCAGCATGAGCGACACAGCATTGAGGGTGGTCAGGTGCGAGTGCAGCATGTTTGAGATCCGACAAAGGGCTGCCTGAAACTCAGCAATTTATGTGCCTTCAAGGCGCCTTTGCCAGCAAGGTCTATTTTTGCCGGCGATGCACTCAACGCAGTTCCCCGCACACATCGAGTTCAACCAGGCGACGTACTTCGTCCACCGGCAGCCCCGCGCCCAGCAAGGCCTGCAATTTACCGAAGGCTGCTTCGCGGGTCATGCCGCCGCCAGACACTACGCCCACTTCACGCAGCCGACTGCCGGCTTCATAGACATTCAGGTCGACGCCACCCTCGTGACACTGCGTGATTGCCACCACCACAATGCCGCGGGTCTGGGCAAGCTTCAGGCTGGCAAGAAACTCGACGTCATCGCAGGGGCCCGTGCCGCTACCGAAGCATTCCAGGATGACGGCTTGAACACCACTGTCGAGTACCGCCAGCAGTGGCTGGGCAGCAAAACCGGGCACCAGTGGCAGCACCGCAACCTGGGCGGTTTGCTTGGCGTGACGGTAGTCCAGTTCGGCGGGTAGCGATGCAGCCTTGGCTGCACCACCGAAGCGCTTCAGTGTGGCAAAGGGATGGCGGCCATAACTGCGGACCTTGGCGCAGCGGGTCGGCGTAAGCAGCTCGCCGTGGAAGTACAGTTGCACGCCCGATACGTGCCCGGCGGCCAGTGTCTGCAAAGCGCCAACGATATTTTCTTCGGCATCGCTGTCGGGGGCGCCGGCTGGCAGCATCGAGCCGGTAAACAGCAGCGGTGCCGGCAACCCCAGCAACTGGAAACTCATGGCGGCCGCGCTGTAGGCCAGGGTGTCGGTACCGTGTAGCACCAGCACGGCATCGCAGCCTTGGCTGTCGACCGCGTCGATAATGGCTTCGCGCAGGCGCAGCCAGTATTGCGGGGTCATGTTGGCGCTGTCGATCAGCGGCAGCAGTTCGCGAAACTGCCAATGGGGCAACGCCAGGCCCGTCAGTTGTTCGCGCATCCGTTGTTCAAAGCCTGAGGCCGGCGTCAGGCCGTGGGCGCTGGCCTGCATGCCGATGGTGCCACCGGTGTAGAGCACCATGATATTTCGAGCGGGATGCGCGGTAACGGGGTTCATTCGCCTGTCTCCGTGGTCAGTCTTGTTAGAAGCAGATCACAGTACGCCATCGTCGGGAGCCTTGTCTGCGTCAGCAGGGTAAAAGCTGTAGATGAAATCGCAGGCAAAAAAAAGGGCCTGGAGCATTCGGCTCCAGGCCCTCAAAAGGTGAGAGGTGTCTAGTCCCTCGACCTGGTGAGCGGTGTGCGTGAGGTACTGAGGGTTAAGCCTTCAGCGGTACCAGACGCGGTGCAATCATGTTTTCCGGGCGCAGGATGTCGTCGAGCATGGCGTCGTCGAGCAAGCCTTCTTCGCGCACCAGTTCCAGTACGCCGCGGCCGCTTTCCAGCGCAATACGGGCGATACGGGTGGCGTTTTCGTAGCCGATGTACGGGTTCAGGGCAGTGACCAGGCCGATCGAGTGCTCGACCAGTTCACGGCAGCGCTGCTCGTTGGCAGTGATGTCGACGATGCAGTGCTCGCGCAGCATGTCCATGGCGCGTTGCAGCAGGCGGATCGAATCGAAGATCTTGTAGGCGATCAGCGGTTCCATCACGTTCAGCTGCAGTTGGCCGCCTTCGGCTGCAATGGTCAGGGCCAGATCATTACCGATGATGGCGAAGGCCACCTGGTTGACGGCTTCCGGGATCACCGGGTTGACCTTGCCTGGCATGATCGAGCTGCCCGGCTGGCGTGCTGGCAGGTTGATTTCGTTGATGCCGGTGCGCGGGCCGCTGGACAGCAGACGCAGGTCATTACAGATCTTCGACAGCTTGACCGCAGTGCGCTTGAGCATGCCGGAGAACAAGACGAAGGCGCCCATGTCCGAGGTGGCTTCGATCAGGTCGGCAGCCGGTACCAGCGGTTGGCCGCTGATTTCTGCCAGGCGCTGTACAGCCAGGTGCTGGTAGCCTGGGTCGGCGTTGATGCCGGTACCGATTGCGGTACCGCCCAGGTTGACTTCCGTCAGGACTTCCGGCGCCAGGGTGCGCAGGCGGTTGAGGTCTTCGGTCAGGGTGGTGGCAAAGGCACGGAATTCCTGGCCGAGGGTCATCGGTACCGCGTCCTGCAGCTGGGTACGGCCCATCTTCAGTACGTGGTTGAACTCTTCACCCTTGGCAGCGAAGGCCTGGATCAGGCTGTCGAGGCTGGCCAGCAGGGCATCGTGACCGAGCAGCAGGCCCAGACGGATTGCGGTCGGGTAGGCGTCGTTGGTCGACTGCGCCATGTTCACATCGTTGTTCGGGTGCAGGTACTTGTACTCACCCTTTTGATGGCCCATGGCCTCAAGTGCGATGTTGGCGATGACTTCGTTGGCGTTCATGTTGGTCGAAGTACCAGCACCGCCCTGGATCATGTCCACCACGAACTGCTCGTGGTAGTCGCCGCGGATCAGACGGGCGCAAGCCTCGCTGATGGCAGCGTGCTTGGTATCGTTCAGGTGACCCAGCTCGCGGTTGGCGTCAGCAGCAGCCTGTTTGACCATGGCCAGGGCCACAACCAACTTAGGGTAGTGCGACAGCGGTACGCCGGAGAGGTGGAAGTTGTTGGCAGCACGCAGGGTCTGGATGCCGTAGTAGGCATCAGCAGGTACTTCGAGGGTGCCAAGCAGGTCTTTTTCAACACGGAACGATGCAGCAGCGGACATGATAGATATCATCTCGAGTTTGGCCCGGCACATGCCGGAATGGCGCCAATCCTAGGTCTGCGGGAGTTTTGCGGCCAATGCTGTTGCACGCTAACCTATGCACAAACGGCATAATGGTCGATGTGACGCCAACAGCTATTCGAGCGTGTGCCATTTTGGTGCATGCCTGGAGACCCTTGATGAACCTTGAAAGTAAATGGCTGGAAGACTTCAGTGCGCTGGCCGCTACCCGGAGCTTTTCGCAAGCGGCCGAGCGCCGTTTCGTGACCCAGCCGGCCTTCAGTCGGCGTATTCGCAGCCTGGAGGCGGCGTTGGGCCTGACCCTGGTCAACCGTTCGCGTACACCCATTGAGTTGACGGCTGCTGGCCAGTTGTTTCTGGTGACGGCGCGTACTGTGGTCGATCAGTTGGGCGAGGTACTGCGCCATTTGCATCACCTTGAAGGTGGGCAGGGCGAGGTCATTCAGGTGTCCGCGGCGCACTCTCTGGCACTGGGCTTTTTCCCGCGCTGGATCGCCCAATTACGCAACGATGGGCTCAATATCGCGACACGTTTGGTTGCAACTAACGTTGGTGATGCGGTGCATGCCTTGCGTGAAGGGGGTTGCGATCTGATGTTGGCGTTCTATGACCCGGATGCCGCGCTGCAGATGGATGCGGAAATCTTCCCGTCGCTGCACTTGGGGCATACCGAGATGCTCCCAGTCTGCGCGGCAGGCGCGGACGGCAAACCGCTGTTCGACCTCGAAGGCGAGGGCAGTGTGCCGTTGTTGGCGTACAGCGCCGGGGCATTCCTCGGGCGCTCGGTGAACCTGTTGTTGCGTCAGCGCAACCTGCGCTTCACCACAGTCTACGAGACGGCCATGGCCGACAGCCTCAAGAGCATGGCGCTGGAGGGGCTCGGTATCGCCTGGGTGCCACGGCTGTCGGCAAGGGCTGAGTTGGAACGGGGGGAACTGGTGATTTGTGGTGGCAGCCAGTGGCACGTGCCACTGGAGATCCGCGTGTATCGCTGCGCGCTGGTGCGCAAGGCCAACGTTCGATTGCTCTGGCGCAAACTGGAGCAGGCTGCGGCAAGCTGATGTCTTTGCGGGCTTCCTACACCGTTTAGCTGCAAGCGCTACACGATGAAGGGGCGATGGCTGAATGCCGGGCGTTGGCATGACTTGTAGGTTATGTCGACGGCTTCTTCACGCCGCGCCTGTCATTAGGACGGGCGCACTCTTCTGAAAGGATTTCGGAATGCTCTATAAAAAATACGATCTTTACGAAAAGTACGGGGACTTTGACAAGTACGAGAAAAAGCCCGTGTTCCTCTACCTGTTCTGCCACGATGATCTCGATGAAGGCTATCGACCGATCATCTACCGCGACTATCTGAAGGACTTGATGTATGAGCTGGAGCAGGTATTCCAGCGTGAAATCATTGTCGAGCTTCACTACGCCATCCCAGGTGTGACCGACTTCAGTTACAAGACCGAACTGGGCAGGGAGCGGTCGAGTCTCGATGAGTTCGCCTCGCGCGGAGCAACGTTTGCCCAGGAGAACGATCTGTCCTACCGCCACAACTATCGTTATGGGCTCATCACCCAGGACGGGATCTCCAGCAGCGTGCATGGCATGGCCCAGGTTGGCGGGAATTTTTTCCTGGCGTCCGTTCAGGGTTACCAGCATATCGCCCATGAACTGGGCCATACATTCAACGCTTCACATGAGCATGCGGAAGTGACGTTTGGCATCCCGCCAACACAAACCTACATGCATGAAGCCAACAATCCGCTCTATGCGAAGGACTACAGATTCTCTGACGTCAATCGCAGCCGTATGGCCGATTTTCTCGCATCGGTAGAGTAATACCGGGTACAAAAGCAATGCGCCCTTGCTGCACTGACTAATGGTCGGCAAGGGGGCTTTCTTCTGGCTGCTTTACGGTATACTGCGCGGCCCTTGGCCGGTCCCACCTGCCAATGAATTCGCATAACAAGCCACGCCGGTCGTCCCGCGTGGCTTGTTGTTTTTTGACGCGCCTGAAGGCGCCCAAGAGAAGAGGCTCGACGATGAGTGCACTGGTTGGCGTGATCATGGGCTCCAAGTCCGATTGGTCCACCCTTAGCCACACCGCCGATATGCTGGAAAAACTCGGCATTCCCTACGAAGTGAAGGTGGTCTCCGCCCATCGCACGCCGGACCTGCTGTTCCAGTATGCCGAAGAAGCTGAGGGCCGTGGCATCGAGGTGATCATCGCCGGTGCAGGGGGCGCAGCCCACCTGCCGGGCATGTGCGCTGCCAAGACTCACCTGCCGGTTTTGGGTGTGCCTGTGCAGTCCTCGATGCTCTCGGGTGTCGACTCGTTGCTTTCGATCGTGCAGATGCCAGCCGGTATTCCGGTGGCAACCCTGGCTATCGGCAAGGCCGGTGCGATCAATGCCGCGTTGCTTTCAGCGAGCATCCTGGGGGCCAAGCACCCTCAGTTCCACGCCGTGCTGAAGCAGTTCCGCGCCGAGCAGACAGACAGCGTTCTGGACAATCCAGATCCACGCCAGGCCTGAGGTCACGAGCATGAAAATCGGTGTAATCGGTGGCGGCCAGTTGGGTCGCATGTTGGCCCTGGCAGGCACTCCGCTGGGCATGAATTTCGCTTTCCTTGACCCTGCACCGGACGCCTGTGCTGCGTCGTTGGGCGAGCACCTGCGCGCCGATTACGGTGACCAGGACCACTTGCGCCAATTGGCCGACGAAGTCGATCTGGTAACGTTCGAGTTCGAAAGCGTGCCAGCCGAAACTGTCGCGTTTCTGTCGCAGTTCGTACCGGTTTACCCAAGCGCCGAATCCCTGCGGATTGCGCGTGATCGCTGGTTCGAGAAGAGCATGTTCAAGGACCTGGGTATTCCAACCCCTTCCTTCGCCGATATCCAGTCGCAAGCCGACCTCGATGCGGCGGTGGCCAGCATCGGCCTGCCTGCAGTGCTGAAAACCCGTACCTTGGGTTATGACGGAAAAGGCCAGAAAGTACTGCGAACTGCAGCCGATGTAGTGGGTACTTTCGCCGAACTGGGTAGTGTGCCGTGCCTGTTGGAAGGCTTTGTGCCATTTACGGGTGAAGTCTCGTTGATCGCCGTGCGCGCCCGTGACGGTGAAACCCGTTTCTACCCGCTGGTCCACAACACTCACGAGAGCGGCATCCTGCGCTTGTCGGTTGCCAGCAGCGAGCATCCATTGCAGGCGTTGGCGCAAGACTATGCCGGGCGCGTACTGAAGCACCTCGACTACGTGGGTGTTCTGGCGTTCGAATTCTTCGAGGTGGATGGCGGCCTGAAAGCCAACGAAATCGCGCCGCGGGTTCACAACTCCGGGCACTGGACCATCGAAGGCGCCGAGTGCAGCCAGTTCGAGAACCATCTGCGCGCCGTTGCGGGCCTGCCGCTGGGTTCGACCGACAAGGTCGGCGAAAGCGCCATGCTCAACTTCATCGGCGAAGTGCCGGCGGTGGAGCAGGTCATCGCTATCGACGACTGCCATCTGCATCACTACGGCAAAGCCTTCAAGGCCGGGCGCAAGGTTGGCCACGCCACCCTGCGTTGTGCCGACAAGGCCACGCTCGAGCAGAAAATCCAGCAGGTTGAAGCATTGATTTCCGCTTGAGCGGAACCTTCCTGCTCCCGCGTCCCTCTGATGGCAGGATGCCAAAGCGCTGACTAGGCTTTGGCCAATGCACGCACTTCAGAGGGATCGCCATGGGCATCATTGGAACCATCTTCATCGGCCTGGTCGTGGGTCTGCTGGCACGCTTCCTCAAGCCAGGCGACGACAACATGGGCTGGATCATGACGATTGTGCTCGGCATCTGTGGATCCGTGGCTGCCACCTATGGTGGCCAGGCTTTGGGGATCTACCATGCCGGAGAAGGCGCAGGCTTCTTCGGTGCGCTGGTCGGTGCGATTGTGCTGTTGCTGATCTTCGGTTTCATCAAAAAGAACTGACGTCAGGCTAGAATGCTCGGCAACTTACGTTCCCCTTGTTGCCGAGTTTTTCATGCGCCGTATTTTCCTGTGTGCTCTCCTGTTTTGCAGTGGCCTGGCCCATGCCGAGTTGCCGGAAACCGACTGGTTGGAACTGATGCCCAAGTCGGACCAGAAGGCGCTTGAGGAAATGCCCGAGATTGACCACAACTCTCCCGAAGCCAATGGCACGTTCAGCAACAAGGGCGGCTTGAAGCAAAGCAAGGGACTGCCAGCGGTGATGTACTCGAGCAAGACCGTTGCGTCCATGAACGGCAAGCACATCCGCCTGGGTGGCTATCCGGTACCTCTGGAAACCGATGCCAAAGGCAAAAGCACCTTGTTTTTCCTGGTGCCCTACCCAGGTGCCTGCATTCACGTGCCGCCACCGCCACCGAACCAGTTGGTACTGGTGCGCTACCCCAAAGGCTTGAAACTGGACGATATCTACACGCCGTTATGGGTCACTGGCACGTTGACGGTCGAGAAGGTCAGCAACGACCTGGCGGACGCAGCCTATGCGCTGGACGCCGGGCAGGTGCGGGTGGTGACGGACGCTGACCTTTGATGGCGTTGGCAAGCCAACGCCCACAGTAGTCCGGGTTTAGAGCGGCTCGCTGCCGATACTCAGGCTCAAGGTGTGACGGGCGCCTGGTGCCAGTTGCACCAGATCGTCCCAGACATTCGCCGTCTCTATGCACAGCATGCGCTGCCAGCCATCGTTGGCCATGTCGATCAGCTCGGCGGCGCGGTCGGTCCAGGGGTTCCAGATGACGGCCGAGCGCGAGCCACTGCTGCGCAACAGGATGCGACGGTTCCAGGCCGGGTCGACAATGCTCAGTTGCTCAGGCGCTTGCAGGTAGATACGGTCGGTTTCCCCGGCAAAACCCAGGTCACCCTGTTGGTTGCGTTGCTCCCAGTTGGCCAGCGTTTCGATGTAGTTCAGCCCGGCCACGCCCTCGACCCGAACCTGACGTACATCACTGACAGCGAAGTAGCTGTGCAGCGCCTGGCTGATGGTGACAGGGTCGCTACCCAGGTTTTCGCTGCTCAGGGTCAGGCTGAGTTGCTCGCCCATGACGATGCTCAGGTTTAGCGCGACGGTATGCGGCCAGCCGGGCAGGTTGCCCAGGGCTTGCGGCAGGGTGAAGTCGATACGCAACTCTGTGCTGCTGCTGTCGATGCCCAACAGTTGCCAGTCGCGCCCGCGTGCCAGGCCGTGGGCGGGCGCTTCACTGGCCTGGTACATGGCCTGCACGCTTTGCGGGTTGCGCGCCAGGTTGCCAAACCAGGGCCAGCATACCGGCACGCCTGCGCGTACCGACTTGCCCTGCTTGAACAGGGCCTGGTCGCTCAACCACAGCAGCGGCGGCTCGCCAACCCGTTGGTAGCTCAGCACCTGGGCACCCTGCTGGGCGATCAGTAGCTCAGCGCTGTCGCTGGTGATGCGCCAGCAGTTGAGCTCGCCGTGTTTTTCCGACTCTACCTTGGGTGTGGACATGCGTCTGATCTCGTTCGGTTGCCGTAAGGTCGTTGACCTCTCGTCTACCGCCGAGTGTACCGCGCCAGCCGCTCAGCGACGAGGTGGAACCGAGCGGGTGCGACCGCTGCCGTCGATGGCAACGAAGACGAACACCGCTTCGGTGACCTTGCGCCATTCGCTGGACAGCGGATCGTCGCTCCACACTTCGACCATCATCTGGATCGAGCTGCGGCCGATCTCCAGGGTCTGGGTATAGAAGGACAGTTGTGCGCCGACGGCGACAGGCACCAGGAAGGCCATGCGATCAATTGCGACGGTAGCCACGCGGCCTCCTGCAACACGGCTGGCCATGGCCGTGCCGGCGAGGTCCATCTGGGCGACCAGCCAGCCGCCATAGATATCGCCGAAACCGTTGGTTTCACGTGGCAATGCAGTGATTTGCAGGGCCAGGTCGCCTTGCGGGATAGGATCTTCTTGTTCGAGTTCAATCATGCCGGGGTAGCCTCTGACCCGTGACGCTTCATTGGTTAGCGCAGTGTGGACGCCTCGACAAACGATTCAGCATACGCACGCTACGCTGCGTTCGCTTTAGCCAGGCGGCGAAAGGAAACTCTGCGAAACCGACTAAGTATATTCAGCGGCGCTTTCGCACAACATCCTCCATAAGGCGTAGCCTTTTCCTGCATGGGGCCAGTATATAGAGCCTCGCGTGCAGCGACGACCATACGGTCACCATTATCTGTCGTGAATGTGTACATCCTGTACGTTTTCAAGCAAATTGCCTCGGATCCAACATTTTTCCCTGGCTGCAACCAGCGCTGTTGCCGCTTTAACCATCAATAAGAGACGCGTCGATGACCTCCGTGCCCACCAGTATCGCGCAGCCCTCGCGGCCGCTGACTCGCAGTGACTACAAGACCTTGTCGCTTTCCGCCCTGGGTGGTGCGCTGGAGTTCTACGACTTCATTATCTTTGTGTTCTTCGCCAAAGTGGTCGGCCACTTGTTCTTCCCCGCCGACATGCCTGAATGGCTGCGCCTGATGCAGACCTTCGGCATCTTTGCTGCCGGCTACCTGGCACGCCCACTGGGCGGTATCGTCATGGCACACTTCGGTGACCTGTTGGGGCGCAAGAAGATGTTCACCCTGAGCATCTTCATGATGTCTGTGCCGACACTGATCATGGGCTTGCTCCCGACCTACGCGCAGATTGGCATGTGGGCGCCGATCCTGCTGTTGTTGATGCGGGTGATCCAGGGCGCAGCCATCGGTGGCGAAGTCCCAGGCGCCTGGGTGTTCGTCTCCGAGCATGTCCCGGCACGCAATACCGGCTATGCCTGCGGCACCCTCACGGCGGGGCTGACCTCCGGCATTCTGCTCGGCTCGCTGGTGGCTACCCTGATTAGCAGCCTCTACAGTGAGCAGGAACTGTCTGACTACGCTTGGCGGATTCCGTTCCTGCTGGGGGGTGTGTTTGGTCTGTTTTCGGTTTACCTGCGTCGCTGGTTGCACGAAACCCCGGTGTTCGCCGAGATGAAGGCGCGCCAGGCGTTGGCCGAAGAAGTGCCGCTGCGTGCGGTGCTGCGCGATCACCGCAGTGCCATCATCCTGTCGATGTTGCTGACCTGGCTGCTGTCGGCGGGCATCATCGTGGTGATCCTGATGACCCCGACCGTGCTGGAGACGGTCTACGGTATTCCCATGACCGTTGCGCTGCAGGCCAATAGCCTGGCCATTGTCCTGCTCAGCTTCGGCTGTGTCGCCGCCGGCATGCTCGCTGATCGCTTCGGTGCCGGGCGGGTGTTCGTGGTGGGCAGCCTGTGCCTGCTGGCCAGCTCATGGGCGTTTTATCACAGCCTGGCGACCCATCCCGAGTGGCTGTTTCCGATGTATGCACTGACCGGGTTGTGCGTCGGCATCGTCGGTGCAGTGCCTTATGTGATGGTACGGGCGTTTCCGCCTGTGGTGCGGTTCAGTGGCCTGTCCTTCTCCTACAACCTGGCGTACGCCATTTTTGGTGGCCTGACGCCGATGGTCGTGACCTATCTGCTCAAGCTCAGCCCCATGGGCCCGTCCTATTACGTGGCCGGTATTTGCACCATTGGTCTGCTAGTGGGTTGCTATTTACTGGCAACGAAGCGCTGAAAGCGCTCTAGCCCAGCAGTCGTTACATTTTGAAAAGGCCTTCCTGCCTGAGCGGTGATGGCCATTCATCTAATTGTCATATTCACTTCATAGAGTGGTCATACGCCCTGCAGATACTGGGGCCCGATTCATCTCAACCCCAATTCCTGCTAGGAGCAAGGCATGAAACTGAAGCGTTTGATGGCGGCCCTGACGTTTGCCGCCGCTGGCGTTGCCACCGCTAATGCGGTTGCCGCTGTTGACCCTGCTATTCCGACTTACGTCAAAACCACTGGCGTGTCGGGCAACCTCTCCAGCGTCGGTTCCGATACCCTGGCCAACCTGATGACCCTGTGGGCTGAAGCCTACAAAAAAGAATACCCGAACGTGAACATTCAGATTCAGGCTGCCGGTTCCTCCACCGCACCGCCTGCACTGACTGAAGGCACCGCTAACCTGGGCCCGATGAGCCGCAAGATGAAGGACGTCGAGCTGCAGGCGTTCGAGCAGAAGTATGGCTACAAGCCAACCGCAATCCCGGTTGCTGTTGATGCCCTGGCTGTCTTCGTGCACAAGGACAACCCGATCAAGGGTCTGACCATGGCTCAGGTCGATGCGATCTTCTCGTCGACTCGCCTGTGCGGTGGCAAGAACGATGTCAAAACCTGGGGTGACCTGGGTGTGACCGGCGACCTGGCCAACAAGCCGGTTCAGTTGTTCGGTCGTAACTCGGTGTCCGGCACCTACGGCTACTTCAAGGAAGAAGCCCTGTGCAAAGGCGACTTCAAGCCTAACGTCAACGAACAGCCAGGCTCGGCTTCGGTCGTGCAGTCGATCAGCAGCTCGCTGAACGGCATCGGTTACTCGGGCATTGGTTACAAGACCGCCAGCGTGAAAACCGTGGCACTGGCCAAGAAGGAAGGCGGTGCCTTCGTTGAAGACAACGAAGCCAACGCACTGAACGGCACCTACCCGCTGTCGCGCTTCCTCTACGTTTACGTCAACAAGGCACCGAACAAGCCTCTGGCACCGCTGGAAGCCGAGTTCGTCAAGCTGGTCCTGTCGCAGGCCGGTCAGCAAGTCGTGGTGAAAGACGGCTACATCCCGCTGCCAGCCAAAGTGGCTGAAAAAGCGCTGGCCGACCTCGGTCTGAGCCAAGGCGCCAAGGGCGTCGCGCAGAACTGAGTGTGAACCTGGCAGGGTTCGGTATTGGCCGAATCCTGCTGCAAATTGCGAGTCCGCTGCCAGGACACCTGAGCGGCGGGCTTTTTTGCGTCACTGCATTGTCATGTTTCTGTCATACGGGACCGCTAGGGTGTGCGCATGAATGATCTGGCCAACTCCACAATGACCCAAAATTCTCCCCCCGTGCGGATTGACTTCAATACGCCCGAATTGCAACGCAAGCGCCGTCTGCGCGCACTCAAGGATCGCCTGACCCGCTGGTATGTTCTGGTGGGCGGGTTGGCCGTGCTGGCCGCGATTACCTTGATCTTCTTCTACCTTGCGTACGTGGTCATGCCACTGTTCCAAGGTGCTGAACTGACCAGCAAGAAAGCGCTGACTCCAGCCTGGCTGCAACAGGATGCCGGCAAACCGCTGATGATCTCCCTGGAAGAGCAGAACCTTGTGGGGATGCGTGTTTCCGACAAAGGTCGAGTGCTGTTCTTCGACACCAAGACCGGTGACGAGCTGCAACACCTCGACCTGCCGTTGCCCGCCGATACCCAGGTAACTTCGATTGGTGTCGATCAGCCAGGCAACCCGCTGGTGGTGCTGGGCCTCTCCAATGGCCAGGCGCTGGCGTTCAGCCACAGCTACAAGATCACCTACCCGGACAACAAGAAAACCATCAGCCCAGCCATCGACTACCCCTATGGGCAAACACCGTTCACCCTTGATGACGAAGGGCGTCCGCTGGAACACGTGAGCCTGAACGTCAATGGCGACACGCTGGTGGTAGCAGGTTCGACCGGTTCACACCTGCAGGTGCTTTCGCTGGCCCGTGAAGAAAACATGATGACCGGTGAAGTCACCAGTGAGCAGAGCCGTATCGACCTGCCGCAGATGACCGAACCGGTGAAGGCCATCTTCATCGACCCACGCCAGCAGTGGCTGTACGTGCTGAACGGTCGTGCTCAGGCGGACGTCTTCAGCCTGCGCGAAAAGAGCCTCAACGGTCGTTACAAACTGCTCGACGACGGCAATGCCGAAGTCACTGCCAGCACTCAGTTGGTGGGTGGTATCTCGCTGATCATTGGTGACTCCAAAGGCGGTCTGAGCCAGTGGTTCATGGCCCGCGACCCTGATGGCGAGCAACGCTTCAAACGTATTCGCGACTTCAAGATGGGCACCGCCCCGGTGGTACAGATCGACGCCGAAGAGCGCCGCAAGGGCTTTGTCGCCCTGGACGCCAGTGGCAAGCTGGGTGTGTTCCACAGCACCGCCCACCGTACCCTGTTGATCGAGCCGGTCGCTGAAGGCGCGGGCATCCTGGCGCTGTCGCCACGTGCCAACCGGATCATCATCGAAGAAGGCAGCAAATTGCTGCCAGTGAGCCTGCGCAACCCGCACCCGGAAGTGTCCTGGAGCGCGCTGTGGAGCAAGGTCTGGTACGAGAACTATGACGAGCCGAAGTACGTCTGGCAGTCCACCGCGTCCAACACCGACTTCGAGCCCAAGCTGAGCCTGTCGCCACTGACCTTCGGTACCTTGAAGGCGGCTTTCTACGCCATGATCCTGGCAGCGCCGCTGGCGATTGCTGCAGCGGTCTATACCGCTTACTTCATGGCGCCCGGCATGCGTCGCAAGGTCAAGCCGGTGATCGAACTGATGGAGGCGATGCCGACGGTCATTCTCGGTTTCTTCGCCGGTCTGTTCCTTGCGCCTTACCTGGAAGGCCATCTGCCGGGTGTATTCAGCCTGTTGCTGCTGACACCGATTGGCATTCTGGTCGCCGGTTTTGCCTGGACTCGTCTGCCGGAGTCGATCCGCCTGCGAGTGCCGGATGGCTGGGAGAGCGCGATCCTGATTCCGGTGATCCTCCTGACCGGTTGGTTTGCCCTGTACATGAGCCCGTTCCTTGAAACCTGGTTCTTCGGCGGTGACATGCGCCTGTGGATCACCAATGACCTGGGCATCACCTACGACCAGCGCAACGCCCTGGTAGTCGGCCTGGCCATGGGCTTCGCGGTTATCCCGAACATCTACTCGATTGCCGAAGACGCCGTGTTCAGCGTGCCACGCAGCCTGACCCTGGGCTCCTTGGCTCTGGGCGCCACGCCATGGCAGACCCTGACCCGTGTGGTCATCCTGACCGCCAGCCCGGGGATCTTCTCGGCGCTGATGATCGGTATGGGCCGTGCGGTCGGTGAAACCATGATCGTGCTGATGGCCACGGGTAACACCCCGGTCATGGAGCTGAACCTGTTTGAAGGTATGCGCACCCTGGCGGCCAACGTCGCGGTGGAGATGCCGGAATCGGAAGTCGGTGGCAGCCATTACCGCGTGCTGTTCCTCGCCGCGCTGGTACTGCTGATGTTCACCTTCGTGATGAACACCTTGGCCGAGCTGATTCGCCAGCGTCTGCGCAAGAAATACTCGTCGCTTTGATAGGAAGGTAGAGATCCGTGAAAAAGGATTCCCTCAAAAGCTGGTTCAAGAGCGGCGCCCCTGGCGTCTGGATCAGCGGTGGCGCCGTGTCCATCGCGGTAATCATGACGATCGGCCTGTTGTCGGTGATCGCCGTGCGTGGCCTGGGTCACTTCTGGCCTGCTGATTTGGTTCAGACCACCTATAACGTGCCGGGCCAAGCCAGTCACATCGTTGTCGGCGAAGTGGTGCAAAAGGAAGAAGTACCCCGTGCACGTCTGAAGGGGGCCGGTTTGCCGGTGCCCGATGAAGGCCCGGAGTTCATGACCCGCGAGCTGATCAAGGTCGGTAACCGCGACCTTAACGGCACGGACTTTACCTGGGTGGTGGGCGAGTGGCTGACTGAGCAAACCACGCCGGTTGATCTGATTGCCCTTGAGCGTCGCGAGTGGGGCAACTTCTACGGCTACCTGGTCAGTGTCAAGGAGGACGGCAAGGTCGTCGCCGAAGGCCAGGCCGCCTGGAATGAACTGCAGGCACGCCTCAAGCGCGCCGATCAGTTGGCTGGCGAACTGCAGAAGCTCGAAAAAAAGGACATTGGTGCGATCAACTACGGTCTTGAGCGCCTGCGTCTGCATAGCCGTAAGCTGGAGCTCGACGGCAAGCTCGATGCTGCTGCGCAAGCGGATATCGAGAGTGAGCGTGCCGAGCTGAACAACCGCTACAAGGCCGTTGAGGACCGCCTCGGCAGCCTGCACCAGGCATTCGCCCGCGACAGCCTGGTGGCTCGCGATGCGAATGGCCGGGAAGTCGAGATCAACCTGAGCAAGGTGGTTCACGCTTACCAGCCAAACGCCATGGGCACGCTGACCAAGCTGGGCGTTTATTTCAGCAAGGTCTGGGAGTTCCTCAGCGACGATCCACGTGAAGCGAACACCGAGGGCGGGATCTTCCCGGCGATCTTCGGTACCGTGATGATGACCCTGATCATGGCCGTGATCGTCACGCCGTTCGGCGTACTGGCGGCGGTGTACCTGCGTGAATATGCACGTCAGGGCCCGGTCACGCGCTTGATCCGTATTGCGGTGAACAACCTGGCGGGTGTTCCGGCCATCGTTTACGGCGTGTTCGGCCTTGGCTTCTTCGTCTACGTGCTGGGCGGCTCGCTCGATCGGCTGTTTTTCCCCGAAGCGCTGCCGGCGCCGACCCTGGGTACTCCAGGCTTGCTCTGGGCTTCGTTGACACTGGCCTTGCTGGCAGTACCGGTGGTGATCGTCGCCACCGAAGAAGGCCTGGCGCGTATCCCGCGTACCGTGCGTGAGGGCTCGTTGGCCCTCGGTGCGACCAAGGCCGAAACGCTGTGGAAAATCGTTCTGCCAATGGCCAGCCCGGCGATGATGACCGGCATGATCCTGGCCGTTGCGCGTGCCGCCGGTGAGGTGGCGCCGCTGATGCTGGTAGGTGTGGTGAAACTGGCGCCGTCGTTGCCAGTGGACGGTAACTACCCGTACCTGCACCTGGACCAGAAAATCATGCACCTGGGCTTCCACATCTATGACGTGGGCTTCCAGAGCCCGAACGTCGAGGCTGCGCGGCCGCTGGTGTACGCCACCGCCCTGTTGCTGGTGCTGGTGATCGCCACCCTCAACCTTTCGGCGGTGTGGATCCGTAACCACCTGCGCGAGAAGTACAAGGCGCTGGACAGCTGATCGACAGTCCCCTGAATTGCAAGTGCCGCCCGGTCGCCGGGCGGTTCGATGAAACGAAATTGATAGCGTATGGAGTCTAACCATGCAGCATGAATCCCACGCCCACGGCATCGATATGTCGGCCCTGGGTCGCGACAAGCAGAGCCTGCGCCTGGCGGAAGAAACCGTTGCCATCGAAGTGCCGGGTTTGAGCCTGTACTACGGCGAGAAGCAGGCACTGTTTGACGTCAGCATGAATATTCCCAAGCAGCGCGTTACTGCCTTCATCGGCCCGTCCGGTTGCGGCAAGTCGACCCTGCTGCGAACCTTCAACCGGATGAACGATCTGGTCGACGGTTGCCGTGTCGAAGGCGCGATCAACCTGTATGGCAACAACATCTACCGCAAGGGCGAGGATGTCGCCGAGCTGCGTCGTCGCGTCGGCATGGTGTTCCAGAAGCCGAACCCGTTCCCCAAGACCATCTATGAGAACGTGGTCTACGGCCTGCGTATTCAGGGCATCAACAAGAAGCGTGTGCTCGACGAGGCCGTTGAGTGGGCGCTCAAGGGCGCGGCACTGTGGGATGAGGTCAAGGATCGCCTGCATGAGTCGGCGCTGGGTTTGTCCGGTGGTCAGCAGCAGCGTCTGGTGATTGCCCGTACCATCGCCGTTGAGCCGGAAGTCTTGCTGCTTGACGAACCGTGTTCGGCACTCGACCCGATCTCCACGCTGAAGGTCGAAGAGCTGATCTACGAACTGAAATCCAAGTACACCATCGTCATCGTCACCCACAACATGCAACAGGCTGCACGGGTATCGGACTACACCGCGTTCATGTACATGGGCAAACTGGTCGAGTTTGGTGATACCGACACCCTGTTCACCAACCCGGCGAAGAAACAGACCGAAGACTACATCACCGGTCGCTATGGCTAGGGCTCAGCGCCTGAACGCCGCCTGACCGTATTCACCGGATGCCCCAAGGATTCTCCATGATCGATAAAGACAGCCTTACCCATCACATCTCCCAGCAGTTCAACGCCGAGCTTGAAGAAGTGCGCAGCCACCTCCTGGCGATGGGTGGCCTGGTCGAGAAACAGGTCAACGACGCGGTGACCGCGCTGATCGAGGCCGACTCGGGCCTTGCCCAGCAGGTGCGTGAGGTGGACGAGCAGATCAACCAGATGGAACGCAACATCGACGAAGAGTGCGTACGCATTCTGGCCCGTCGACAGCCGGCTGCCTCCGACCTGCGTTTGATCATCAGCATTTCCAAGTCGGTGATTGACCTGGAGCGCATTGGTGACGAATCGACCAAGATCGCCCGTCGAGCCATCCAGCTGTGCGAAGAGGGCGAGTCGCCACGCGGTTATGTCGAAGTCCGTCACATTGGCGACCAGGTGCGTAACATGGTTCGTGATGCGCTGGACGCTTTCGCCCGCTTCGACGCCGACCTGGCGTTGTCGGTGGCCCAGTACGACAAGACCATCGACCGTGAGTACAAAACGGCGCTGCGCGAGCTGGTGACCTACATGATGGAAGACCCGCGTTCTATTTCGCGGGTATTGAGCGTGATCTGGGCGTTGCGCTCGCTCGAGCGTATCGGTGACCACGCACGCAACATCGCCGAGCTGGTGATTTATCTGGTGCGCGGCACCGACGTTCGCCATCTGGGCTTGGCAAGGATGAAAGAAGAGGTTCAGGGCGGCGCCGAAAAGGCTAATGTTCCCGGCAAATCGGACGATAAGTAAGACTGCCCCGAGAATGAACGCCCGGCCTTGGCCGGGCGTTTTCGTTTGCGGTCGAGCAAGTGAGGTGGCACCCCGCGAACGCAAGAGAGTCCCGGCGTGACCCGTTTTTGGCAGATGGCCATCAGTCAGCGTTATGCTAGCCGGGGTTGAAAAGGAGTGGCGATGAGTAAAGTCAGTGTTTTGGTGGTGGATGATGCGCCCTTCATCCGCGATCTGGTAAAGAAATGCCTGCGCAATGCCTTTCCCGGCATCGTGACCGAAGATGCGGTCAACGGTCGCAAGGCTCAGGCAATCTTGTCCCGTGAGGCCTTTGACCTGGTGCTGTGCGACTGGGAAATGCCGGAAATGTCGGGTATTGAGCTGCTGACCTGGTGTCGCCAGCAGGAGTCGATGAAGGCGTTGCCCTTCATCATGGTGACCAGCCGTGGCGATAAAGAAAACGTTGTCCAGGCTATCCAGGCTGGCGTTTCGGACTTTATCGGCAAGCCGTTCACGAACGAGCAGTTGCTGACCAAGGTCAAGAAAGCCTTGTCCAAGGTGGGCAAGCTCGACGCACTGCTGTCCAGCGCGCCGACCCGCGCCAACTCCGCGTTTGCCAATGATTCGTTGAGCGCCCTGACCGGCGGCAAGGCCGAAACCGTCAAGCCGACGGCTGCACCCGCGGTTGCCCCAGCCAAGCCGCTGATCAATGCACCCACGCCACAGGCCAAAGCGGCAGCTCCGGCCGGTCGTGGTCAAGGCCAACTGCGCTTGCCAAGTGGTACTCAGCCCTGTGTGATCAAGGCCCTGAGCCTCAAGGAAGCCCTGATTGTGGTGCGCCGCAGTGAGACACTGCCGCAAGTGCTGGAAGGCGCGGTGCTCGACCTGGAGCAGGGCGAAAGTGCTGAAACCGCACGCTTGAACGGCTACCTGCATGCGGTAGCGGCCTTGGAGCCAAGGCCGGACAGCGACTGGTTGCAGATTACGTTCCGTTTCGTCGACCAGGACGCGCAGAAGCTCGACTACGTTTCGCGGCTGATTGCCCGGGGTACGGCGCAGAAGCACTTCACCCCCGGCGCCTGATCCGCCTCGTCGACGCCTGTAGGGCCTGCTGCATGCCCTACAGGTCAGTTCTACCAGGCCATCCTGCGGGTTACCCTGCCGGTAACCCGCAGTGCGGTCAGTCGAGCTTGAGAACCTTGGCCAGCACGATCTTCGGCCCTTTCATCTTTTTGATGATGATTCGCAGGCCTTCGACTTCCAGCACTTCTTCCTCTTCCGGTACCCGCTTGAGGGTCTCATAGACCAACCCGGCGAGCGTTTCGGCTTCGATGTGGTCCAGGTCAACGCCAAGCAGGCGTTCAACCTTGAACAACGGCGTATCGCCCCGCACCAGCAGTTTGCCCGGTTGGTAGGCGAGAATGCCGCGTTCGGCCTTGCGGTGCTCGTCCTGAATATCGCCGACCAGCACTTCCAGTACGTCTTCCATGGTCAGGTAGCCGATGACCTTGCCGTCGGCTTCCTCGACCAAGGCGAAGTGCGCACCGCCCTGGCGGAACTGCTCCAGCAGTTGCGACAGCGGCATATGCCGGGAAACGCGCTCCAGTGGTCGGGTCAGCTCGGCCAGGTTGAAGGACTCCGGAATATGATCCAGGTCGGCCAGTTCCAGCAGCAGGTCCTTGATATGCAGCAGGCCGATAAATTCACCACGCTCCGTGTCATAGACCGGGTAGCGGCTGAACTTGTGTCGGCGGAACATCGCCAGGATGTCCTTGAGGGGGGCGTTGGCTTCCAGGCTGACCATGTCTTCCCGGGAGTTTGCCCAGTCGACGACTTCCAGCTCACCCATCTCCACTGCCGAGGCCAATACGCGCATGCCTTGGTCGCTTGGGTCTTGCCCACGGCTTGAGTGCAGGATCAGCTTGAGTTCTTCTCGGCTGTAGTGGTGCTCATGGTGTGGCCCAGGCTCGCCTTGGCCAGCGATCCGCAGGATGGCGTTGGCACTGGCGTTGAGCAGGTAGATCGCCGGGTACATCGTCCAGTAGAACAGGTACAGCGGCACGGCTGTCCACAGCGACAACAGCTCAGGCTTGCGAATGGCCCAGGATTTTGGCGCCAGCTCACCGACCACGATGTGCAGGTAGGAAATGACAAAGAAGGCACTGAAGAACGAGACCGCCTTGATCACTTCTGGCGACTGCACGCCAACGGCGCCCAGCAGGGGTTCGAGCAGGTGAGCGAAAGCCGGCTCACCGACCCAGCCCAGGCCCAGCGAGGCGAGGGTGATGCCGAGTTGGCAGGCCGACAGGTAGGCGTCCAGTTGGCTGTGTACGGTGCGTAGGATGTGCCCGCGCCAGCCATTCTTATCAGCGATGGCCTCGACCCGGGTCGAGCGCAGCTTGACCATGGCGAACTCGGCGGCAACGAAGAAGCCGTTGAGCAGAACCAGTAGCAGCGCGAAGAGAATCATGCCGAAATCGGCGAAGAGTGAAGCGAGGCTAAAACCAGCGGAAGGGTCCATGATGGATTTTTAAGGGGTCCGTCTTCTGAAGAAATAGAGAGATGCTGCGCCGACTTCTGTCGGCGCAAGTGGGCCAATGTAGCGGCTGAAGGCGCAAATGCCTAGTGGCGCGCGTTCAGGAGACGTTTTGCAGGGCCAGTTGTGTGGCCGCAAAATGGCAGGTAAAGGTGCTGCCGTGGCCCAGGACGCTGCTGATCTCCAGGCGACCACGATGGCGCAGCAGCACATGCTTGACGATTGCCAGGCCCAGGCCGGTGCCGCCGGTATTGGAGGCACGGCTGGAGTCGACCCGGTAGAAACGCTCAGTCAGGCGCGGCAGGTGCTTGGGGTCGATGCCGATCCCGGAGTCCTGCACGCTCAGGTGCGCACCTTGGCTATCGCTCCACCAGCGGATGCGGATCTGGCCGCCATCCGGGGTGTATTTCACGGCGTTGAAGATCAGGTTGGAAAAGGCGCTGCGCAGTTCTGCTTCGCTGCCTTTGAGGTACACGTCGCCTTCGGTTTCCAGCGTGATGTTCTGGTTGCGTTGCCCGGACAAGGCTTTGGCGTCACCTTTGATCGACTGCAGCAGGGCATTGATCGCCACCGGTTGGTTGTCCGAGGGGTAGTCGGTGGCTTCCAGCTTGGCGAGCAGCAGCAGGTCGTTGAGCAGGGTTTGCATCCGCCCACCTTGCTGCTGCATCTGTTGCAGCGCCCGTACCCAGCGCGGGTTGACGTCTTCGACGTTGTCCAGCAGGGTTTCCAGGTAACCGGCTATTACCGTCAGCGGTGTGCGCAGTTCGTGGGACACGTTGGCGACGAAGTCCTTGCGCATCTGTTCAAGCTGATGAATGCGGGTGACATCGCGCACGAGCATCAAATGCTCGTTGTTGCCGTAGCGGGTGATGTGCAGCTGCACGCGCAGGCGGTCATTGATCGGCGAGGGAATTTCCAAGGGTTCAAGGTAGTTCTCCTGTTCGAAGTACTCCTTGAAGCGAGGATGGCGAACCAGGTTGGTGACCGGTTGGCCGCTGTCCTGTGGGGTCTTGAGGCCCAGTAGGGTTTCTGCGGCACGGTTCCACCACTCCAGGTTACCGTCGCTGTCGAGCATGATCACCGCATCCTTCAGTGCGGCGGTCGACTCCTGAACGCGGTCGATGACCGCTTGCAGGCGTCCGCGAACGCGCTGATCGCGACGTTGCAGGTGATAGATGCTATCGAAAACCTCGCCCCACAGGCCGTAGCCATCGGGCGGCGCTTCGTCGACCTGATGCAGCCGCAGCCATTCGTGCAGGCGCAGGAGTTGCTTTAAGGTCCAGCCCAGATAGAGCCCCAGGCCCAGCGCCAGGCTCCATCCATAATAGCCGCTGACAAGGCCTGCCAGCAGGCAGACCGTGATCAACAGCAACATGTGGCGAATCAGTGTGCCATGCCAGTTCTGGTTCAATTAGCGGAACATCCTTTCCAGAGGCAGCTGCGCGCTGCAAGCCGATGCGCGCGTTGACGCTTCAGCTTTTAGTCGAAAAACGGTAGCCGGTGCCACGAACGGTTTGTACCAGATTCTCGTAGGCTTCACCCAGCGCTTTGCGCAGGCGACGAATATGCACATCGACAGTGCGCTCTTCAACGTAGACGTTTCCGCCCCAGACCTGATCAAGCAGCTGACCACGGGTGTAGGCGCGCTCCTGGTGGGTCATGAAGAACTGCAGCAAGCGGTATTCGGTCGGCCCCATTTCGGCAGGTTTGCCATCGATGGTTACGCGGTGGCTGATCGGATCGAGCAGCAACCCACCCACTTCGATGGGTGCTTCGCCGTCACTTGGGCCGGCGCGGCGCAACACGGCTTTGAGGCGTGCCACCAGCTCTCGTGGCGAGAATGGCTTGGTGATGTAGTCGTCAGCGCCGACTTCCAACCCCTGGATCTTGTTGTCTTCCTCACCCTTGGCAGTGAGCATGATGATCGGGATGTCGCCAGTCAGTTCATCGCGCTTCAGGCGTCGGGCCAGTTCGATGCCCGAGGTGCCAGGCAGCATCCAGTCGAGCAGGATCAGGTCGGGCTTGCGGTCGACGATGATGGCATGCGCCTGCTGCGAATTTTCTGCTTCAAGGCATTCATAGCCGGCCATTTCCAATGCAACGGCGATCATCTCGCGAATCGGCGCTTCGTCGTCGACGATTAGAATGTTTCTGCCAACCATGCTTTAACCTCTTACCATTCAGGTGTCTTGGCCCGCATTAGATAACGGAATTATTGCAGTCGTGTGACAGGTCGTAGGCGCTTGCAGCAACATTCTGTTACTGAGCTAGGCTTAAAGCTCACTCCCGAGAACAGAAGGTGGATCCAATGACACGACATACGCTGAACTGGATGGCGCTTTTCACGGTAGCGGCACTGGCCTTGCCGGGGGTGGCCTTGGCCGAATATGCCATGGAAAAGGACGGCATGCTTGTCGATGCACATGGCATGACCCTTTATACCTTTGACAAGGATATGGGGGGCAAGTCGATGTGCAGTGGTGAGTGTGCCAAGAACTGGCCGCCGCTGATGGTCAAGGCCGGCGAGAAAGCCGAGGGTGAATGGACGCAGATCAAGCGTGATGACGGTACGATGCAGTGGGCCTACGATGGCAAGCCGGTGTACACCTTTATCAATGACAAGAAAGCCGGCGATATGTTTGGCGACGGTATGAAGGACGTCTGGCACGTGGCCAAACCCTGAGCGCCGCCCAAATGCTGACCGCCCAAGGGCGGTCAGCGTAGTGCGTAGTCGAGCACGATACCGATAAACACCAGCAGGCCTGCCCAGTGGTTGTGCAGGAAGGCCTTGAAGCATGACTCGCGATCCAGTTTGCGGGTCGACCAGTATTCCCAGGCAAAGCACAGTGCCGCGGCCACCAGCCCCAGGTGGAACCAGCCACCGAGGCCGAAACGATTGCCGGCCATCAGCAGGCAGGCCAGCGACAACCCCTGAAGCGTCACAATGATGAACCGGTCGGCTTCGCCGAACAGGATGGCGGTGGACTTGACCCCGATTTTCAGGTCGTCATCACGGTCAACCATGGCGTAGTAGGTGTCGTAGCCTACGGTCCAGAGCAGATTGGCAATGTACAGAAGCCAGGCGATGGCCGGCAGCTCGCCGGTTTCGGCGGTGAAGGCCATGGGAATGCCCCATGAATAGGCCGCACCCAGGACTACCTGTGGGTAGTAGGTATAGCGCTTCATGAACGGGTAGCAGGATGCCAGCGCCACTGCGCCGAACGACAGCCAGACCGTGGTGGTATTGGTGCACAGCACCAGTGCGAAGCTTACGCCTACCAGCAGGGCGAACAACGTCAGGGCTTCGCGGCCGCTGATCTTGCCGCTGGCCAATGGCCGTTCGGCGGTGCGTTTGACATGGCCATCGACCTTGCGGTCGGCGAAGTCGTTGATCGCGCAGCCTGCTGCCCGCATCAGGACGACCCCGAGGGTGAAAATCAGCACGTTGGCCAGCGACGGCGAGCCCTTGCCGGCGATCCATATGGCAGACAAGGTCGGCCAGAGCAGCAGGTAGATGCCGATTGGCTTGTCCATCCGGCTCAGTTGGATGAAGTCCCAGGCACGGGGGTGCAGGCGATTGAGGGACTTGAGCAGGCTCAGGTACATCAGCAGTCCTCCTGACGGATATTCGCGGCGTGCCACAGCGCCGGTAGAAAAGTTTCAGCAACCAAAACGCTCAACGCGCCACGGTCGAAGCGAGAACGCCTTGCCCACAGTCGATCACAGGCAGCATCCGGCGGTAGCCAGGCCGAAGGGTAGCGGCATACTTCAATGGCCTGGCGGGTAAACCCGCGATCACAAAACAACAGTTCGCCGAGCGACCGACTGCCAAGGCTCTCCAGGTCCAGCCCATCCTCTTCCAGTGCACTGCGGGCCGCCACGCTGCGGGCGAACACCCAGGGCTGGTCTTGCCCGAGCAAGTACACTTCGCGTACCCAGCCTTCGCTGCCAGGTGCCAGCCCGAGTGCCTGGCACTCATCGTCGCGGAGCATCTGCCAGCCTTCGCAAAGGGGTGTCACGCAGAATTGATCGGCGGATAATTGAGTCAGTCGACGGGTCAGGGAACCTTGGTCGAACAACCAGTCGAGGGTTGGCGCGTCGACAGAGGCGGTCGGCAGCGACTGTGGCTGCCAGTACGGAGTAGGCGCTAGCGAAGTTTCGTACGGCACGGTAGGTATGCGGTTACAGGCCAGTGAGGTGGCGAGCTTAGCATGATTGCCCGTTCCGGCTTGCATCGTGGCGTCGCCCTCCAGTACAAAGCCTTCCTGATGGTCGCCACCGCACGTTGCAGAGCGACCACGCCAAGCCTGAGTAGGAACCTTAGCAATGAAAAAGTGGCAATGTGTGGTGTGTGGGCTGATTTACGACGAGGCCGAAGGCTGGCCGGATGACGGTATCGAGCCGGGTACCCGCTGGGAAGATGTGCCTGCAGACTGGTTGTGCCCGGACTGCGGTGTGGGCAAGAGCGATTTCGAAATGATCGCCATCGGCTGATCGATTTTTTAACGTACAAGGAAGCACTTCATGACGGCTCCAGTGGTGATTGTCGGTACGGGTCTTGCGGGATACAACCTCGCCCGTGAGTTTCGCAAGCTCGACGGCGAAACGCCGTTGCTGCTGATCACCGCCGATGACGGGCGCTCCTATTCCAAGCCCATGCTGTCCACCGGCTTTGCCAAGCAGAAGGATGCTGATGGCCTGAGCATGGCCGAGCCTGGCGCCATGGCTGAACAGCTCAAGGCGGAAGTGCGCACGCACACCCGTATCAGCGGCATCGATCCAGGGCACAAGCGGGTGTGGATTGGCGAAGAGGCCGTGGCCTATCGGGACCTGATCCTGGCCTGGGGCGCGGAAACCGTGCGGGTATCGGTTGACGGCGATGCGAGCGAGGCGATTTTCCCGATCAACGATCTGGAAGACTATGCGCGCTTTCGGGCTGCTGCCGCAGGCAAGCAGCGGGTGCTGATTCTCGGTGCCGGCCTGATCGGTTGCGAGTTCGCCAACGACCTGAGCAGTGGTGGTTATCAGGTCGAGCTGGTCGCGCCGTGCGAGCAGGTCATGCCCACCCTGCTGCACCCGGCGGCGGCCCGAGCCGTGCAGGCTGGCCTGGAGGGGTTGGGTGTGCGCTTTCACCTTGGCCCGGTACTGACCCGTCTGCAGCGCGCAGCGGATGGCCTGGAAGCCCACCTGTCCGATGGCCGAGTGATTGCCTGCGACCTGGTGGTATCGGCGGTCGGGTTGCGCCCACGTATTGATCTGGCTGCGGCGGCGGGCCTGTTGGTGAACCGTGGCGTGGTGGTCGACCGTACATTGCGCACCTCGCATGCGAACATCTACGCGCTGGGCGACTGTGCCGAAGTGGATGGGCTCAACCTGCTCTATGTGATGCCATTGATGAGCTGTGCACGTGCCTTGGCCCAGACCCTTGCGGGCACGCTGACAACGGTTAGCTATGGGCCTATGCCGATCACGGTGAAAACACCGGTATGCCCGCTGGTGATTTCACCGCCGCCGCGTGGCAGCGAGGGGCAATGGCAGGTCGAAGGGCAGGGTGCTGACCTCAAGGTGCTGTGCCATGATGCCGATGGGAACCTGTTGGGCTACGCACTGACCGGTACTGCGGTGATGGAAAAACTGGCGCTGAACCGCCAGTTGCCCGCGCTGATGGCGTGAATACCGGGCGTTTTGTCGGATTTACCTCTCCTTTGCCAACACAAAGGTCGCTCAGAGACTGGCGCGGCTTTGGGCGGCGTGCCATTCTCACACCCGTCTGCCGCAGTTTAGAGCCTGCGGCCCCTTGGGCGCTGCTCCCTGGGAGCAGCACGGCATAACAACAAAAAATCCGTCAAAGAGGCTTCACTATGCGTAAACCAGAACTCGCCGCAGCTATTGCTGAAAAGGCTGACCTCACCAAAGAGCAGGCCAATCGCGTGCTCAACGCCGTACTCGAAGAGATCACCAGCGCCCTGCACCGCAAAGACAGTGTGACCCTGGTGGGTTTCGGCACCTTCCTGCAACGCCATCGTGGTGCCCGTACGGGCAAGAACCCGCAAACCGGCGAGCCGGTGAAGATCAAGGCCAGCAATACCGTCGCGTTCAAACCTGGCAAGTTCCTCAAGGACAGCGTCAACCCATGATGCCTCCAGGCAACTGATGTCATGAAAAACGGGTGCCCAGGCGGCGCCCGTTTTTATTTGCCTGCTCCGGCGTGTTATTGAAACACACCGTTTTGGCGGCTTTCACGACAATTGCCGGGCGCCTTTGTGAAAAGCTGGAAGGCGTATGGTGTTTTCGCAGCGAGACTATAAACTGCTTCGCCAGTCACTTTTTAGCCGAGGCGTGCACATGAAGTTTCGCTTTCTTCTCTGGGCTCTGGGATTGCTCATGGCCAAGGCCAGTCGTAACAACCCAGCGTTCCAGCAGCAACTGACCGACAAGAACCTGGTGTTTCAACTGCAGACCCTGGATGGCAAGGTCGCTCGGCATTTCATCGTCAAGGACCTTCGCGTCAGCAGCAAGGCCGGCACCCATCCGCAGCCGGCGTTTGCGATAGCCTTCAAGGATGCGGCCTACGGTTTTGCCACGTTGCAGGCCAAGAACAAGCAGTTGGCTTTCATGCAGGGGATTCAGGACAAGAGCATTCAGATCAAGGGTAATCCGGCCCTGGTGGTCTGGTTCCAAGGCCTGACCAAGTTCCTGAAACCGAAAAAGCAGGCCTGACCGCCGAGGGCCAGGCCACGTGGTCAGGTCTGGTTGAACTGTGAGGCCAGCTCGCGCAACAGCGACTCGGCTTCAAGTACCTTGTTGACCACATCTTCGGCCTTGCTGCGGCTCATGCCCAGGCGCTCAAGCAACTCATCCGGGATGCTTTCTTCCGGCCCTGAGCCGATGCCGCGGGCGCGCAGCAGGCGAACGGCCAGGCAAACCAGGTTGGGGAATGCAGCGTGGTCACCGTCGTAATGTGGGTCATGCTGGAAGCGCAGGGCCGTGGCCAGTTCGTCCGGCAAGTCCCAGAAACGCACCAGCCAGGCACCGATCTGTTCGCGGCTGATGCCCAGCAGATGCTTCTCGACATAGCTGTGACACAGGTGCGGGTTGACCTCCAGATGCCGGCAGATCAGTGAGAAATGCGGCGGGAACACATGCGCCAGCAGCAGATAGCCAAAGTTGTGCAGTAGCCCGGCGAGGTAAGTCAGCCCAGCCTCCGGCCGCTCGGCACGAGGCATGGCGCGGGTCAGGCCTTCGATGACAGCTGCGGTGTAGATCGATTGCTGCCAGTACGGTGTGGTCTGTTGTGGGTGATCTTTGGGCAGGCTGAGGGTTTTGCCCAGGGCCAGACCGAGAGCCAGGTTGATCACCAGGTCGAAGCCCAGCACGCGGACGATGGCGTCTTCCACCGAGCGAATCTTGCCCGGTGAAGCGTAGTACGGTGATCCTGCCCAACTGACTACCTGAGCAGCCAGTGCCGGATCGGTTTCCACTACGCCGGTGATGTCGTCGATGGTGGCGTTGGGATCGACCCGCAACTTGATGATTTTCTGCGCCGTTTCTGCCAGCGGTGGAATCTCGATGGTCGATTCCAGACGCTGCTGGATGCGCCGTGCGGTGAACGCATGGACAGCCTGGGTGATCTCCTCGCGGTCATCATCCGGGCGGTCGAGGTTGGGCTGAATACTGCTCAGCAGTTCGCCGAAGCGCCCGGCACTGGCCTTGCTGAGCATTCTCTTGAACGTGTCACGTTCAATTTCCAGCAGCACGCCGGCTTCACCTGAATGAATCAGCAGGCTCGGCACGTCCAGCAAGCTTTCTTCGTACAGGCAGGGCGAACTGGTAAGGGCCGGAATGCCCGGCAGAATCTTCAGGCCGTGCTTGGCCAGCATCTGCTCCAGGCGTTTCAACGGCACGGCGGCAAGATCACGCCCGGTCAGTTCGGTAAGGCGCTTGAGGTCCAGTAGCTGGTTCTGCGGAAACAACACCATCAGCGCACCGACTGCATCGTCGAGCAGTACAGCCTGCACCCGACGCTCGGGCGGCAGCTGTGGGTGCTCGGTCACTTCACGGTAGGCGATATCCAGTTTGTCGAGCAGCAACCGGATAACAGACGGGGCTTGGGGGGTTGCGGCGTCCAGTGCAACTTCAGTCATGGTCTGTATCCAAATTCTTTACAGTCGCGAGAGTATAACCAGCTTGCACCGTGAGCTGGATCGATTCCGTCGGGCGGATTACACCTGGCCATACTGCTGGCCATGGCGCAGCCAGCGTTCGAGCAGCGGGCTGACATGTGTTGGCCAACGAGCCAATAGTGCCTGTGCCGCATCGCGCACAGCAGGCAGCAGGTCGGCGTCACGCATCAGGTCGGCGACCTTGAACTGCAGCAGGCCGGTCTGACGGGTACCCAGCATCTCGCCAGGACCGCGCAGCTCAAGGTCTTTTTCGGCGATGACGAACCCGTCGTTGGTTTCCCGCATGATTCCCAGGCGTTCGCGGCCGATCTGCGACAACGGCGGATGGTAGAGCAGCACACAGTGGCTGACGGCACTGCCACGGCCCACGCGCCCGCGCAACTGGTGCAATTGGGCCAGGCCAAGGCGTTCGGGGTTTTCGATGATCATCAGGCTGGCGTTGGGGACGTCTACGCCGACTTCGATGACCGTCGTCGCCACCAGCAGTTGCAGACGGCCTTCCTTGAATTCGGCCATGACGGCGGCCTTCTCCGCAGGTTTCATGCGCCCGTGAATCAGGCCGACGCGCAATTCGCCCAAGGCGCTGCTGAGTTCTTCAAAGGTGGTTTCGGCGGCCTGGCAGGTCAGCTCCTCGGACTCTTCGATCAGGGTGCAGACCCAGTAGGCTTGACGGCCTTCAGCGCAGGCGGCGCGCACGCGCTCGACCACTTCAAGGCGGCGGCTGTCGACCACCAGTACGGTGTTGACCGGGGTACGTCCAGGCGGCAGCTCGTCGAGGATCGAGGTGTCCAGGTCGGCATACGCGCTCATGGCCAGGGTGCGTGGAATGGGTGTTGCGGTCATGATCAATTGATGGGGGCAGAGCCGGCCACCCACGCCTTTCTGGCGCAAGGCCAAGCGCTGCTGGACACCGAAGCGGTGCTGTTCGTCGATGATCACCAGCGCCAGGTTGTGGAACTTTACTTCGTCCTGGAACAGGGCGTGGGTACCGACCACCATCGGTGCGCCGCCTGCGATCTGCTCCAGGGCCGAAGCGCGTGCCTTGCCTTTGAGCTTGCCCGCCAGCCAGGCGACTTCGATGCCCAGCGGCTCCAGCCAGCGCTTGAAGGTAATGAAGTGCTGCTCTGCCAGAATCTCGGTCGGCGCCATCAGTGCCACTTGGTAGCCGGCCTCCAAGGCCTGCAGGGCGGCGAGCGCAGCAACAACGGTCTTGCCAGCGCCGACGTCCCCCTGAACAAGCCGCAGCATGGGCTCGGGTTGGCTCAGGTCGTAGGCAATCTCGTTGCCGACCCGCTGTTGGGCGCCGGTGGGAGCAAAGCCCAGGTTGGCCAGGTATTGCTGTGGCAGCCGGCTGGCCTTGGGCAGTGCGGGAGCCCGTTGGGCCCTGAGGCTTTCGCGCAGGCGCTGCTGGGATAGTTGATGGGTCAACAGCTCTTCAAAGGCCAGGCGGTGCTGAGCCCAGTGCTGGCCCAGGGCGAGTTCGTCGACGTCGGCATCGGCGGGAGGGTGATGCAGGTAGCGGATCGCATCGTCCAGCGGCGCCAGTTGGTAGTCGCGGGCCAGCTCCTCGGGTAACCAGTCGGGCAGGCTGCGCGGGCCAAGCATCGCCAGGCTCTGTTGGCAGAGCTGGCGCAGACGCTGTTGGGTCAGGCCTTCGGTGGTGGGGTAGATCGGTGTCAGGGTCTGTTCCACCGGTGCCGGTTCATCGCCTGTAAGGGCGCGGTACTCCGGGTGGTAGATCTCCAGCCCTGATGCGCCCGGACGGGCCTCGCCGTAGCAGCGCAGGTGCGTTCCGCGCTTGAGGCCTTCCTTCTGCGCATTGCTGAAATGATAGAAGCGCAGGCTCAGCACGCCACTGCCGTCGCCTAGACGCACCAGCAGGCTGCGGCGTTTGCCCATGACCACGTCGGCACCGCTGACCACCCCTTCGATCACGGCGTCCTGGCCAGGGCGCAAGGCCCCGATCGGGACGACCCGGGTGCGATCCTGATAGCGCAGTGGCAGGTGGAAGAGCACATCCTGAAGGTTTTCCAGACCGACCTTGGCGAGCTTTTCCGCCATGGCTTCGCCTACGCCCTTCAGCGCAGTGACCGATACCTTGGACAACTCGGTCATGGCTGCTTACTGGCTGACGGGTGGCTTGGCCACCGAGCACAGGCGGATCGAGTCGGCGAGGATCTCGATAGCCTTTGGCCGCGGGAAGCTCGCACGCCAGGCAATGGCCACGGTGCGAAACGGCGCTGGCGGGCTCAACGGGCGAACTTCAATGATGCCGGGTGCATAGTGATGACTGTGGACCGCCGACAGTGGCAGCACCGAGACACCGAGGCCGGAGGCGACCATATGACGGATGGTTTCCAGCGAGCTGGACTCGACCGTGGTGTGCTTGGCCGCATCGCTGCCCTTGTTCAGGGTGGGACAGGCTTCCAGTACCTGGTCTCGGAAGCAGTGACCTTCGCCCAGCAACAGCAGGCTCTTGTCGTTGAGCAGGCTGGCATCGATGGTTTGCTTCTGCGTCCAGGGGTGCTCGCTGGGCATCAGTACGTAGAACGGTTCGTCGTACAGCGGCAGGGTCAGCACATCGGCTTCATTGAACGGCAGGGCAACGATCACCGCATCCAGTTCGCCATTGCGCAGCTTGTCGCGCAGCACGTGAGTGAAGTTTTCTTCAATGTACAACGGCATCTGCGGGGCGACCCGGTGCAGTTGCGGAATCAGGTGCGGAAACAGGTAGGGGCCGACGGTGTAGATGGCGCCGACCTTCAGCGGTGCAGTCAGCTGATTTTTGCCTGCCTGGGCCAGCTCGCGGATGCCTTGAGCCTGCTCCAGTACTTTCTGGGCTTGCGCGACGATGCTTTCACCCACCGGCGTGAGGCGCACGGCGCTCTTGCTGCGCTCGAAAATCAGTACGCCAAGCTCGTCCTCCAGCTTTTTCACGCCCACCGACAGGGTCGGTTGGCTGACATGGCAGCGCTCGGCGGCGTGGCCGAAGTGCTGCTCCTGAGCGAGGGTGACGATGTAGCGTAATTCTGTAAGGGTCATAACGTGCGTCCAAGAAGTTGCGGCCCCAGCATAGCGGCTGCACTCGATAGACGCACGTTATCAGACTTGCCTGTTTATGACAGGATTACCCGTTCAGCGTCTGTCCAGCGAGTAAACGAATGGGGCAACCACTTCGATACTGCCATTGTTGAGAAGCTCTTTTGGCGGCGCGGGTACCGGTTGAGCCTTGCGGATCATGTCCAGCGTCGCACGGTCCAGCGCTGCACTGCCCGAACCAGCGGCCAGGGAGTAGGACAGAATCCTTCCTTCGCCATCGACCACGAAACGTAGCCGGTTGATGCCTTGCAGCCCACGTCGACGCGCGTCTTCCGGGTAGCGCTTGTACTTGCCCAGATGGCGCAACAGGTCGCTTTGCCACGTGGGCAAGGCGTTGCTGTTGCTCGCGATGCTCGGCTTGGGCGCGGCGGATTGCTGCGCGGGCGCGGTGCTCGGCGGTGTATCGACGGCTTTCTCTTCTGCCGGCTTTTGCTCCACAGGCTCCGGCTTTTTCTCCGGTTTCGGTGGTTGTGGCTTCGCCTTTGGCTTGTCCGGTTTTGGTACGGCGATCTTCGGCTTTGGCGCCTCGGCCAGTTTCGGCATTGGCGGGGCTTCGACCGGTGCCGGTGGCTGTGGCGGTGTCACGACCTTGGGCGGAGGCGGTGGTGCCGGCTCCGGCATCGGGGCCATTGCAACCATCATTGCTGCCGGTGGCAGCTCAATGGCCTGAGGCACCGACCAGTTGAGCATCAGCAGGACGGCAACGGCATGCACCGCCAGCACAATCGCCAGGCTACCGCCGTAACGCGTCAGTTTATGCCGCGTCTTGATCATTTCTTGGCTGCCGTCTCAAGTCCGACCAGGCCGACCTTCAGGTAGCCGGCCGCCCGCAGGGCATTCATCACCTCCATCAGGTCTCCGTAGTCGACGCCTTTGTCGGCCTGGAAGAAGATGGTGGTGTCCTTGTCGCCTTTGGTCCTGGCGTCGAGTACAGCGCCGAGTTGCTCACGCTGAACCTGCTCGTCGCCGACATACAGGTTTTGATCGGCCTTCACGCTGAGGAAGACCGGTTTCTCCGGCCGCGGTGCCGGCTTGGCCGTGGAGGCGGGCAGATCGACCTTGATATCGACGGTGGCCAGGGGAGCTGCGACCATGAAGATGATCAGCAGCACCAGCATCACGTCGATGAACGGCGTGACGTTGATTTCGTGGTTTTCGGCGAGATCGTCGCCGCCCTCGTTAAGATGCAGGCCCATCGCTTACCCCACTTTCACCATGTGTGGCTGAGCGATACGCTCGCCTGGCTGTTGGTCCAGATCGCGGCTGACCAGCAGCAGTACCTGGGCCGACGCGTCGGAAACCTGTGCCTTGTAGCCGGCGATGGAGCGGGCGAAGACGTTGTAGATGACCACCGCAGGAATCGCTGCAACCAGGCCCAGGGCCGTCGCCAGCAGGGCTTCGGCGATGCCGGGGGCGACCACAGCCAGGTTGGTGGTCTGGGTCTTGGCGATGCCGATGAAGCTGTTCATGATGCCCCAGACCGTACCGAACAGCCCGACGAAGGGGGCAGTGGAGCCGATGGTTGCCAGCACGCCGGTGCCGCTGCTCATGTTGCGACCGCTGGCGGCGACCAGGCGCTCCAGGCGGAAGCTGACACGCTCCTTGATGCCTTCTTTCTCGCGGGTATTGGTCGAAAGGCGCATTTCTTCGAGGGCATCATGGACCAGCAGGTGGGCCAGGGTGCCTTCGGTATTGGCAACGCCGCTGGCTTCCTTGAGGCTCAAGGATTTCTTCAGCAGGGCGATGTCACCCCGCAGGCGACGTTTGGCGCCCATCAGCTCCAGGCCTTTGGCAATCCAGATGGTCCAGGTGATGATCGAGGCAATGGCCAGACCGATCATGACCGCCTTGACCACCACGTCGGCGTTTTTGTACATGCCCCACGGCGACAGATCGTGGGCCATGCCCAGGCTGGTGTCTTCGGCAACGGCTGCTGCACCTTCGCTGGCGTGGCCTTCTACGGGTGCTACGGCAGGGGCGGCGGATTCGGCAGCTGTTTCGGCGCCAGGCGTAGCGGGTGCAGCAGGGGCAACCGCTGCCGCTGGCGAGCTGTGTTGTACAGCTGGCTCATCGGCCATGGCCGCAGGCGCCAGTACCAGGCTGAACATCAGCGCGGCGATAGTGCGCCAGGCGCGCGACGGGGTTGGCAAAGCGGAAGAAGGGATACGTGTCATGCTGGCCCGACCTGATGAAAAAGAAAGAGGTGGATGCTCTCCAGGCCTCGAGGCAGGCCGAGAACAAATTGGGTTGCCATTATTGCAAGTAATTCTTGTTAGCAAAAGTAATAAAGTAACTTTCTTCCATATTCTCTAGCTACCTATCGATTTTCGCAGATAGGCTGTGCCTTTGATAACCGGAGTTTCGAGATGTCTGCGCCCTCTGTTTTGATTGTCGGTTGTGGCGATGTCGGTGGCCGCCTGGCGACCCAATTGCAAGCTGCGCACTGGCAGGTAAGCGGCCTGCGCAGAAACATCGCGCAGTTGCCTGCAGGAGTCAGCGGAATTGCTGCTGACCTGAGCAATGCCTCGTGCCCTCCCGCCTGGCCGAAGGTTGCGCCGGACTATCTGGTCTATTGCGTGGCGGCTAGCCAGCACGATGAGGCGGGTTATCGGGCGGCGTATGTCGATGGCTTGCGGCATGTGCTGGGTTGGCTTGGCGAGCAGGGGCAGCAGCCACGACGGTTGCTGTTTGTGTCCAGTAGCAGTGTCTATGCGCAAAAGGATGGGGAGTGGGTTGATGAAACCTCGGCCACTGAACCTGAGGGCTATTCGGGGCGGCTGATGCTCGAAGCCGAGCAGGTGGCCTTGAACAGCGCCGTACCGGCGACGATTGTGCGTCTGACCGGCATCTATGGCCCTGGGCGTGAGTGGTTGTTGACGCAGGTGCGCCAAGGTTACCGGGTGACCGAGACGCCGCCGTTGTATGGCAACCGGATTCATGCCGAGGACGCTGCCGGGTTGCTGGCGTACCTGTTACAGGCGGACAGCGAGGGGCGAGCGTTGGAAGATTGCTACATCGGTGTGGACGACGCGCCAGCACCACTGTTCGAGGTGGTGGCCTGGTTGCGGGAATACCTGGGTGTCACCCAATGGTCGGAACAGGAGCGCGTGCGGCGCACAGGCAGCAAGCGCTGCCGGAACGCGCGAGCACGCTCGCTGGGTTGGGTCCCGCGTTACCCGAGTTATCAGGAAGGCTACGCGGCAATCCTTGCAGGGCGCGATTGACGCGCCCCGGGTTTACTTACGCTCCAGCAGCCAGCGGCGGGCGCCTGGACGAAGTTCAGGCATCTCGTCGTCGCGGGCCTGGTTGATGGCCTGGAAAATTTCCAGTGTCTTGCCATCACGCTTGAAGATCCACGGGCTACCCTGCTGGTTCTTCTCCAGCCACAGGCTGTCGTACTCGCCGGTCATGGTGGCGCAGTCGCCGTCCAGGCACAGGGCGTAGCGGTCCAGGTTCGGCATGCCCTCGAGGCTGCCATTGGGGCTGAACTTCATGGTCGCGCCTTGGCCTGGGCCTTCGACGATTGACCAGTCACCTTTGAGGTAGGCCTCATAGAGGGCCAGTTCAAACGTCGTGCGGGGCGGTGCGTCGAGCTGTGGCTTGTCGGCTTTATGGAAGCGCTGCTCTGGGTCGTTTTCGCTGGCCGCCTGGACCAGTTCGTCGCCATCCAGGGTCAGGCCAATGCTGTAGTTGGGATAAAACACAGCGTTCCAGCCCTTGTCGGCGGGCTGCAGTTTAGCTTCGCTGAGTTCAAAGCCGCTGGTAACCAGGGCCTGGTTGGCGGCGGTATTGATACGCCACTCCAGGTTCGGGCCGTTGCTTTGCAAGGCCTGACGCAGGTTGCCGCCTTTGGCGGCCGCATTGATGGCGTTCTGGTTGATCCAGATGCCGTTGAAATCTTCAGGTTTATGACTGGCGCAGCCACCGAGCAGGGCGGCAACAAACGACAGGACGAGCGCGTAGCGCATGGCGGGGTCCTTTCAGGGAAAAGCGATGGCGAACCCTGCAAGGTTCGCCATCTGGGGCATTACTCGAGGACCAGGATCGCGTCCATTTCTACTTGCGAGCCGCGAGGCAGTGCGGCAACGCCGATGGCGGCGCGAGCAGGGTAAGGCTGTTCGAAGTAGCGGCCCATGACTTCGTTGACCTTGGCGAAGTGGCTCAGGTCAGTCAGGAAGATGTTCAGCTTGACGATGTCCTTGAACGAACCGCCAGCAGCTTCGGCGACGGCTTTCAGGTTCTCGAACACCTGGACGGTCTGGGCTTCGAAGCCTTCAACCAGTTCCATGGTTTTTGGATCGAGCGGGATCTGCCCGGACATGTAAACGGTGTTGCCGGCCTTGATCGCCTGAGAGTAGGTGCCGATGGCCGCTGGGGCCTTGTCACTGGTGATGACGGTCTTGGTCATGGATGACTCCTTGCTGTTGTCGGGCTACGTGCGCATGCGGGTGATGCGAATCACACCAGTCAGTGCACGCAGTTTCTTGATCACGCGGGCCAGGTGTACGCGGTCGTGTACGCTGACCACCAGTTGGACCACGCTGATGCGACCATCGCGTTCGTCCATGCTGATTTTCTCGATGTTGCCGTCGGCAGCGTTGACGCTGCTGGCTAGCAGGGCAATCAGGCCGCGCTGGTGTTCCAGTTCGACGCGCAACTCCACATTGAATTCGCCGGTGACGTCCTTGGCCCAGGAGAGCTGGATGCACTTTTCCGGGTTGTGGCGGATTTCGCTGATGTTGCGGCAGTTTTCCAGGTGCACGACCATGCCTTTGCCGGCCGACAGGTGGCCGACGATGGGGTCGCCCGGAATCGGTGTGCAGCATTTGGCATAGCTCAGCACCAGGCCTTCGGTGCCGCGGATGGCCAGCGGGCCTTCAGGGCTTGGCAACTGCTCGCCTTCGCTGGACAGCAGGCGGCGAGCCACGACATAGGCCATGCGATTGCCCAGGCCGATGTCTTCGAGCAGGTCTTCGATCAGTTCCAGGCGGTATTCGCTGAGCATGGCCTGGATGCGTTCCTGAGGGATTTTCTCCAGTGCGCTGTCGAAACCATGGAGCACTTTGTTCAGCAGGCGCTCACCAAGGCTGATCGACTCGGAGCGGCGTTGTAGCTTGAGCGCGTGACGGATGTGCGTACGGGCTTTGCCGGTCACCACGAAGTTGAGCCAGGCCGGGTTTGGCCGTGCCCCTGGCGCACTGACGATCTCGACGGTCGAGCCGCTCTGCAGTGGCTCGGATAGCGGTGCCAGGCGACGATTGATACGGCAGGCAATGCAGCTGTTGCCGACGTCGGTGTGCACGGCATAGGCGAAGTCGACCGCCGTGGAGCCCTTGGGTAGCTCCATGATGCGGCCTTTGGGCGTGAACACGTAGACCTCGTCCGGGAACAGGTCGATCTTCACGCTCTCGATGAATTCAAGGGAGTTGCCTGCACGTTGCTGCAACTCCAGCACGCCCTTGACCCACTGACGGGCACGGGCATGGGTACTTTTTGGCTGTTCGTCGTCACTGGATTTGTACAGCCAGTGGGCGGCGATACCGTTGTTGGCCATCTCTTCCATTTCGCGGGTGCGGATCTGGATTTCGATGGGAACACCGTGCATGCCGAACAGCGTGGTGTGCAGTGACTGGTAGCCGTTGGCCTTGGGGATCGCGATGTAATCCTTGAAGCGACCCGGCAGCGGCTTGTACAGGTTGTGAACTGCACCGAGTACGCGGTAGCAGGTGTCGACCTTGTCGACGACGATGCGGAACGCGTAGACATCCATGATCTCGTTGAAGGCCCGGCGTTTGCCGCGCATCTTTTTGTAGATGCCATAGAGGTGTTTCTGTCGCCCGCTGACTTCGCCTTCGATCCCGTCGACCGCCAGGCAATGGCTGAGCGATTCTTCGATCTTGTTGACGAGTTCCTTGCGGTTGCCGCGGGCGCGTTTCACCGCCTGATGGATGCGTGCGGAGCGCATCGGGTACATGGCCTTGAAACCCAGGTCTTCGAATTCCACGCGCACGGCGTGCATGCCCAGGCGGTTGGCGATGGGGGCGTAGATTTCCAGGGTTTCCTTGGCGATGCGTCGGCGCTTCTCGCCGGACAGCACTTCCAGGGTGCGCATGTTGTGCAGGCGGTCGGCCAGCTTGACCAGAATCACGCGGATGTCCCGGGCCATGGCCATGGCCATTTTCTGGAAGTTTTCCGCTTGGGCCTCGGCCTTGGTTTCGAAGTTCATCTGGGTCAGCTTGCTGACCCCGTCGACCAGTTCGGCGACAGTTTCGCCAAATTGCGCTGAAAGCGCTTCCTTGGCGATACCGGTGTCTTCGATCACGTCGTGCAGCATGGCGGCCATCAGGCTCTGATGGTCCATGTGCATGTCGGCAAGAATGCTCGCTACCGCAAGGGGATGGGTAACGTAAGGTTCGCCGCTGCGACGGCGTTGGCCATCGTGGGCTTGTTCGGCGTAGAAATACGCTCGGCGCACCAGGTTGACCTGGTCAGCGCCGAGGTAGGTCGACAGGCGATCGGCAAGGGCATCTATGCTCGGCAACGTACTACCTCCTGCCGATGGCTGGTGCCTTGCGCCGTGCAATGTCGACCAGGCATGAACTTAGACGGCCTCGTTGGCCTCGTCTTCAAATGCGGCAAAGATAGGCTCTTCAACGACCACATCTTCTTGAGCGACGAATTCGTTGTCGACCAGGCCGGCAGCGATTTCACGCAGTGCAACTACGGTTGGCTTGTCGTTTTCCCAGGCCACTTTGGGTTCCTTGCCACCGGTTGCCAGCTGGCGGGAACGCTTGGTGGCGAGCATGACCAGCTCGAAACGGTTATCGACGTTGTCCAGGCAATCTTCAACGGTCACGCGGGCCATGGTATTCCTCGTAGCAAATGCAATAGGCAAGCAGCCCGGATGGGCGAGCGGACTCGGTAGTTTAAAAAATCACCAGCCAATAGGGAAGCGCTGATTTCAGTTCTCGCTCAGGCGGCATGCTTTGGCCGAGAGTTTTAGCGTTAGAGCAGACGATAACCATTTGCGTGGGGTTAGCACAACTCCCTCGTGCTACTCGCCCATCGCCGCGCGCAAGCGTGGGGTCAGTTCGTCGAACAGCGTCTGTACTGAGCGCAGTGCGCGGCAGTCGGGGCGAGTCAGCAGCCAGAGTTCGGTATCGCAGCCGGGCAGGGCATCGCTCAGCCGCTCCACCCCGGGGAGGCTGTCGGCCATGTAGTCAGCCAGCGCTGCGACGCCCAGCCCTGCACCTACCAGTTGCGCGACGGCGGCCATGCTGCTGCAGCGGTAGCGTGGTACCACGCCAGGTAGGTGCTGCTCGCGCCAGACCACCGAGGCATGATCGGACATCGAGTCGTCCAGTGCGATCCAGGGCAGTGATGCCGGAGCCTCTGCCAGGCGCTGGCGATAATCGGCGTGCCCATAAACAAGGTAGGAGGCCGTGCCCAGGCAGCGACCGACCAGGTGCTCGGGGGGGGAGTTGGTCAGTCGCAGGGCGACATCGGCATCGCGTCGGCTGAGGTTGGCGAAGGAGTTGGAGGTTGCCAGCTCCAGCGACAGCGCCGGGTAGGTTGGCATGAAATGGGCCAGCGCCGGCAGCAGCAGGCTGTGCAATACCGCTTCGGTGCAGGTCAGGCGCACGGTGCCGCTGACCACCTGGTCGCCGTGTTCCACCGCCACCTGGGCCGCATCCAGTGCCTGTTCGGCGCGCTCGGCTTGCTCCGCCAGCGCTTGAGCTGTGCCAGTGGGGACGTAGCCCTTGCGGCTTTTATCGAACAGCGCCTTGCCCAGTGAGGCCTCGAGCCTGCGAATCGAGCGAAAGACGGTCGATACGTCCACCTTGAGCAGTTCGGCAGCTTTTGCCAGGGATCGCCCGCGAACCAGGGCGAGCACCAGGGTGAGATCGGTATGGCTGACCTGATATTGCATGAGTGCACTCTTAGCTTGCCGAAATGCCAATGTCTGTTGCGTTGAGGCCATTCTATAGTGAAGCAGCAGCCGCGAATCAACCTCGCCGCCGGCCAGAGTGCCGAGTGCAGCGCACAAGGATGTTCATTCGGCTGTTTCCCACGATGGGAATACTAGAAAAATAAACCAACCATCGACGCCCACAGGGCGCCTGCAACACCCCTTCATATTGTCGCCCGATAAAAATCAAAGGATGCATAGCCATGACGTCGGTCTCCCCGTGCGCCAGCCCTTCCAGCGAGATGAGCGAGTTTCTCCAGGCTTATCCTGAAGTCCAGTTCGTGGACCTGCTCATTTCCGACATGAACGGTGTCGTGCGCGGAAAGCGAATCGAGCGTGCGAGCCTGCACAAGGTTTACGAAAAAGGTATCAATCTGCCGGCGTCGCTGTTTGCGCTGGATATCAACGGCTCGACCGTGGAAAGCACCGGCCTGGGCCTGGATATCGGTGATGCCGACCGTATTTGCTTTCCCATTCCCGGCACGCTGAGCTATGAGCCTTGGCAGAAGCGTCCTACCGCGCAGCTGCTGATGACCATGCACGAGCTGGATGGCACCCCTTTCTTCGCTGACCCGCGAGAAGTGCTGCGCAGCGTGGTGGAGAAGTTCGATGCGCTGGGCCTGACCATCTGCGCCGCCTTCGAGCTGGAGTTCTACCTGATCGATCAGGACAACGTGAATGGCCGCCCACAGCCGCCCCGTTCGCCGATCTCGGGTAAGCGTCCGCAGTCGACTCAGGTCTACCTGATCGATGATCTGGACGAGTACGTCGATTGCCTGCAGGACATGCTTGAAGCGGCCAAAGAGCAGGACATCCCGGCTGACGCCATCGTCAAGGAAAGCGCCCCGGCACAGTTCGAGGTCAACCTGCATCACGTCGAAGATGCGATCAAGGCCTGCGACTACGCGGTCCTGCTCAAGCGTCTGATCAAGAACATCGCCTACGACCATGAAATGGACTCCACTTTCATGGCCAAGCCGTACCCTGGCCAGGCGGGCAACGGTTTGCACGTGCATATCTCGTTGCTGGACAAGAAAACCGGCAAGAACATCTTCACCAGTGATGAGCCCGAGCAGAACGACGCGCTGCGCCACGCCATTGGTGGCGTGTTGGAAACCCTGCCGGCGTCGATGGCTTTTCTCTGCCCGAACGTCAACTCGTACCGGCGTTTCGGTGCCCAGTTCTATGTGCCGAATGCGCCAAGCTGGGGCCTGGACAACCGTACTGTAGCCCTGCGCGTACCCACCGGCAGTGCTGACGCAGTGCGCATCGAGCACCGTGTTGCCGGTGCTGATGCCAACCCGTACTTGATGATGGCGGCAATTCTCTCCGGCATTCATCACGGCCTGACCAACAAGATCGAGCCGGGTGCGCCGGTGGAAGGCAACTCCTACGAGCAACTGGAGCAGAGCTTGCCAAACAACTTGCGCGACGCACTGCGCGAGCTGGATGACAGCGAAGTGCTGAACAAGTACATCAGCCCGGACTACATCGATGTCTTTGTCGCCTGCAAGGAAAGTGAGCTGTCAGAGTTTGAAGTATCGATCTCGGATCTCGAATACAACTGGTACCTGCATACGGTGTAAGGCCTGGAGCACACGAACATGACCACCTTGTCCCGCGCACAATGGGAATCCCTTTTCCAGAGCCTGAGCATCGAAGGGCGTGCCTTTATCGATGGCCAGTACCAGGCTGCTGTCTCGGCTGAAACCTTCGAGAGCTTGAGCCCGGTCGATGGCCGTCACCTGGCCAATATCGCCAGTTGTGATGCCGCAGATGCCGAGCGTGCTGTCCTGGCAGCCCGCCGCAGTTTTGAAAGCGGCGCCTGGTCGGGCCTGGCACCTGCACAGCGCAAGCGTGTGCTGATTGCTTTCGCTGACGCGCTGTTGGCCAACGCCCAGGAGCTGGCGCTGCTGGAAACCCTGGATATGGGCAAGCCGATCAGTGACTCGCTCAGCATCGACGTGCCGGGCGCGGCGAATGCCATCCGCTGGAGCGCAGAGGCCATTGATAAGGTCTACGACGAAGTGGCGCCAACGCCGGTCGACCAGCTGGGTTTGGTTACCCGCGAAGCGGTAGGTGTGGTGGCGGCGATCGTGCCGTGGAACTTCCCTCTGATGATGGCCTGCTGGAAGCTCGGCCCGGCGCTGGCCACCGGTAACTCGGTGATCCTCAAGCCTTCGGAAAAGTCGCCACTGACCGCCATTCGCATCGCTCAACTGGCTATCGAAGCCGGTATCCCTGCGGGCGTGCTGAACGTGCTGCCAGGCTATGGCCACACCGTCGGCAAGGCCCTGGCCCTGCACATGGACGTGGACACCTTGGTGTTTACCGGTTCAACCAAGATCGCCAAGCAACTGATGATCTATGCCGGCGAATCGAACATGAAGCGTGTCTGGCTGGAGGCTGGTGGCAAGAGCCCGAACATCGTCTTTGCCGACGCCCCTGACCTGCAGGCAGCAGCTGACGCCGCCGCTTGCGCCATTGCCTTCAACCAGGGCGAAGTGTGTGTGGCGGGCTCGCGCCTGCTGGTCGAGCGCAGCATCAAGGATCGCTTTCTGCCGATGGTCATTGAGGCGCTCAAGGCTTGGAAGCCCGGCCATTCGCTGGACCCGACTACTCGGGTTGGCGCCCTGGTGGACGGCACCCAGCTGGATACCGTGCTGGGCTATGTCGAGGCCGGTGCCGCCGACGGTGCGACGCTGGTCGCTGGTGGCAAGCGCGTGCTGGAAGAAACCGGCGGCGTCTATGTGGAGCCGACGATCTTTGATGGTGTGGACAATGCCATGCGTATTGCCCGTGAAGAGATCTTCGGCCCGGTGCTGTCAGTGATTGCGTTCGATACCGCCGAAGAAGCCATCAGCATTGCCAACGACTCACCGTTCGGCCTGGCCGCAGCGGTCTGGAGCAGCGACCTGTCCAAGGCGCACCGCACGGCCAAGGCCCTGCGCGCTGGTAGTGTCTGGGTCAACCAGTACGACGGTGGTGACATGACGGCGCCGTTCGGCGGCTTCAAGCAGTCCGGTAACGGGCGTGACAAGTCACTGCATGCGTTCGACAAGTACACCGAACTCAAGGCGACCTGGATCAAGTTGTAAACGAGGGCTGACAGATGAAGCAGGTTACCCCACTGATTGGCGTCACTGCCTGCCGCCAGCAACTGGAAAAGAATTCCTCGCACACGGCGGGTGACAAGTATGTCGAGGCTGCAGGCTTCGCCGGGATTCCCCTGATATTGCCTGCGCGTGCCGAGCCTGTGGCTGCAGAGCTCGTGCTAGAGCGGTTGGATGGCATTCTTTTTACCGGTTCGCCTTCAAATGTGGAGCCGCATCATTACAATGGCAGCCCCAGCGCGGAGGGAACCCGACACGATGTGTACCGTGATCGCCTGACCCTGCCGTTGTTGCGTGCGGCGATTGCGGCGGGCGTGCCTGTGTTTTGCATTTGCCGTGGTTTCCAGGAGCTGAATGTGAGCCTCGGTGGCAGCCTGCATCAACAGGTTCATGAGTTGCCTGGCTACCTGGACCACCGCGAGCCGAAAGACGTTGCGCTGGAGGTGCAATACGCACCGCAGCACTCAGTGAGCGTGCAGCCGGGTGGGCTTTTCGAGCGCTTGGGGCTGCCCATGGTTTTCGAGGTCAACTCGTTGCATGGCCAGGGCATCGAGCGCCTGGCCAGTGGCCTGCGGGTCGAAGCCGTTGCGCCGGATGGATTGGTCGAGGCGGTCACGCTGGATAACGCGCCAGGGTTTGTTCTTGGCGTTCAGTGGCATCCGGAATGGCGTTTTACCGACAACCCTGTCTCGTTGCGCCTGTTTCAGGCGTTCCGCGAGGCTTGTATCGCCCATGCGGCGGGAAAGCGTGTTGAGGTGGCGGCCATTTGAGGCTGTCCGGCGCCCCCGGATGTCATGAATCAAGCAGTGAGCTTTCCATGAGTGAAAGCGGGTGCCTTGCAAGACGCCCATCTAGAACAATACCAATAGCGACGGCAAATACTCATGAGTGAATACACAGAAGCGAGTCGGCCCTCGGGCTCGGCAGAGTCGGCGCAGGCCAGCTCAGGCGCTTCCACCCATCGCAGCAAAGGGCTGGCCAAGGGCCGGCTCGGGCTGCTTGCCAGCATTGTGCTTGGCATCTCCACCATTGCGCCGGTTTACACCCTGACCGGCGCGCTCGGGCCTACCGTGCGCGAAGTCGGCGCACACCTGCCAGCGGTGTTCCTTGTCGGCTTCCTGCCCATGCTGCTGGTTGCGCTGGGCTACCGCGAGCTGAACGCTGCCGAGCCCGATAGCGGCACGTCATTCACCTGGTCTGCCCGTGCCTTTGGCCCGATGATTGGCTGGATCGGTGGCTGGGGCCTGGTCACCGCGACGACCATTGTGTTGTCCAACCTGGCGGGTGTGGCGGTGGACTTCTTCTACCTGTTCCTCGGCCAGCTCAGCGGCAGCCATGAGGTGTCTGCGCTGAGCGATAACCTGTTGGTCAACGTCACCACCTGTTGTGTCTTTATTGCCATGGCCGTGTGGATCTGCTGCCGTGGCATGGGTACTACCATGACGGTGCAGTATGGCCTGGTGGCCTTGCAACTGGTGGTGCTGATCGGTTTCTCCATGGCCGCGTTCGGTGGGTCGCCGACCATCCCGCCGCTGCAATTCGACTCAGACTGGTTCAACCCGTTTGGCGTCGAGTCGTTCTCCTCGTTTGCAGCCGGGCTGTCGCTGTCGATCTTCATTTTCTGGGGGTGGGACGTCTGCCTGACTGTGAGCGAAGAGTCGGTGGGCAGTGAAGAAGTCCCTGGCAAGGCTGCCACCTGGACCGTGCTGTTGATCCTTGGCCTGTACCTGGTGACCGGTATTGCTACCTTGCAGTTCGCCGGTATCGGTGACATTGGCCTGGGGCTGGGCAACCCGCGCATTCAAGAGAACGTCTTCGCACACCTGGCCGGCCCGGTCATGGGGCCGCTGGCTATCCTGATGTCCATTGCGGTACTGGCCAGTACCGCGGCGTCCCTGCAGTCGACCTTCGTCTCGCCAGCGCGCACGCTGCTGGCCATGGGGTACTACGGTGCCGTGCCTGAGCGATTTGCCAGCATCTGCCCGCGCTCACAGACGCCACGCTACGCGACCATCTGCGCAGGCGTTGCAGCCGGCCTGTTCTACGTCACCATGCGCACCCTGAGTGAAAACGTATTGGCCGACACCATCACCGCGCTGGGGATGATGATCTGCTTCTACTACTCGCTGACGGCGTTCGCGTGCGTGTGGTACTTCCGCGACAGCCTGTTCGACAGCCTGCGTCACTTCATGATGCGCGGCCTGTGCCCCTTCGTGGGCGGCGGGATTCTGTCGGTGATCTTCGTTCAGACCGCCATCGACAGTGCTTCCCCGTCGTTCGGCAGTGGCTCGCATGTCGCAGGCCTGGGCCTGGTGTTCGTGATCGCGATGATCATTCTGTTGCTGGGCATCTTCCTGATGGTGCTGTCGCGCATGCGTGCACCAGCGTTCTTCCTGGGGATGACCCTGCATCGGCAGGCAACGCTGCCCTGCCGACGCTGAGACGGCGCCAATCAGGCGAGCAACTGTTTGAGTAGCTCGCTGTGGCGCTGTTGCTGGCTCTTCTGCTGCAGGCGATTGGCCCTGAAGATCGCCTTGAGGTCTTCAAGGGCCATGGCGAAGTCGTCGTTGATGATGACGAAGTCGTACTCGTTGTAGTGGCTCATCTCGCTGACGGCTTCACGCATCCGACCCTCAATGATCTCATCGCTGTCCTGGCCACGGTTGGTCAGGCGCTGGCGTAGGGCCTGCTGGCTCGGCGGCAGGATGAAGATCGAGCGTGCCTGTGGCATCTGCTTGCGTACTTGTTCGGCACCCTGCCAGTCGATTTCCAGAATCAGGTCGTGGCCTTCGTCCAGGGTTTGCTGCAGCGTGCTCTGCGACGTGCCGTAGAGGTTGCCGAAGACTTCGGCCTGCTCCAGAAAGTCGCCGTGTTCGGTCATGCGGATGAACTCGGCGCGATCGACGAAGTGGTAGTTCACCCCATTTTCTTCGCCCGGACGCATGGCGCGGGTGGTGTGCGAGACCGAAACGCGAATGCTCGGCTCGGCGTCGATGAGGGCTTTGACCAGGCTGGTCTTGCCGGCGCCGGAAGGGGCCGAGATGATGTAGAGGATGCCGCTGCTGTGGTTCATGGTCGGGGTGGCCTTACTCAATGTTCTGTACTTGTTCACGCATCTGCTCGATCAGGACCTTGAGGTTGACCGCTGCTTGGGTGCTACGTGGGTCGAAGGCTTTGGAGCCAAGGGTGTTCGCTTCGCGGTTCAGCTCCTGCATCAGGAAGTCGAGACGCCGGCCTGCGGCACCACCGGACTTGAGTACACGGCGTACCTCGGTCATGTGGGTGCTCAGGCGGTCCAGCTCTTCGGCGACGTCGCTTTTCTGGGCCAGTAGCACCATTTCCTGTTCCAGGCGCTGCGGGTCGAGTTCGGCTTTCATGTCCGTGAAGCGATCCAGGACCTTCTGGCGCTGAACGGTCAGCATCTGCGGTACCAGGGCACGCAGGGTCGTGACCTCGGTGGCCATGTTGTCCAGGCGTTCGTTGATCAGCCTGGCCAGCTCGGTGCCCTCGCGGTTGCGACCGTTGCGCAGCTCCTTCAGGGCCTCTTCAAACAGGCTCATGGCCTCGATATTCAACGCTTGCGGGTCTGTCGCGTCTGCCACCAGCACGCCTGGCCACGCCAGCACTTCCAGCGGGTTGAGCGCAGCAGGCTGCTTGATCAGGCTGGCGACGGTCTCGGCGGCGGCAACCAGTTGCGCAGCGCGCTCGCGATCAACCTGCAAGGGTTTGCCAGTGCTTTCTTCATTGAAGCGCAACGTGCATTCGACCTTGCCGCGTGACAGGCCCTGACGGAGGGCTTCACGTACCGTGCCTTCAAGGTCGCGGAAGGCATCAGGCAGACGTAAGTGGGGTTCCAGGTAGCGGTGGTTGACCGAGCGCAATTCCCAGATGAGGGTACCTTGGGCGCCAGCGCGTTCGGCGCGGGCAAAGGCGGTCATGCTATGCACCATGGGAAGTACCTCGCAGTAGGTTGAAGGGAAGCCGACAGGCTGCAAAGGCGCAGGATTGTAGCGCAGTGCGAGGTGTGCTCCCAATCCACTGATGTTACAAACACTCTCTGGATTGCCGGAAAAAACCGACCAACGTCTCTGGCTCAAGGCTGGCGCGTACCCTGCGGGTGCATAAACAGCTGTTTCTGCCTTGGGCATGTCCAGCGGAGCCTGGGCGCTCTATAATGCTGGGCAGATTCAAGTCCAGTACAGGTATCCCCTATGAAACGTCCAAGTGGTCGCGTTGCCGATCAGCTCCGCTCGATCCGCATCACCCGCAACTACACCAAGCACGCCGAAGGGTCGGTACTGGTCGAGTTCGGCGACACCAAAGTCGTCTGCACGGTCAGCGTCGAAAATGGTGTTCCCCGGTTCCTCAAAGGTCAGGGCCAAGGCTGGCTGACAGCAGAGTACGGCATGCTGCCGCGCTCCACTGGCGAGCGTAACCAGCGCGAAGCCAGCCGTGGCAAACAGGGTGGCCGCACCCTGGAAATCCAGCGTTTGATCGGCCGCTCGCTGCGTGCTGCGCTGGACATGAGCAAGCTCGGCGACATTACCCTCTACGTCGACTGCGACGTGATCCAGGCCGATGGCGGTACCCGCACGGCGTCGATCACCGGTGCCATGGTCGCGCTGGTCGATGCCCTGCGTGTCGTCAAGAAGCGTGGCGGCCTCAAGGGCGGAGACCCGCTCAAGCACATGATCGCTGCCGTTTCGGTGGGCATGTACCAAGGCGTTCCAGTGCTCGACCTGGACTACCTGGAAGACTCCGCTGCCGAGACTGACCTGAACGTGGTCATGACCAGCGCCGGTGGCTTCATCGAAGTGCAGGGCACCGCTGAAGGCGCGCCGTTCCAGCCCGAAGAGCTCAATGCCATGTTGGCATTGGCGCAAAAAGGCATGAGCGACCTCTTCGAGCTGCAGAGCGCTTCGCTGGCTGACTGAGTGAGGATGGCCTGATGGGCGAACAACCTCTGAATGCATCCACCCCGAGTGCCGATGTGCGCCAGTGGGCGATGTTCTGCCACCTCGCGGCGTTCTGCGGGTTGTTGTTCCCCTTCGGCAACTTGCTGGGGCCGTTGATCATCTGGCAATGGAAGCGTGAGCTGGACCCGTTCATCGATGCCCAAGGTAAGGAATCGCTGAACTTCCAGATTACTGTGACCATTGCCTACGTGATCTGCATCGCACTGTTCATCATATTGATTGGCTTTGCGTTGCTCGGCCTGCTGGTAGTGGCCGCAGCCATCCTGATGATCATCGCTTCGGTCAAGGTCAATGAGGGGCAGGCGTATCGCTACCCCTTTACCTGGCGGGTGATTCAGTAGCGGCAGGGTTGTTGGCTTTTCCTGTGGGATGCAGGCTTGCCTGCGATGGCGTCGGCGGGGTGCCAATGAGTACGCGGCGCCTGCATCGTTGGCAAGCCAACTCCCACAGGGTGTCTTGCGCTATTTTTGGCACATAAAAACGAACCCCCGCTGAAAAGCGGGGGTTCGTTTTTGTGCGTGACCGTTTAAATGGTCAGCGTCCAGTCATAGTCCACGATCAGTGGCGCATGCTGGGAGAAGCGTGGCTGGCGTGGCAGGCGTGCGCTACGCACGAAGCGACGCAGGCCTGGTGTCAGCAACTGGTAGTCGAAGCGATAGCCCAGGTTGAGCATCTCGGCCTGTTCGTTGTCCGGCCACCAGCTGTACTGCTCGCCTTCGCGGCTGACTTCGCGCAGGGCATCGACATAGCCCATGTCGCCGACGATGGTGTCCATCCAGGCCCGTTCCGGTGCCAGGAAGCCCGGGGACTGCTGGCTGTCGCGCCAGTTCTTGATGTCGAGCTTCTGCTGCGCGACATACAGCGAGCCGCAGTAAATGTATTCACGACGCTTGCGACGTTGCTTGTCCAGGTATTTGGCGAAGTCGTCCATCAACTTGAACTTCTGGTTCAAGTCTTCGTCGCCGTTCTGCCCGGAAGGCAGCAGCAAGGTGGCAATACTGACTTTGTCGAAGTCTGCCTGCAGGTAACGTCCGTAGCGGTCGGCTGTCTCGAAGCCCAGGCCGCTGATGACTGCCTTGGGCTGCAAGCGCGAGTAAAGTGCCACACCGCCTTGGGCGGGGACTTCTGCGTCGCAGGCATAAAGGAAGTAGCCATCGAGCTGGAAAGCTGGGTCGTCGAGTTCAAAGGCCGAGGCGCGGGTATCCTGAAGGCAGATGACGTCGGCATTCTGGGCTTGCAGCCAACTGAGCAAACCACGCTCGACTGCAGCCTGAATGCCATTTACGTTCACACTGATGATCCGCATAAATGGCCCCAAAAATCTCGTGCGTGTATGATACCCGAGCTGTACTCAATTAGCTAAATCCGTGGCATCCGGGACTCTACATGCAGCCGTATCAGCGCGACTTTATTCGTTTTGCCATCGATCGTGGGGTTCTGCGCTTCGGTGAGTTCACCCTCAAGTCGGGGCGTACCAGCCCGTATTTCTTCAATGCCGGCCTGTTCAACAGCGGCGCGGCCCTGGCTCAGCTCGGGCGTTTCTATGCTGCGGCGATTGTCGACAGCAAGATTCCGTTCGACGTGCTGTTCGGCCCGGCCTACAAAGGCATCCCGCTGGCTGCAGCGACCGCTGTAGCGCTGGCTGAGCATCACCAGCTCGACGTGCCGTGGTGCTTCAACCGCAAGGAAGCCAAGAGCCATGGCGAAGGCGGCAGCCTGGTCGGCGCGCCACTGACCGGCGACGTATTGATCATCGACGACGTGATCACTGCCGGCACGGCGATCCGCGAGGTCATGCAGATCATCCAGGGGCAGCAGGCCAAGGCCGCTGGCGTGCTGATCGCACTGAACCGTCAGGAGCGCGGCAACGGCGAGCTGTCGGCGATCCAGGAAGTGGAGCGTGACTTTGGTATCCCGGTGGTCAGCATTGTGTCGCTGACTCAGGTGCTGGAGTTCCTCGCTGACGATCCAGCGCTCAAGCAGCATCTGCCTGCGGTCGAAGCGTACCGGGCCCAGTACGGTATCTGAAGCCCATGCGCAACAAAAAGGCCCTGCAATGCAGGGCCTTTTTGCTTCTCTGGTGTGCCACCAGATCGGGAGCTGAGGCTGTTACTCAGGCTTCTGATTGGTAATCAGGGTGCCGACGCCGCTGTCGGTGAAGATTTCCAGCAGGACCGCATTCGGAACCCGACCGTCGATGATGTGCGAGCTGTTGACGCCACCCTGGACGGCTTCCAGCGCGCAGCGAATCTTCGGCAGCATGCCGCCGTAGATGGTGCCATCGGCGATCAGGTCGTTGACCTGCTCGGTGGTCAGACCGGTCAGCACGTGACCTTGCTTGTCCATCAGGCCTGCGATGTTGGTCAGCAGGATCAACTTCTCGGCCTTCAGGGCTTCGGCGACCTTGCCAGCGACCAGGTCGGCGTTGATGTTGTAGGACTCGCCGTTGGCACCAACACCAATCGGTGCGATCACCGGGATGAAGTCGCCCTTGACCAGCATGTTCAGCAGGTCGGTATTTACCCCAACCACTTCGCCTACATGGCCGATGTCGATGATTTCAGGCGAGGTCATTTCCGGGGTCTGACGGGTGACCTTGAGCTTCTTCGCACGAATCAGCTCAGCGTCCTTACCGGTCAGGCCGATGGCGCTGCCGCCATGACGGTTGATCAGGTTGACGATGTCCTTGTTGACCTGGCCACCGAGAACCATCTCGACCACGTCCATGGTTTGTGCGTCAGTGACGCGCATGCCATCGATAAAGTGGCTTTCGATCGACAGGCGCTTGAGCAGATCGCCGATCTGCGGGCCGCCGCCGTGTACGACCACAGGGTTGATACCCACGGCTTTCATCAGGACCACGTCACGGGCGAAACCGGTTTTGAGCTCTTCGCTCTCCATCGCGTTGCCGCCGTACTTGATCACCAGGGTCTTGCCGACAAAGCGGCGGATATAAGGCAGCGCTTCGGACAATACCTGGGCGACATGGGTGGCGGCATCACGATCGAGGGTCATGCAAAGCTCCAGTGGAACAGTAGTCGGTCAGAACGGTAGTTGCAGGTTGGGTTCAACACGCTTCAGTTGCGCGTGGAAAACATCCTTGATGCGTTGCAGTTCGGCGTCGGTTTCGGCTTCAAAGCGCAGCACCAGTACCGGGGTGGTATTGGAGGCGCGCACCAGGCCCCAGCCGTTGGGGTAGTCGACTCGAACACCGTCAATGGTGGTCAGGCTGGCTTCGCCCCAATCCGCATCACGCTGCAGTGCATCAATGATGCTGAATTTACCTTCGTCGGTCACTTCAATGTTGATTTCCGGCGTGGAAATATCATTTGGGAAGGCGGCGAATAGAGTTTCGGCGTCGACCGACTCCTTGCTGAGGATTTCCAGCAGCCGCGCGGCGCTGTAAATACCGTCGTCGAAGCCGAACCAACGCTCCTTGATGAAGATGTGTCCGCTCATCTCGCCGGCCAGCAGGGCGCCGCTCTGCTTCATTTTCTTCTTGATCAGCGAATGACCGGTTTTCCACATCAGTGGACGACCACCGTACTGCTCGATCAATGGGCTCAGGCGGCGGGTGCATTTGACGTCGAAGATGATTTCGGCGCCCGGGTTGCGGGCCAGTACGTCCTTGGCAAACAGCATCAGCAAGCGGTCCGGGTAGACGATGTTGCCGGTGTTGGTCACGACACCGACGCGGTCGCCGTCGCCGTCAAAGGCCAGGCCCAGGTCCGCGCCGGTCTCTTTCACCTTGGCGATCAGGTCGACCAGGTTTTCGGGCTTGCCTGGGTCTGGATGGTGGTTCGGGAAGTTGCCGTCCACTTCGCAGAACAGCGGAATCATCTCGCAGCCCAAGGCTTCGATCAGTTGTGGGGCAATGACACCGGCTGCGCCGTTGCCGCAGTCCACAACGACCTTGAGCTTTTTCGCCAGCTTGATGTCGCCAGTGATCTGCTGGAAGTAGCGATCAAGGATCTCGACGCGCTCGACATGGCCTTGGCCATGGCTCAGGTCGTTGGTCTTCAGGCGGGTCAGCAGCGCTTGGATCTGCTCGTTGGCCAGGGTGTCACCGGCGATGACGATCTTGAAACCGTTGTAGTTCGGCGGGTTGTGGCTGCCGGTCAGCATGACGCCGGATTTGCCGGCGAGGACGTTGGCGGCGTAGTACAGGGCAGGCGTAGGCACCAGGCCCACGTCGCTGACCTGGCAACCGGCCTCGGCCAGGCCTTTGATCAACTGCTCGACCAGCATCGGCCCGGACAGGCGGCCGTCACGGCCCACTGAAACTTGCGGCTCGCCTTGAGCCAGGCTCTGGGCACCAATGGCCCGGCCAATCCAATAGGCAGTCTCGGCGGTCAGGGTGTCGCCAACCACGCCACGAATGTCATAGGCGCGAAAGATGCTTTCAGGGAGTGTGGGTACCAGTTGTGTCATGTCATTCATCACTGGGGAGCTCCAATCTCAAGGGCGTGCGGTGCAGGCTCAAATTGAGCGCTTTGACAGTGTTTCTGCCAGAGCGTTCGCCAATCCGTTGGGTTGCGTTGGGCAGCCGAGGCTGCCCGGTGGGTCAGTGGCTGCCGGAGTGGCCGAAGCCACCCGCGCCGCGTTGGCTTTCATCGAACGTTTCGACGATGTCGAAATGGGCTTGTACCACCGGCACCAGCACCAGTTGGGCGATTCGCTCGCCAACAGCGATGGTGAATGCAGTCTGGCCGCGGTTCCAGCAGGACACCATCAGTTCGCCTTGGTAGTCGGAGTCGATCAGGCCGACCAGGTTGCCCAGTACGATGCCGTGCTTATGACCAAGGCCCGAGCGTGGCAGGATCAGGGCTGCCAGGCCGGGGTCACCGATGTACACCGACAGGCCAGTCGGGATCAGCAGGGTCTGGCCTGGCTCCAGGACGGTGTCTTCCTTGAGCATGGCACGCAGGTCAAGGCCGGCGGAGCCTGGGGTGGCGTACTGTGGCAGCGGGAATTCGTTGCCGATGCGAGGGTCGAGAATCTTGGCTTGTAGAGCGTGCATGCGCGATTAAACCTGGTTAAGACGTTCAGCAATAAAGGCGATCAGCTGACGGGCGATCTTGCCTTTGCTGGTCTGGGCGAAAAGGGTTTCTTGCAGTTGCCGGTCGATCACGCTGCAGGCGTTCTCTTCGCTGTTGAAGCCAATGCTGGGGTTGGCGACATCGTTGGCGACGATCAGGTCAAGGTTCTTGTCCTTGAGCTTGCGTGCGGCGTAGTCGAGCAGGTGTTCGGTCTCGGCGGCAAAGCCGACACTGAACGGACGGTCCGGACGGGTGGCGATGGTGGCAAGGATATCGGGGTTGCGCACCATCTGCAGCAGCAGGCCGTCACCGGTGGTCGGGTCTTTCTTGAGCTTTTGTGGGGCTACGACCTCTGGCCGGTAGTCCGCAACCGCTGCCGAGGCGATAAACAGGTCGCAGGGAATGGCGGCTTCACAGGCGGCGAGCATGTCGCGGGCGCTGACCACATCGATGCGGGTCACCCGGTCAGGGGTTGGCAGGTGTACAGGGCCGGTGACCAGCGTGACCTTGGCACCCGCTTCGACCGCTGCTTCGGCCAGGGCAAAGCCCATTTTGCCGGAGCTGTGGTTGGTGATGTAGCGCACCGGGTCGATGTTTTCCTGGGTCGGGCCGGCCGTAATCAGTACATGCTTGCCGGTCAGCGACTCGCGCTTGAAGCATTCGGCGGCATGCCACGCCAGGTCGTTGGCTTCAAGCATGCGGCCCAGGCCTATATCACCACAGGCCTGGCTACCGGACGCCGGGCCGAATACCTGGATCTGGCGGCTTTGCAGCAGTTCAAGGTTGGCCTGGGTGGCCGGGTCGCGCCACATGGCCTGGTTCATGGCCGGGGCGACGGCAACCGTCGCGTCAGTGGCCAGCACCAGTGTGGTCAGCAGGTCATTGGCGACGCCTTGGGCCAGGCGTGCGATCAGGTCAGCGGTGGCCGGTGCGATCAGCACCAGGTCGGCCCACTTTGCCAGCTCGATATGGCCCATGGCGGCTTCGGCGGCCGGGTCGAGCAGGTCCAGATGAACCGGGTGCCCGGACAGGGCCTGCATCGTCAGGGGGGTAATGAATTCAGCACCGCCACGGGTCATGACGACACGGACTTGCGCGCCGTGCTCAAGAAGTCGGCGAACCAGTTCGGCACTCTTGTAGGCGGCGATGCCGCCGCCGACGCCGAGAACAATGCGTTTCCGATACAGCCGCTGCATAGGCTTGCCTTGTCAAATCAGGGTTTGCACGTGCCGATCAGGCTTGTAGGAAGCCAAATCGGCGAAGAAAAAGAGGGGCTAAGATAGCACAGCACTCAAGCCAGACAGCAGTACCCAGTGGGCAGGGAGGTAGCATGAGCATCAAGGATTGGCCGGCCGCGGAGCGGCCTCGGGAGAAGTTACTGGCGCGAGGGGCCACCAGCCTCTCGGACGCCGAATTGCTGGCTATTTTTCTACGAACCGGGGTTCGCGGGCGCAGTGCCGTCGACCTGGCGCGTTACCTGTTACAGCAGTTCGGCAGCTTGCGAGCGCTGTTGGAAGCAGACCTCAGGCGGTTCAGCACCGAGCCAGGGCTGGGGCCTGCCAAGTTTACCCAGTTGCAGGCGGTCATGGAGATGGCCCGGCGCCATCTGGCCGAGCGTTTGCGCCGGGACTCGGCCCTGGAGAGCCCGCAGGCCGTCAAGGACTACCTCAAGGCCGAGTTGCGTCACGAGCCGCATGAGGTGTTTGGCTGCCTGTTCCTGGACAGCAAACACCGGGTGCTTGCGTTTGAAGTGCTGTTTCGCGGGTCTATCGATAGCGCCAGTGTCTACCCACGGCAAGTGATCAAACGCTCGCTTGCACACAATGCGGCCGCCTTGATCCTGTGCCATAACCACCCGTCGGGGGTTTCGGAGCCCAGCCAGTCGGACGTGATCCTCACCCGGCGGCTCAAGACGGCGCTTGAGCTGGTGGATGTCCGGGTGCTGGATCACTTCATCATCGGCGATGGCGAACCCTTGTCGATGGTCGAGTACGGCTGGTTTTAGCGGGCCACATTCACCTTCGAGAAGTCCTGCCGGCCAAACGGGCTTACCTGATAGCCCTCCACACCCTTGCGGGTGAGGGCAGCAGCAGTTGGGTGCGCCAGTGGCAGCCACAATGCCTGCTGCTGGATCAGCGTCTGCGCCTGCTCGTACAGGCGGCTGCGCACGCTCTGGTCGTTGGTGGTCTTGCCGGCGCTGATCAACTGATCCAGGCGCGGGTCGCAATAACGGGCAAAGTTGGTACCGGACTTCACGGCTGCACAGGAAAACTGTGGGCTGAGGAAGTTGTCGGGGTCACCATTGTCACCAGCCCAGCCCATGAACAGCAGGTCATGCTCGCCCGCCTTGGCCCGGCGGATCAGCTCGCCCCATTCGATAACGCGAATCTCGGCCTGAATGCCGATCTTGCCGAGGTCGGCCTGCAACAACTGTGCGCCCAGGCTTGGGTTAGGGTTGAGCAGACTGCCCGAAGGGCGCGTCCAGATCGTGGTGCTGAAGCCCTTCGCCAGGCCAACCTTGGCCAGCAAGCCGCGGGCTTTGTCCACGTTGGTGGGGTAGCCGGGCAGGTCCTTGGCGTAACTCCAGGTGTTGGGCGGGTAAGGGCCGTTAGCGGCGACGGCGGTGTCTTCAAAAACCGCCTTCAGGTAGCTGGCTTTATCGAATGCCAGGTTGATGGCCTGGCGGACTTCCACTTTATCCAGTGGCGGATGCTGGCTGTTGATGGCGACAAAGGCGGTCATGAAGGCATCGGTCTTCTCGGCCTTCAGGTTGTCATCCTTGGCGGCTTCGGCGATGTCCAGTGGCTTGGGCGACAAGGCGATCTGGCATTCGTTGCGCCGCAACTTCTGCAGGCGCACGTTGGCATCGGGGGTGATCGTGAAAATCAACGGGTCGACCGCCGGTTTGCCGGCAAAGTAGTCCGGGTTGGCCCGATAACGGATGTTGGCGTCCTTCTGGAAGCGACCAAAGACAAACGGCCCGCTGCCGATGGGCTGGCTGTTGAGCTTCTCCGGGGTGCCGGCCTTGAACAGTTGGTCGGCGTATTCGGCCGAGTAGATCGAGGCGAAGCCCATGCTCAACGTGGCCAGGAAGGTGGCGTCCGGGTGGTCGAGGGTGAAGCGCACGGTGAGCGGGTCTGGCGCTTCGATCTGCTTGATCAGCTCAGGCAGTTGCAGCGATTGCGCATGAGGGAAGCCGCTTTGTGCAATCTTGTGCCAGGGATGAGCGGGGTAGAGCATGCGCTGGAAGCTGAACAGCACGTCGTCGGCATTCAGTGTGCGACTGGGCTTGAAGTAGGCGGTGCTGTGGAACTTCACCTCGGGACGCAGTTTGAACTCGTAGGTCAGGCCATCACTGGAAACTGTCCAGCGCTCCGCCAGGCTCGGCACCACCTGGCCTTGGGTCGCGTCGAATTCGACCAGCCGGTTCATCAGCACATCGGCTGACGCGTTGGTGGTGGTCAGCGAGTTGTACTGAACCACGTCGAAGCCTTCAGGGCTGGCTTCGGTGCAAACGCTCAGTGCCGCTGCCTGGGCCAGTGCAGGCGCAAATACAGCGGCGAACAGTAACGGTAGAGCGGCAGGACGCATGGGGACTCCTTGGCTGATCGATGGCCCATCTGCCGATGCAGTCTGGAAGAGTCCTACCCTAGTGCGCGCCGGACTAAATGGCTATATCCTTTTTGGCTTATCTTGCGACGAGTGGTCGAGGGTGCTCAAAGCCCACGGCCGTGCTGTTCGCGTATGATTCGTTGCACTGCAATTCGTATCTGCTGTTGTTGTACTCCGGTCTTTCTGGTATAAAGCAGCGCTCTTTTCTAGGGGCCCGGTTTGTCGCGTCTGTGCGTATAACCGATAAGACCCTGAAGAAACACGGCGCCTGGCGCCATAGACTGAGAGATTAAGCGGCCAACCCATGCCGGGTTGGGCATGTGGTTTTAGAGGGCTGAGGCATGTCGAGAGTCTGTCAAGTTACCGGTAAGGGTCCGGTAACCGGGAACAACATTTCCCACGCAAACAACAAAACCCGTCGTCGTTTCCTGCCGAACCTGCAGCATCATCGCTTCTGGGTCGAGTCTGAGAAGCGTTTCGTGCGTCTGCGCGTATCCGCCAAAGGCATGCGTATCATCGACAAGCGCGGCATCGATGCCGTTCTGGTTGACATCCGCCGCAACGGCGCCAAGGTTTAAGGGAGAGAATCATGCGTGAATTGATCCGTCTGGTGTCGAGCGCTGGTACTGGCCACTTCTACA